>NZ_JADPZX010000001.1:0-306041 GCF_015712165.1 Streptomyces spinoverrucosus | reverse complement strand
TCTCCTGGAAGATGTTGTGGTCGAACATGAACTCCGCGGACTCACCGCAGTTGATGATCCACTCACCGAGGTGCGGCGGCTTCACGCCGTACGCCATGTTCTGCGTGTACACCGAGCAGGTGGCGTGGTTGTCACCGCAGATGCCGCAGATGCGGCTGGTGATGAAGTGCGCGTCGCGCGGGTCCTTGCCCCGCATGAAGACGCTGTAGCCGCGGAAGATCGACGAGGTGCTGTAGCACTCGGCGACCCGCTTCTGCTTGAAGTCGATCTTCGCGTGGATGCCGAGGCTGCCCACGATCCGGGTGATCGGGTCCCACGCCATCTCCACCAGGCCGGTGCCGTCACCGGTCGTCGTCGAGGTCATTGTGTCTGTGATGCCTTCCGGTCGGTCGGGTCTGCGGGTGGGGGAGTGGCCGGGGCAGCGCGGTCACCAGGGCGGCCGGTAGCCGGTGGTGATCTCCCGGCCGGTGTGCCGCCACTTGGGTTCCTTGTCCACGGTCTTGGCCGTGATGGACCGCAGCTTGCGGATCACGGCGCCGTAGGCACCGCTGGCGGTGCTGGAGAGCCTGCCGCCGGGCGGCTCGTCCATGAACGGCATGAACTTGTCGGGGAAGCCGGGCATGGTGCAGGCGATGCAGATGCCGCCCACGTTCGGGCAGCCGCCGATGCCGTTCATCCAGCCCCGCTTGGGCACGTTGCACTTCACGACCGGCCCCCAGCAGCCGATCTTCACCTGGCACTTGGGCGAGTCGTACGACATCGCGAACTGGCCCTGCTCGTAGTAGCCGGCCCGGTCGCAGCCCTCGTGCACGGTCGCGCCGAACAGCCAGGTCGGCCGGAGCTTGTCGTCGAGCGGGATCATCGGCGCCGACCCCGCCGCCTGGTACAGCAGATAGGTCAGCGTCTCGGCGAAGTTGTCCGGCTTGATCGGGCAGCCCGGCACGCACACGATCGGGATGCCCGCCTTCGACTTCCAGTCCCAGCCCAGATAGTCGGGCACCCCCATTGCGCCGGTCGGGTTGCCCGCCATGGCGTGGATACCGCCGTACGTGGCACAGGTGCCGATCGCGACGACGGCCAGGGCCTTCGGCGCGAGCCGGTCGATCCACTCGCTGGTGGTGATGGGCTGGCCGGTCTCCGGGTTGTCGCCGAAGCCGCACCAGTAGCCCTCCTGCTTGATCGCCTCGTTCGGAACGGACCCCTCGATCACGAGCACGAACGGGTCGATCTCCCCGCGCTCACCCTTGAAGAACCACTCGATGAACGTGTCCGCGCCGCCGACCGGACCGGACTCGAAGTCGATCAGCGGCCAGTGCACCGCGATCTTCGGCAGCCCGGGCAGGGCACCCAGGGCGATCTCCTCGATGCTGGGCTGCATGGCGGCCGTCAGGGCGACCGAGTCGCCGTCGCAACTCAGCCCGGCGTTGATCCAGAGGATGTGGATCGGTTGCTCGTCCGTGCCGGGTGAGCCGGCCGCGCCCGGCTCCTGAGCCGTGGTCGGCGATGCTGCGTTCATCAACTGCCTCCCGGGGAGGAAAACGGCAAAGCCGATGTATCGGCCCTTGTTGCTGCTAAGCGTCGGTCAGAGCGGCAGCCGTCGCATCCGTGACGGCCGGCGCCCGTTCCTTGCGTACGAAGGCCCTGCGCAGCGCGTGATACGGCGCGTGGGGGTCCCTGAAGATCTTCCGCATGCGGGCCAGTTCCCGCTCCCTGACCGCCGCCGGCGGGGTGACGGCCTCCCGGCGTTCGGACTCGGCCTTCTTCGCGGCGAGACGCGACTGGACGAGCGGGGACGCCGCCAGCCGGTGGGCCAGCAGAGTGACCTCGGCCGTGAACCGGGCCGGGGCGCACTCGACCACCCGGTCGATCAGCCCGATGTCCCGGGCCCTAGCGGCGCTGACCGGCAGCGCCTCCTGGGTGAGCCGCTCCGCCATGGCCGTACCGACCCGGCGGGGCAGGCTGTACGTCCAGTACTCGGAGCCGTACAGCCCCATGCGCCGGTAGTGCGGATTGAGCACCGAGCCCGAACGGCACCACACCTCGTCGGCGGCCAGCGCCAGCATCACGCCGCCGGCCGCGGCGTTGCCGCCCACTGCGCTGACGACCAGGCGGTCGGTGGTGGTGAGCACCGCCTCGACGAGGTCGTTCATCGCGTTGATGTTGGCCCAGGACTCCGCGGCCGGATCGGGGGCGGCCTCGATCACCCCGAGGTGGATCCCGTTGGAGAAGAAGTCGCGCCCGGCCCCCAGGAGCACCACGGACGTCGGCCGCTCGCACGCCGCCCGGTAGGCGGCCAGCAGGCGCCGGCACTGGTCGGTGGACATCGCCCCGCCCGGGAACGAGAACGACAGGACACCGACCGCTCCGTCCTCCCGGTAGCGGATGTCGGACCAGGTGGCGTCCTGTGCGACCGGCAGCGCGGGCAGCCGCCCGCCCAGCGCGGTCACGGCGGGCAGCTTGCACGCGCGCGGGGCACCGGCCGCCGTACGCTCCCGCAGCTCCGGGATCCACACCGCGCCGTCCGTGGTGGCCCGGCAGACGGCACCCGCCCGGGTCGCCAGCAGTTCCCCGGGCCGCCCCCGCAGCCGGTGCTCGGGATGACCGCCGTGCAGGAACCATTCCCCGCCCAGCAGCTCGTCGAGCACACCGGGCTGGGAGTCGGCGGCGCGCAGGGTGCGCAGCACGGTGTCGGTGGAGTCCTCGGCCCAGGAGATACGGCGGTCCCCCTGGCGCATCATCGGCCTGGTCCGCGCGCCGGGCGCCCTCGGCAGGCCGTCCTGCTCCAACGGCACGTACCGGCCGGAGGCGAACCGCTCCACGGCCAGAAGCACGGCCTCGACGGCCGCGTCGGACACCTCGTTGCGGTACAGGTCGCTCTTGCCCACGCGGGGGACGGGGCAGGCGGCCGTCGCCCACACCGGCCCGGCGTCCATCTCCTCGTCGGCCTGGAGCACCGTCACGCCCCACTCGTCGACGCCGTCGTGGATGGCCCAGTCCAGCGAGGAGGGCCCCCGGTCGCCGACGGGACCGGGGTGGACGATCAGGCAGGTGTGGCTCGACCACACCTCGCGCGGTACGACGGCCTTCAGCATCGGCGCCACGACCAGGTCGGGAGAGTGCCGTCGGACGGCCGTCCGCACGTCGTCGCCGCGAGGCGTCACCTCGACGGCGACCCTGTGCCCGCGCTCACGCAACTCGGCGTGCACGCGCTGGGTGAGGCTGTTGTAGGCGCTGCCGATGAGCAGGATGAGCATGCCTGCGATGGTCATACAGGCGTCTTCGCGGACGTCGGCGCGAATCCCGGCGGTCACTCGTAGGAGTCGGGGTTCCCGCCATCTGGGCGGCGGCCGGACCGAGTCCGTTGTAGGGTCGACGGCCGCAATGGACCCGGTATGCCCGATATGTCGATTGGTGGAAGAATCGCTACCGACCGGGCACCGAGGAACGTGCCCCCTCCCACAGTGGACAGGCAGGTCGGCGCATGCCCAAGGAACACAAGTCATCGAAGCCGTCTCGCGGCCGCGGGCCGAGCCGGCACGAGGGGACCGAACAGCACGGCTGGTCTCCCGACGTCGACGAGACGCGACAGCAGGACAACCCCAGCGCCCGGCGTTCCTTCCAGGCCGAGGAACACGCGCCCAAGCGTGGACCGGGCCGCAAGAAGTCCAAGGAGGAGCGCACGTCCGTCCCCGGCGACGTCGCCGGCAGTGAGGGGCGCGGCGGCGAGGACTACGCCGAGGAGTCCGAGAAGGGTATGCGGGGCACCGGCCGCAGGGGCCGCTCCGGCCGTCCCAGCGGAACCAGGGACGACGACGCCTTCACCGGTGTCGACCCGAACGACTCCGAGCCCGGGCACCGCCCGGGCTGACGCCCGGGTAGCCGCACAGGCGACCGGATCGCCTCCCGGGGCGGGGTGACGGTGGCGTCCCGGGCGAAATCGCTCGCATTCCGACACTTCTTGTCATCGCGGTCGCATCTACGGATTTTCCTGTCACCATCGGCGCACCCGGCGGTTCCGCCGCCGGGTTTCGTCGTGTGGTGAGGGGGGCCGCATGTCGCGTGCGGACAGAATCGGGGAGATCCGTCGGCGGCGCGCCCGGCAGGCAGAGGTGCTGGAGCGGGCCCACACCTGGGTGACGGAGGCCCTGGACCGACTCCGCGAACTGGAGGCGTTACGGACGGAACTGCTGGGGCGGGTGCCCGATGACGCCCGGACCCAGCTGGCGGCGCTCGGCGCCGAGGTGAGCGGGCTGCTGGAGGAGCTGCCGGTCGAGGCCGCCGCACTCGACGCCGCCGCGGCCCGGTTCCGGCGGCCGACGCTCAACGTGGGCGTGATCGGCAGGGCCCGGCAGGGCAAGAGCCGGCTCATCCAGAGCCTGACCGGGCTGACCGACCAGGAGGTGCCCACCAGCGACGGCGGCTTCTGCACGGGCGTCACCAGCGTGCTGCGCCACGAGGACGGCGCCCCCACCCAGGCGGAGGTCTACTTCCACAGCGAGCGGTCCTTCCTGCGCGAGGTGATCGCCCCGTACTACGCGGAGCTGGGACTGGGCCCCGCCCCCACGACCCTCGACCGGTTCGCCGGGCCGCTGCCCCCGGAGACCGCCGGGGAGCCGTCCGTCGAGGGCAGCAGGTACTCCCATCTGGCGCAGTACCACACCGCGCTGCCCGAATACCGCCGCCACCTGGGCATGCCGTCGCCGCACCGCGTCGGCCCGCACGAGATCCGCCGGTTCGTGGCCCAGTCCGACGAGCACGACCGTGAGCGGTACCACGCCTTCCGCGCGGTGCGGTACGTGCGGATCACCACGCACTTCACCCAGCAGGACTGGACGGGCCTGTCGTTGATCGACCTGCCCGGCCTCGGCGACACCAACCTCCAGGACGCGCAGCGCATCGTGGCCGCCCTGCGGGACGAGATCGACATCGTGGTCTTCGTCCGCCGCCCCGATCCGCTGGGCGACGGCATCGGCACGCCCGACCACCAGCTCTACGACCACGTACAGGAAGGGCTGCCCGCCACCGGGCTCGACCGGTGCTCGTTCCTGCTGATCAACAAGTGCGCCGTCCCGACGAGCGACAACAGCGCGAACTCCCGCAGGATGGCCGAACAGTGGCTGCCGGCCTCGCGGTTCACCGTGGCCGAGGCGCACATCGCGGACTGCTCCCGGCCGGACGACGTGGCCGCCGCGATGGACCGGGTGGTGGACTACCTGCTGGCCAACCTCGACGACCTGGACGACCGCCACCTCGCGGTGCGCGCCGAGAAGGCCTCCGAACTGCACGAGCGCCTCGGCCACCTGGCCACGCGGGCCGAGCGGCTGGCCGACCTGGCGCAGCCGACGGAGATCTGGTTCCTGCCGTTCACCGCGCTGTTCAAGCAGACGCACGGCCGGCTCGCCCATGGACTCGCCGCACTGGTGGGGGAGTTGCGCGACGAGCGGGACCTGACCGACGACCTGCTCGCCGACGCCGTGGAGACGGTGCTGGAGGCGGCGGAGCGCGACCCGGCCCATCCGACGGTGGACGAACTCGTCGCCCGCGCGGCGGCCGAGGACGGGCTCAGCATGGCGTACGGCAAGTACCTCAACGAGTCCCGGGCCAGACTCTCCAGACGTTTCCTGGAGTGCGACGTGGCCCTGCACGCGCGTACCGCCGACATGCGGCAGCGCGTCGCCCACGTGCTGCGCGGTCCCGCCGGTCTCGGCGGGCTCAGCGGCGCGCCGGACGGCCGGGAGTTCCTGCTGGAGGTGGCCGCGCGTGTGCCGCGGGTGCGGGAGAGCGGCGGCAGCGAGATCCGGTACGCCCTGCGACTCCTGGCCGACTTCCAGCTCACCTACCGGGGCATGCTCCAGCACCGGGTACGAGCCTGCCTGGACGGGCTCCACGCCGACACCCCCGCCATGCCCTTCCCGCACCGACCCGGCCCGACGGCCCAGCAGGTGCGGGAGATGCTCGAAGTGGCGTACGACGAGGCGCTGTACCTGTGCCGGAGCGAGCTGCACAAGGCGCTCGCGGACCCCAGCGCGGCCATCTTCGCGATCGTCGAGGAGTTCTACGACCGGGTCATCGCGTCGGCGGGCGCAGAGGAGGAGTGGCTGGTGTTCTACCAGGACGTCAGAGCCGAGATCTGGCCGGGGAAGTTCGCCGCCCTCGCCGAGGACGCCGCGCACCTGCGGCGCTGGTCCGAGGGCGTGGCCGCACTGGCGGCACTGGCCGTGCCGGGCGGCCCCGGACCGCTCGCACCGGCACGTGAGGAGGTCGCGGCATGAGCATGCCCGCCCGCTACGTCCTGGAGGTCACCATGCTCGGCCCGTCGGGGGCCGGCAAGACCTCGCTGCTGGCCTCGATGTACGTCCAGTACTCCTCGGTGATCGGCGGCACCGACCTCGACCTCACACCGGTGGGCGAGACGGCGGCCCGACTCACCGACGTCGTCGCCGTCCTCAAGTCCCTCTCCCGATCCGTGCAGGTCCGTGACAGGGTCGCCAACACGTCCGCGCTCGACCTGCACCGGTACGAGATCGGGGTCGGCCGCAAGAACAGGAAATCCCGGTTCGTCCTCAGGTTCACCGACTACGCCGGCGGACTCCTGCGCGACCCGAACGGCACCCCCGTCGCCCAGGGCGTCCGCAACGCCCTCGCCGACAGCCCGGTCGTCGTCCTGGCGGTCGACACCCCCTCGCTCATGGAACGCGACGGCCTCTACCACGAGCGCATCAACGCGCCCTACCTGATGTACGAGCAGGTCAAGGAGATCCTGCGGTCCGACGACAGACCGCGGCTGCTGCTCGTCGTCCCCCTCAAGTGCGAGAAGTACGTGGCCACGGAGCACGGCTCCGCCGAACTGCTGAGCCGGGTACGCACCGGATACCAGCCCCTGTTCGACCACATCGCGCACGCCGACGTGCGGCCCCGCGTCGGCTGCGTCGTCATCCCCGTGCAGACCACCGGCTCGATCGTGTTCTCGTCGATCACCGAGTCGCCGAACGGGGAACTCCGCTTCCACTTCCGCAGTCGCCGTGCCGGGGCCGAGTACCGGCCCGTCCATACCGACCAACCCCTGCGCTACGCGCTGCGCTTCGTGCTCAACGTCTATCTGCGTGAGCGGCGCGGCATCTGGCGCGAGACGCTCGACGGTGTGTTCGGGCACGACCAGGCGCTGGAGCGGGCCATCGCCCAGTTCGCCGACGGCACGGTCACCGGTCCCGGCATCGAGGTCGTACAGCACCACCCCCATCTGAGTTCATCCGTGGCGGGGAGGGCATGAGCATGACCACGGCCTGGTTCCTGCACTCCCGCGGCCGGCTCTCCGAGCAGGACTACTCGTGGGTGCCGGCCCAGCCGCGGCAGACCGGTGCGCCCGCACCGGAGGAGCTGCTGGCCAGGGGCTGCGGGGGGCGCTCCATCGGCGAACTCGTCGACGACTCCAAGTCCTCCCTGCTGCTGTATGCCCTGCCCGAGTTCGCCTACCGGCAACAGGTGTGGATCCTGCTGCTGACCGGCCTCGCCCCGGAGAACACCGCCGAGCGCGACCACATGGATCGCGACATCCGCGTCACCGTCCTGGGCGTCGGCACCGGCCCCGTGCCGCCGCGCGCCCTGACCGACGTCGCCGCGCACTTCCTCACCGGCGGCCTGCGGACCGTGCCCCTCTTCCACGGACTTGAGGGCGCCACGGGGTATGGAGTGGACGCCGGGGCGTGGGACGCCGTCGTGGCGCGGGCCGCCGAATTCGAGGCACCACGGTCCGACCGGGTGTCCGGCAAGCACATGGTGGTGGTCGACACGGACTCCCCGGCCAACCGGGAGCGGGCCGCCGGAATGATCGCCCATGCGACCCGCTGCTTCGCGCAGGGAACGTTGTCGGCGAGCGAGGCCCGTCTGGTGGGGTCCCAGGCCCGACCGTTTCTCGTCGTCACGACTCTGCTGGGCACGGAGTCGCTCAAGAGCCTCAGGCCCTGGTACGGCCTCAGCCGGCACGTCGTGCGGCAGGAGGTGGTCGGTGTGCGGCGCGCCCTGGGGGACTCCCTCAAGGACCGTCTCATGGGCATGGGTTCTGCCCTCGCGGTGTGCGCCGTGCTCACCGTGCTGGCCGTGGCCGGCACCATGGCAGCGCTGCTGCGGTGACGCGCCCGCGCCCGCGGTACGGGCCTCCTGGCTCTCTTGCGGTTACTCGGAAACCGTAGGAGAGTGAGCGCTGAACTGGACGAACGCACCCTTTTCGCGACTGAGGAACCTGATGGAGACCAAGCAGCTCAAGGGTTTGCCCGAGAACGCGGACCTGAGGCGCGCGGACTCGCTGGCGCGGGAGATCTTCTCGGACGTCGCCAACAAGTGGGCGCTCCTGATCATCGAGGCCCTCGGTGAACGCACCCTGCGCTTCAGCGAGTTGCGCGACGAGGTCGAGGGCGTCAGCCACAAGATGCTCACGCAGAACCTGCGCATGCTGGAGCGCAACGGCCTGGTCGACCGGAAGGTGCACCCCACCGTGCCGCCGCGGGTCGAGTACACCCTCACCGAGCCGGGCCGAGCCCTGCGGGCCACGGTCGACGGGATGTGCGGCTGGACCAACCAGTACCTCGGCCACATCGAGGCCGCCCGCCGCCGCTTCGGCGACTGACGCGGCGGGCGCCTCGGTTCAGTCCTACCTCCGCGTCCCGCCCGCGCCCGCGTCGACGGCGCCGCGCGGGTGCCGCGCCGAGAAGGGCGGTGTGTCCTGCTCGCACGTCGTACCCGGCGGCGGGAGGGCACCGTCCAGGAGGTAGCGGCTCACGTGGTCGTTGACGCACCCGCTCGGGTTGAGCAGCGCGGTGTGTCCATATCCGCGGTTGGTGAGCAGCCGGGCGTCGGCCAGCGTCTCGGACATCGCCTCGGCGCTCTCGTAGGGAGTGGCCGGGTCGTAGCTGGTGCCGACCACCAGCAGCGGGTGCGCCGTCCGCTTGTTCCAGGGCCCGGTGTACGGGTCGGCGGCCGTCGCCGGCCAGGTGGCGCACGGCTCCGCGGCCCATGTCCAGTGGCGCGCCGCGTCGCCCGAACGCGCGGCGGCGGCCTCCTCCGTCGCGTGGAAGACGCCGGGATCACGCGGACTGGGGCTGTCGCCGCAGAGCACGGCGGCCGCCTGCTCGTCGCCCCCATACGGTGTCGGGACCGGGGGCGTCGTGGCGGGAGCGGCGGGCGCCGCCGGGGCCTGTCCCTGCCACAGGTCCTGAAGCCGGGCCGCCAGGTCCGCCCATCCGGGGTGGACGACGTACAGCGCGCTCACCACGTCCGAGACGGTCCGGGCGTAGGTCCACGACTCCACCGGACGCTCCCTCAGTCGCTCGGTCAGCTCCTTGAACTTGTCCAGGGTGGCCTGCGCGCTGCCGGCCGAGAACGCGCACTCCGCGACGGTGGCCGCCCCGCACAGGGACAGGAACCGGTCCAGGGTGGCGGCCGCCGAACGGTCCGACCCCAGGCGCTGGAAGTAGGGGAGCAGGGCCTGCTCCGACCCGCCGTTCGTCCACGCCGACGGGTCGACGTTGCTGTCGAGCACCATGGCACGGACCTTGTCCGGATAGAGATTGGCGTACGTGGCGCCGAGGAACGTGCCGTAGGAGATTCCGATGTAGGTGAGCAGCGACTCTCCCACCGACCGGCGGAGCTGTTCGAGGTCGCGTGCGGTGTCGGCCGTCGAGACGTGGCGCAGCAGCTCCGGGTCACGCCGCTCGCAGGCCCGGCCCAACTCCCGGTAGGAGTCGACCCACTTCTTCCGCTCCCGCTCGCCCACCGGGAACCCGGCCGGATGGCTCGCGGTCCAGGCCTCGGCCTCCTTGGTGCTCTCGAAGCAGTTCACCGCTGTGCTGTTGCCGATCCCCCGTGGATCCCAGCTGACGATGTCGAAACGCTCCCGCACCTCGTCAGGGAAGGACTCGTAGATCTGCGGCATCTGGACCGAGCCGGGCCCGCCGGGGCCGCCGGGGTTGAAAAAGAGGGTGCCGACGCGGCGCCCCGGACCGGTCGCCTTCCGCTTCACCACGCTGAGTTCGATGGTGCGGCCACGGGGATTCGCGTAGTCCAGCGGCACCGTCGCCGTCGCGCAGTCGTAGTGTCTGTCCTGGGCGCAGGGCTTCCACTCCAGCTGCGGCGCGAGCGCCGTGGAGGCCGTTCCCGCGCCCGTCGCGGCGAGGTGGGGCCCAGTCAGAGCCGTCGTGCAGGCCAGCACCGCGGCGACGACCGCGGCGGTCCTTCTGCGACGGCCGGCTATCGGACCAGTCATACGCAGGCCACGTCCTTTCACGGCCGAGCGCCCGACGCCGCACGGGAACGGGTCGCCGGCACGCATCCGTGACCATCAGACAGCGCCCTGCTCCCACCCACCAGCCGGACGCACCCGAACGGGCGGCCCGGCACGACAGTCCCTAGTCCGGCCACCGGTGTTCGAGGCACGCGCGCAGCACGCGGACGCATGGATCGTCCTCGTAGTCGCGCAGTGCTCGCACCGTGTCCAGGTCGGTGCGCCGCATCTCCCGCATGGGCCGGTCGAGGAGCGCGAGGGCGGCGCCGCGCCGCAGGTCGTACAGGGCCAGGTCGGGGCCGTCGGGCGGGAACTTGGCCAGGAGAGAGGTGCCGGGGACCACGGCCGGGTGGGTTCGGTGGGTGCCGGGGATCGAGGGGAGCCGCTCTCGCTGAGAGGAACGGAAGTCGACGAGCGTCAGCTCGCCCGCGTCTGCCATCACCAGCAGGCGTGCGGGAAAGGACGGGAGTTCGTGCAGCGACAGGTGATGGTGCACGCCCCGCGGAGTTCCCCGGGTGCCGGGGTTCAGGTGGTCCCTGTGTTCCACCTGGGGGCCCCAGACGACCTCCGCGCGGGGCGGGCGCCATGAGTGGGAGTCGGCGTCCTCCTCGTAGGTCTCCGTGTGACCGGGGCCGAAGGCCTGACCGGCACGGGTGAGGTGGCCGTCGGGAGAGACCGTCCAGCGGACCAGCGTCCAGTTGACGGTGACTGTGACGTCGTCCCAGGCCCAGATCTGGTCATGGGTGCTGTCGACACGGCGTCTGCGGTCCTCGCTCCACCCCCGGTGCGCGGTGATCAACGCGTCGCCGAGGAAGCCAATGGACCGCAGGGGGTGGGTCCTCTCGGGGTCCGTCTCGTGGAGGGTCGTCGCGCCGAGGAGCCCGCCTTCCTGGTCCAGGACCACGCGCGCCGGTGGTCGGCGACGGCCAGGCGCGTGCCGTCCGCCGACACGGCGAAGAGGCCGGCGCTCGACCGGAGGCCGAGGCCGGTCAGCCCGACGCGTCGCCAGGAGCGGCCATGTGCCGTGCTGATCAGGAGTTGGGAGGCCGAGAGCGCGGCCCAGCCCTCGGCGGTGGCCACCAAGTCCCGTACGGGCGACGGGTCGAGCAGGATCCGGTCCTCGGGCGTGAAATGCCACAGCCCCGCCTCGCCGCCCGCGACCACGGTGGCCTCCTCGTCCCCGCAGGGCACGGCGAGGCCCGGAACCGTGTCGTCCTCGTACGTGCGATGGCTGAGGAGTTCTCCGCCGGGCAGGGCGTACACGTCGAGGGCCGGCGCGGCGCGCTGATCGGCGGTGCGGCTGAAGACGGCGGCCCGCGCCCTGCCGAGGCCCAGCCGCAGGACGTCGTACTCGAAACGGATGGTTCCGAGCAGGAGCGGGTCGGCCGCCGCCGCGGCGATCAACTCGACGGACACTGAGCGCAGTTCGGTGTACAGCCGGTGATCGGCCTCGGATCCTGGCCGCCAGTGCTCCGGGAACCGCCGGGCCTGCACGACCGCCTCGACGACCGGCGCCTCGGTGACCAGCTCCCACAGCCGTCCCCAGCGTCCGTGCCGGGCGAGGCCCGCGCTCAGCTCGGCGAACTGCTCGCCCCGCAGCAGGTCCACGAACTCGCCCTGGCTCTGAGCCATCCGGCGCACCAGACCGAAGAGACCGCCCTCGATCGCCGCGCTCCTGAAACGGGCGCGAGCGGTGCTGTCGAGCAGCGCGTAGGCCCGTACCGTCAGTGAACCGTCCGGGTCGGCGGCCCGGTAGCGCTCGTAGTGACCGGTCAGCAGCCAGAACGTCGCGAGCCGCACCGGGTTGGTCGGACTCAGCTCGTGCCGCATGCAGAAGTCGGCCAGTTCAGGGACACCGCACGCCAGCAGGCACACGTCCTCGATGACGCCCTGGTCGCCGGAGGCGAGGATCTTGCGCCGGGCGATGTCCGCCAGCGGATGACCGCCCAGCGCAGCGGCCACGGCGAGGACCGGGCGCATGTCCTCGGTCAGGTCGTCCTCGCCGGGCCGCAACACGAGGAGGGCCAAGTCGTCGCTCAGGTGGGAGCCCTGCCGGTTCACCGGGTACCCGAGGCTTCTGAACAGGTGATCGAACAGGGCGGCGGACGTGTCGCGCCGGGCGCCGACGAGGTCGTGCCACACCTGGTTGAACCGGCGGTCGGGACGCGGCCCCGGTCCCGCCAGCGCGCGGAGAGCCGCCATGTCGCCGGCCAGGGCGGACTCCCGCAACTCCCGCTCCGCCGCCTTCCCTTGCCTGGCCACAGCGGGCACGACGAACCACCGGCGTCCCCGTTTCGCCCGCCTCAGCAGCAGGCGCGCCCGGGCCTCGTTCTCGGTCGCGTCCGCCATGCCCCCGCTTTTCCCTCCAGGCCGGGTTGTCGCTCCTGCGGACAGTTTCCTCCGACCGTCTCGGGTGGGGACCCGGACCTGCGGTGCTACCGGCGGGCGCTGCCGGTCGACGTGGGATGAGCGGCGTGGCACGCCGGTTGGGGGTCAGCCGGACGCCGAGGAGGCCTCTGGCTCCGGGCACACCAGGACACGCCGTTGCCCCCTTCGGCGCTGCGGTACGGCGCCTGGAGCCGCGCGCGCCAGGCTGCTGGTCCCCGGCTGTGAGGTACGGCGCCGGTACGCGCGCCGTACCTCAAGCTGCCGATCCCCGGCTCATCCCCCCTGTCCCGCGGCCGACGGGCTCGGCGTCGGCGACGTGGTGTTCACGTCGAGGTCCGGGCGGGGCTTGAGGGCCAGCACCGGAGAGCCCGGCGGCGGCGGCGGCGGGGTCAGCTGGTCCTGGGGCAGCTTCGGCGGCGTGGTCTGCTGGAGAAGGACCTGCTCGTAGTTGACCATGCCGGTCTTCTCCAGCACGGTGATGTGGTCGAGAACGGTGTCGTTGGTCTGGTCGGCCAGCGCACGGACCAGGGAGTTCTTGGTGCTGGCCCGGATCTTGGCGATGGTCGGGAAGATCCCGCCGTGCGCCGCGCGCATGATGTTGACCGCCGTGATGTCGAACTGCTGGCCCGTCTCGGAGTCCACCGTCGCCACGAACTGCTGCTGCTGCGGCGTCGGCTGGTTCGGCAGGGTGATGCCGAGTTCGGGGGCGATCCTGCGACAGGTGGCGTCGAGGGCGGCGTGCCCGACGAGGAGGTGAGCGGCCGCCTCCTTCATCTCCGGCGTCGTGCCGCGCTCCATGGCCATCTCCCCGATCGGGTACTCCCACAGCCCCGCCGAGCGCACCCTGACGACGAAATCGCGGTCGGACTCGGTCAGCGGGCCGTAGGGGGTGTTGGCGACGATGCGGTCCTGCGAGCTGGCGGTGTTCTCGATCCCGAGCATGGCCGGGTAGGCGAGGGTGGCGAGGGTCAGACCCAGCGCGCCGAACACGAAGATGCTCCCCAACTTGCTGGGTGAGACGGGCATGGAGCCTCCTGACGCGAGCGGTTGGTACGTCAGGAGGTACGGATGAGCCGCGCCGATCCATCATCGAGACGGTCAAATTTTGCCCTCCCGCACGTGTTCTGCGTCACACGGCCGAAGATCGGCCGGGGAGGGCGCACGGCGCCGTGGGTCATGCCCGGCCGACGGTGTCCTGGTCGTCCAGGCGCGCGGGACTGGGGTCCTTCCCGGCCTCGGCCGTCGAGGCGGCCTTGCGGCGCCGACGCGATAGGCGGGTGGCGACGGGTTCCGTGCAGCGGGCGGTGAGCGGGCCGAGGAGGACCAGGATCAGCACGTACGCGGTGGCCAGGGGGCCGAGGGAGGGCTCGATCCCGGCGGTGACGGCGAGTCCGGCGATGACGATGGAGAACTCGCCGCGCGCCACGAGCGTGCCGCCCGCCCGCCAGCGGCCCTTCGGCGCGATGCCCCCCTGTCTGGCGGCCCAGTAGCCGGTGGCGATCTTCGTCAGCGTGGTGACGGCGGCCAGGGCCAGGGCGGGCAGCAGGACGGGCGGGATGCTCGCCGGGTCGGTGTTGAGGCCGAAGAAGACGAAGAAGACGGCGGCGAACAGGTCCCGCAACGGGGCGAGCAGACTGTGCGCACCTTCGGCGACCTCGCCGGACAGCGCGATGCCGACGAGGAAGGCACCCACGGCCGCGGACACCTGCACCTGCTGGGCGAGCCCGGCGATCAGCAGGGTCAGCCCGAGGACGACCAGCAGCAGCTTCTCCGGGTCGTCACTGGAGACGACCCGGGAGATGAGGCGGCCGTACCGCACCGCGAGGACGAGCACCAGGGCGGCGGCTCCGAGCGCGATGGCCAGGGTGACACTGCCTGCCGCGAGGCCGATGCCGGCCAGCAGGGCGGTGAGGATGGGCAGGTAGACGGCCATGGAGAGGTCTTCGAGGACCAGGATGCTCAGCACGACCGGGGTCTCGCGGTTGCCGAGCCGGCCCAGGTCGCCGAGGATCTTGGCGATCACACCGGACGACGAGATCCACGTGATGCCCGCCAGTACGACGGCTGCGACCGGACCCCAGCCGAGCAGCAGCGCCAGGGCGGCGCCCGGCAGGGCGTTGAGGGCGGCGTCGACCAGCCCGGCCGGGTAGTGCGCCCTGAGGTTGGAGACCAGGTCGCTGGCCGTGTACTCCAGGCCGAGCATGAGCAGCAGCAGAATGACGCCGATCTCGGCGCCGACGGCGACGAACTCCTCGCTGGCGCCCAGCGGGAGCAGTCCGCCCTCCCCGAAGGCCAGCCCGGCCAGCAGGTACAGCGGTATCGGCGACATCCGCAGCCGCCCGGCGAACCGGCCCAGCAGTCCCAGGGCCAGGATGATCGCCCCGAACTCGATCAGGAACACGGCCGAGGAGTGCACGGCGGCTCACTCCCGCCCAAGGATCTCGGCGGCCGCCTCCACGCCCTCGCGGGTACCGATCACGATCAGGGTGTCGCCGCCGGCCAGCCGGAAGGCCGGCGTGGGGGAGGGGATCGCCTCGGCCCGGCGCAGGACCGCCACGATCGAGGCGCCGGTCGCGGCGCGCATCCGGGTCTCGCCGAGCAGCCGCCCGTTCCAGTGCGAACTTCCGGACAGCTCGATCCGCTCGGCCACCAGTCCCAGGTCGGTCGTGGACAGCAGGTTCGGCGTGTGGTGCGCGGGCAACAGCGCGTCGATGAGCGTGGCCGACTCCTCCGCCGTCAGCCGCACGGACAGGGCGCAGTCGTCCGGGTCGTCCTTGCGGTACGCGCTCAGGGTGCGCTCGCCGTCGCGGTGCGCGACCACCGACAGGTGCCGGTGCTCGTGAGTGGTCAGGTCGTAACGGACGCCGATCCCCGGCAGCGGCGTACTGCTCAGGCGTGGAGCGCCCATGGCGACCCCCTCTCTTACGGGGCACCTACGGCGGCAACCGCGGGGACACGCCGTGGCACCCCGGTCCGGGCCTGTGAGAACCATCGTAGGTGCCACGGCCGGGACCGCACGGCGGCCCGACCCCGGTCGGCGGGCCTCAGCGGGCCCATGGGGTGGGCGCAGCCCGCCGTATCCACGTCCGGATCGCCGAAATTCCGGACGGCCAGCGCTACTTGTGGGCGGCTCGCGCGGTCACCCGCCACCGTGGCGGCCGGGGCGAGCCCGGACGGACGTGAACACGGGGCGCCCCAGTGAAGGGCCTCGCGTCAGCCCCGCGGTCGCGGCTGCTCGTCGCTGTGCGGCTGAGCCGAATCCCGGCCGGTGCGGGTGATCGTCTCGCCCTGGATCACCCGAGGCGCGGCCTGTTCCCCGGCCGGTGTCCGCGGCTCCTTCATCGCGCCTGCCTCCGCCTTGAGGATGCGCGCCGACTTGCCCGCCGAGCGGGCCAGTTCGGGCAGCTTCTTGGCGGCGAGGACCGCTATGACGACGATGAGGACGACGGCGAGTTCACTCAGTCCGAACATGCCCCGCAACCTACAGCCCTGTAGAAGCCTGGAGGGCGTGGGAGACAGCTGGGTGTCCGTACGATGGACCGCCCGTGAAGTGCGCGGCAGCGGAAGGGAGACAGGGCGTGACGGATCACCGACGTCCCCGGCGACGCGGGCAGGGCGAGCTGGAGGTGCAGGTCCTGGCCGCGCTGCGGGAGGCGGACGGGCCCGTGACCGGCGGCTGGGTGCGGGGGCGGCTCGGCGGCGACCTCGCCTGTACGACGGTGATCACGATCCTGACCCGGCTGCCGGCCAAGGGCGCGGTGACCCGGGAGCGCGCCGGGCGGTCGTTCGTCTGGACCCCGGCCTCGGACGCGGCGGGCCTCGCGGCCCGGAGGATGCGCAAGGTGCTGGACGCCGAGCAGGACCGCGAGGCGGTCCTCACCAGCTCGTCACCGCCCTCGAACCGGAGGACGAGCGCCTGCTGCGCGAGCTGCTGGGCCGTGCCAAGGGCGAAGGCGAGGCCTGAAGCCGCATGGGGTGTTCGCCGTGGTCCTCGTCCCGCACCCGGCGACACCGTTCTGAACCCGTGAAGGTCGACTCGCGGTCAGCCCTCTTCTTCCTCGCCCTCGAAGAAGTCGCCGATCTCGTCGACGACTTCGGCCGCGACCATGCCCCCGACGACCCCGGCCGCGACCCCCGCCGCGCCTGCGGCGACAGCGGTGCCCATGCCGGGGCGGCCGGAGTGGTGGTGCCCGCCCTGGCCGTACGCCGTCCGGTGCTCGGCCAACTGCCGGATCCAGCCGTCCACTTCGGCGTTCCAGTCCCGTACGTCGTGATGGCCGACGGTGAAGCGGGTGAGAGCGTCACGGCCGGAGGAGAACAGGCCGCCGCGCCGGTCGGCCTCCAGGACCACCTCCATGCCGCCCGGCGAGGCCAGGAAGGTCAGTTCGATCTGATTGACCTGGTGGGCGTACTGCGGGGCCGGGGTGAGCTCGATCTCCTGGTAGAAGGGCAACTGCTGGCCGGTGCCGCCGATGCGGCCGTACTCCAGGTCGGCGGACCGGAAGCCGACCCCGAGCTGACCGAGCGCTTCGAGGATCGCCTCCTGGACGGGCAGCGGCGCCACGGTCAGCTGGTCGAGGTCGCCCTTGTCCTTCGCGCCGGCCACCGCCAGCTCGGTGCGCACGCCGAGCACGATGCCCAGCGGCTGGCCGTACAGCTCGGTGATCGGGGTCTCCCAGGGCAGCGTCACGTTGAACGGCACGCCGCGCTGCTCGCCCGCCGCGAGCCGGAAGCCCCCGCCGACGGTGAAGCGCTCGAAGACCACGACGCCCTCGCTCTCCCCGCCGTCGTGCTCGGCCTCCACCCGGGCCACCAGCTCCAGGGTGATGTGCTCGATGTCGAAGTCGGCGTCACCGCCCTTGAGGTGGACCTGCCCCGCAAGACTGCCGCCCGGCCGGGCGGGGCCCGGGTCGAGGACCGTGTCCACCGTGGGGCCGCCCACGCCGAGCGAACCGAGCAGCCGTTTGAACACCATCGCGGCGTTCACTCCTTTACGCGCGTCCGTCACGTGGAACATCCGGGAACTCCCGGACGTTCTCTACAGGCGAGTAGAAGCATCGGGCTGCCGGACGCGGCGGACGCGGTGTCACGGGCCCTCGGCGCGGGAAAGTCCGAAAAGGGCCCCGAACTCGCTGCCGACGGGGACTTGACCAGTGTGCTTTGCTTGTCCTTTACCATAGGTGAGGGCTGAACCGATGCCCTCACATCCCGACGTACCGAAAAGGAGCCAGAGTCCCGCAATGGGTGAGCCTCCCAGTACCAGCCGTGCCATTCCCCACCCGCCGCATGTGAGTGAGGGAACGGGGGTTGCACGGTGACCGAGGTCCTGCTGCTCCTGCTGGCCCTCCTGCTCACAATGGCCTGTGCGGTGTTCGTCGCCGCCGAATTCTCCCTGACCACCGTCGAGCGCGGTGACCTGGAGCGGGCCGCCGCCGCGGGCGAGCGCGGCGCCGACGGCGCGCTGAAGGCCGTACGCCGCCTGACCGTCCAGTTGTCCGGCGCGCAGCTCGGTATCACTGTCACCTCGCTGGTGATCGGCATGCTCGCCGAGCCGTCGCTCGCGGCGCTGCTGCGCGGACCGCTGGCGGCGGTCGGCCTCGGCGGCGCGGCGTCCCCCGTCGCGACCGTGCTGGGCGTCGCCGTGTCCACGGTGGTGCTGATGGTGGTCGGCGAGCTGGTGCCCAAGAACTGGGCGATCTCCCGACCGCTGGCCGTCGCCAAGGTGGTGGCCGGCCCGCAGCGCGGCTTCACGGCCGCCTTCGGCCCGTTCATCCGCCACCTGAACAACACGGCGAACCGTTTCGTACGCCGCTTCGGCCTGGAGCCCGCCGAGGAGCTGGCCTCCGCCCGCAGCCCCGAGGAACTGGTCGCGCTCGCCCAGCACTCCGCCGCCGAGGGCGCCCTGGAAGCCGACTCCGCCGAACTCTTCGTACGCACCCTGCACCTCGGCGAGCTGACCGCCGAGAACGTCATGACCCCGCGGGTCGACGTCAAGGCCCTCGAAGCGCACGCCACGGCCGCCGACGCCGCGAACCTCACCCACGCCACCGGCCTGTCCCGCTTCCCCGTCTACCGCGACAGCCTGGACGACGTCATCGGCACCGTCCACATCCGCGACGTCCTCGCGCTGCCGCCGGAGAAGCGCGCGGTCACACCGGTCACCGAGCTCGCCACCGCTCCCCTGCTGGTGCCCGACAGCCTCACCGCCGACCGCCTGCTGGAGCGCCTGCGCGCCGGCCGCACCATGGCCGTGGTCATCGACGAGTACGGCGGTACGGCGGGCGTGGCGACGATGGAGGACATCGTCGAGGAGGTCGTCGGCGAGGTCCGCGACGAACACGACCCCGTCGAGGTGCCCGACCTGCTGCCCACCCCGGCCGCCGCGGACGGGCGCCCGGCATGGGAGGCGGACGGCTCCGTCCGCATCGATCAGCTCGCCGGCATAGGACTGACGGCCCCCGAGGGCCCGTACGAGACCGTGGCCGGTCTGGTCGCCACCCGTCTCGCGCGGATCCCCGTCAAGGGGGACGTCCTGGACCTGGACGACGGCTGGCGGTTGGACGTTCTCGACGTCGACCACCACCGCGCCGACCGCGTCCGCATCACCGCGGCCGCCCGGCTCCCGGTCCAGGCGGGCGCGACGGCCGAACCGATCGGGGAGGCCTCCCGATGACCGTCCTGCAGCTCGCCATCGGCGCCCTGACCCTGCTGACCAACGCCTTCTTCGTAGGCGCCGAGTTCGCCCTGATCTCCGTACGCCGCAGCCAGATCGAACCCCGGGCCAAGTCGGGCAACACGCGCGCCCGGATGACGATGTGGGCCCTGAAGCACCTCTCCGCGATGATGGCCACCGCCCAGCTGGGCATCACCGTCTCCTCGCTGGTGCTGGGCGCGGTCGCCGAACCGGCCATCGCGCATCTGCTGGAGCCCGCCTTCGAGGCGGCCCACATCCCGCACGGCCTGGTGCATCCGATCGCGTTCGTGATCGCGCTCACCGTGGCGACGTATCTGCACATGCTGATCGGCGAGATGGTCCCGAAGAACATCGCCCTCGCGGCACCCGTCCCGACCGCCCTGCTGCTCGGCCCGCCGCTCGTCGCCCTCACCCGCGCCCTGCGTCCGGTGGTGTTCGGCATCAACGCCTTCGCCAACACCCTGCTGAAGCTGCTGCGGGTCGAGCCGAAGGACGAGGTCGAGTCGGTCTTCACCGACGACCAGCTGGCCCGCATGGTCGTGGACTCCAGCGAGGCCGGGCTGCTGTCGCCCGCCGACGGGGAGCGGCTGCGGGACGCGCTGGAGCTGGGCACCCGCCCGGTGGGCGAGATCCTGGTCCCCGTGCACCGGATGCGCACCGTCGGCCACACGGTCACCCCGGCCGAGCTGGAGCGGATCGCGGCCGAGGCGGGCTTCTCCCGCTTCCCGGTCACCGGCCCGAACGGCAGCCTGCTGGGCTATCTGCACATCAAGGACACCCTCGGCGTCACCGACCGCGACCGGCCGTTCCCGCGCGAGGCCCTGCACCGCGTCACCCGGGTCCGTATCGACACCCCGCTGGACGACACCCTCACCGCCCTGCGCGCCGACGGCGGCCACCTGGCGGCGGTCACCGGCGCGACGGGCACGGTCCTGGGCTTCGTGACCATGGAGGACGTGCTGTCCGAGCTGGTCGGCCCGGCACCGGCGAGGGGCTGAGCGGGGCGGCCGTCCGACGGCGGCCGCCCCGGCACAGCGGTGGACGGCTCAGCAGCCGCCGCAGTTGTAGTAGGTGACGTCCCAGTGGTTGCCCTCGTCGGCGTAGATGTTGCCGGAGCCGGAACGCCACTGGAGGGCGCCGTCGCCCCGCGGGCCGATGTAGGTGAAGTTGTTCTTGATGTAGTTACCGATGCAGGAGTACTTGCTGTAGTCGAGCTTGTAGCCGTTCCAGTGCGAGTACGTGCCCGAGGCGTGCCCGGTCTCGGTGCCGCCGGTGATGTTCAGCGCGCAGCCGCTCGCCTGCTTGAGCGTCTGGGCGCCCTGGGCGCTGGCCAGGTTGAGCTGCTCGAACGACGTACAGGTCGGGTTGTTGCGGTTGGAGCAGTTTCCGGAGGACGACCAGGTGATGCCGACCTGCCGGAACATCGAGGTCGCGGTGGCGTGACTGATCTTGGTGGCGGCGTGCGCCGTACCGGCGGTCCCGACGACGGCGGCGCCGGGCGCCACGACGAGCGCGAGAGCGGTCAGCACGGAACGGACCTTGAGAGCCTTCGTGGCCTTGAGGACCTGCATGGGGAACCTTCCTGCGGGGGCCATGCTTCCTGTGGGGGTGGCTGTGCGGGTGGAGCGGCTCGATCGTGCCCGAGGTCTACGCGCGTGCACCAGAGGGCAAAGCGGAACGAACAAGGGCGCCCGCGTGAAGAGTTGAGCCGCCGAGGAGGCCTACGCCCCAAGGCCCGGCCCGATCAAGGGAAGTACGACTCGAGGGTGCCCCGGCGTCGGACGTCGAGCGTCGCGCAGTGGAATGAGCCGCCGAACGGCGCGTAGTGCAGCAGGTCGCAGGGGATCGGCTCGAAGCCCCACTCCTCGAGCGCGCGCAGCATGTCCGTGTGGTGCCGCTCCGCGATGACCCGCTTCTCGTCGACCATGAGCACGTTCATGCTGAGCCACTTGCCGCACATCGACGTGATTTTCAGCAGGCGCTCGTCGATCGGCCTGGGCTCGGGGGCGACCAGGATGTCCCACGAGCTGAGGACGTCCGGCAACCGGTCGACATCGATGTACTCCGGGTTGACCAGCGCCTTGCCGGGCGCGAGCAGCACGAACGTCGTGTCGATGTGCATGGGTGTACGGCAGCGGCTCTCGATCTCGTGGATGCGATAGCCGGGCCCGAGGTGGCGGCGCAACCAGTCGATGCCCATCCGGTTGGTGACATTGCTCGGGGTGACGAACAGGTCGCGTCCCGCGCGCACGAAATCCGCCGCGTCGAAGACGGGCTCGAACTCGGTGAGGATGTAGCGCATGGGCTCACCGGACTTGGGGATGCGGAAGTCCGGCTCGAACAGTTCGTCGGTGAGCTGTGGCTTCGGCGCCGCCGTCCAGCGCGCGCCGCGCCGGAAGTAGTCCTTGAGGATCGGGCGATAGGAGTGGGTCTCGAAATACCGGCACGGCCATGCCATCGGTGTTTCGATGATCTCGTCGCCGATCACCAGCATGCTGTCACGCGGGCAGGTGTTGCAGAAGCCGCGTGACGACCAGTCGGGGGTGCCGTAGCGCCGCTTGTGGTCGACCGCGTCCGGGCGCCTGACCGTGACGTCGAGCGACTCCAGGAGAGTGATGAACTGATCGAGTTCCTGCTGGGCCCGCTCGATCAGGATGTCCGGATACTTGAAACCGGCGGCAAGCCTCTGCAGTCGCGCCGCCCACGGTGGGATGTTGCAGGTCACGACGGGATGCCCGGAAGGGATCGTCGCGCCTTCGAGACGCCCGACGATGATCTCCTCCAGCGGATCCCACTCGTTGTGTGAATTCACCGGCGAAACGAGCGGTTCCTCCGCGGCGTTGGCAGCCACGGCCGACGGCGCCGACATCAGACTGAGCCCTCACAGGATTGTAGTAACTCAATACATTCACCATGTTACCCAAGGTGAAGGAAACTAGCCTGTCTCCGGGTGACCGCCGACCGCGGCTGCAAACGTCTGTTCAGTCGATGACCGCCGTGGCTTCCACTTCCACCAGATGCTCGGGTACGTCCAGTGCCGCAACCCCCAGCAGCGTGCCCGGCGGAACCGGCGTCCCTCCCAGCTTCGCGGCGGCCCGGGCGATCCCCTCCAGGAGCAGAGGCATCTTGTCGGGCGTCCAGTCGACGACGTAGAGGGTCATTTTCGCCACGTCGTCGAAGGACGCGCCGACCTCCGTCAGGGCGGTGCCGATGTTGAGGTAGCACTGCTCGACCTGAGCGCTGAGGTCTCCTTCGCCGACCGTGACTCCGTCGGCGTCCCAGGCGACCTGGCCGGCGATGAAGACCAGCTTCGATCCGGTCGCGATCGACACCTGCCGGTAGGCGTCGATTTCCGGCAGCCCGTTGGGGTTCACCAAGGTGATGGCCATAGTGCCCGCCTCCTCGTCATGAGAGCGCGCCGCTCTCCGATGGTTACTCGGGAACCGTAGGAGAGTGGCCGCTGACATGGAAGAACGCACTTTTTGGTGACTGGGGAACCTGTTGGTGACCCACGGGCGGAGTCGCCTTCGCGTTCGAGTGCGGCGTCCGCCGCGTCTGCAGGAAGTCGTCGAGCGAGTCGGTGTCCAGCAGCCACTGGGCCACGCCACTCCTGCCATTCAGGAACCCCGCGGGGCGATCGTCGGACGTCGGTGCGGGTACGCGGTCGGAGAGAAGTGGACGCACCGATGCGGAAGGCCGGCGGGCCGGGAGCCAAGGCCCGGGCGGGCCGGGGAAGAAGTTGATGTCGATGATTTCCGACATGGTTCTGGTGCCCACCGACGAGGCGATGCTCCCGGGCGATCTCGTCGTGCCGGCGCCCGCGCGGGCGGTGGTGTTGTTCGCACACGGAAGCGGCAGTTCCCGGCACAGCCCGCGCAACCGGATGGTCGCCGCCGAGCTGCGCACCGCCCAGATGGGCACGCTGCTGATGGACCTGCTCAGTGAGCGGGAGGAGCGGCATGACGCGCTGACGGGCGAGCACCGCTTCGACATTCCGTTCCTGGGCCGCCGTCTGGTCGCCGCGATCGACTGGCTGGACACGCAGCCCGACACCCGAGGGCTCCCGATCGTCGTCTTCGGCGCCAGCACCGGTGCCGCCGCGGCCCTGGTCGCCGCCGGCCAACGCCCGGACCGGGTGCTGACCGTCGTGTCGCGGGGCGGACGGCCCGACCTGGCCGACGACGCCCTGGACGCCGTACGGGCGCCGGTGCTGCTGATCGTCGGGGGCGAGGATCAGGAGGTGCTGCGGCTCAACGAGGAGGCGGCCCGACGACTGCGCGCCCCGCACTCACTGCACGTGGTGCCGGGCGCCACTCACCTGTTCGAAGAGCCCGGAGCGCTCGAGGACGTCGCGCACACCGCCCGGCGCTGGTGCGACGAGCGTCTGCGCGCGCAGCGGGAGTCGGTGCGGGGCGAGTGAAGGCGGGCGTGCGGTGCTTCTACGAGGTGCTGCCGGCCGGTCATCCCTGAGGAGGCGGCAGGATGCGGGTGCGCGAATCGGTAGTGGTGATCACCGGGGCGTCGAGCGGTATCGGACGGGCGACCGCGGAGGCGTTCGCCCGCAAGGGCTGTGCCGTGGTGCTGGCCGCCCGGGGTGAGGAGGCCCTCGAAGCGGCCACACGGGAGTGCGAGCGGCACCGGGGCGCTCAGACGCTCGTCGTGCCGACCGATGTCACGGACGTCGCGGCGGTCGACGCTCTCGCCCGGCGCGCGGTCGAGCGGTTCGGACGGATCGACGTATGGGTCAACGCGGCGGCCGTCAGCGTCTTCGGACCGTTCGAGGAGGTGCCGCTGGAGGACTTCCGCAGGGTCATCGACGTCAACGTCATGGGGTACGTGCACGGGGCCCGGGCAGCGCTGCGCACCATGCGGAAGCAGGGCAGCGGCACCCTCGTCGACGTCTCGTCCGTCGCCGGGCGGTCAGCCAGCCGTACACCCACGCGTACGTCATGTCGAAGCACGCCGTCCGGGCGCTCGGCGCGAGCCTGCGGCAGGAGCTGCGGATCAGGGGCGAGGCCGGGAGGATCCACGTGTGCACGGTGCTGCCGGCCAGCATCGACACCCCGCTGTTCCAGCACGCGGCCAACTACACGGGCCGCAAGGTCGTGGCCATGCCGCCCGTGTACAGCGCCGAGCGGGTCGCCCACGCCATCGTGGACGTGGTCCGCGTACCACGGCGTGAGGTGGTGGTCGGTCCCATGGGGCGGGCCATCGCGTTGCAGTCGCGCACGACTCCCGGACTGCTGGAGCGGGCGGCGGCCCGTCAGGTGGACCGGGCTCACCTCGCCGAGGAGCCGGCCCCGGCGACACACGGGAACCTGCACGTACCGGCACCGGGGGCCGGTTCGGTCGACGGCGGCTGGGGCGGGCGGCGTAAGACAGCGTTCCGCCGGCTGGCCCTCGCGGCCACCGTCGTGGGCGTGGGCGTGGCCGTGGGCGCGGGACGACGAGTCGCCTCCCGGTGAGCGACTGGGGCCGTACTGGTCGGCGGTCCAGGCCGCCAGGTCCTCGCCGCTCACTCGGCGCGACCGGTGCCTACTCCGCGGGCTCGTCTGCCTACTCCGCGGGCTCGTCGGCCCGTGCCGTGGGGAGCAGTTCGCGGATGTCGGCAGGGAGGGCGTCGGTCAGCTTCCGCATCTCCTCCGGTGAGACAGCGGCGTCGAGAACCTCCAGAACGGCGGCGGAGTACCCCAAGGCCTTGTCCTCCGTGGTGCCGGCCCGGACCGCGACCCGGCCCGCGAAGGCCGTCAGGTCGAACCGCTCTCCCGCCCCGCTCGACCGCCCGTCCGAGGTGGCCGAG
Organism: Streptomyces spinoverrucosus; assembly: GCF_015712165.1. Taxonomy (NCBI): domain Bacteria; kingdom Bacillati; phylum Actinomycetota; class Actinomycetes; order Kitasatosporales; family Streptomycetaceae; genus Streptomyces; species Streptomyces spinoverrucosus. The sequence goes on along the minus strand of NZ_JADPZX010000001.1, from coordinate 280,883 downwards.
GCGGTCACCTCATGGATGCAGGCCGCCAGATCCCGTGGCAGCTGGGCGGCCACGTGGTCGGCGAGCCCGGTCGGCACCCGTTCCGCCAGCGTCTGCAGCACGGACCGGGTCGCGAGTTCGGTGGACCCACGATCCGGGAGGTGAGCCAGGGCCTGCACCTTGCCGATCATTTCGTCGTGCCGCATGGTGGTACCTCCTTTCCCTGCTTCACGTGGGTCCCCGCTTCAGGTGGGCCTTTCCTTCTCGACGCCGGGCAGCGACCGGTCGTCTTCGTCGTCGCGTTCTCCCTCCGCCTGGGAGGGGGTGGTCCGGGGCGGCTCGGTGGCTCGGTGGCCCGGGTCGCGCAGCAGGGCTTCGATGCCCATGTCGTCGTCCCGCTCGCCTTCGGCCTGGGACGGTGTCTGCTCGGTCATCGGTTGCCTCCCGGTATTCGTCCAGTGCCATTCCTTCGTTGTCAGCCCAGGGCCCTATGGCAGGGGCGTGCCACCGGTCGCGTTGAGGATCGCCGCCGCTCGGCGGGCTGTGCCGGACGGCCCAGCGGGCTCTGCTGGCCGAACCGCACGGTGTCGGGAGCGAGCGCCACGGCCCGGCCGATGCCGGAGTCCCCGTCCGTGATGACGGTTCTGCGATCCGTCAGGCGACCGGCGCCGCGGTAGGACTTCTCACCATGGTCCGGTGGCGGGTCCATGGGACCGGTCCAGCCGGGGTGGGGCCGGTCCTGTGCCGGAAACTCGGGCGTCGGGTGCTGGGTCACCGGGTTCTGGGGGCTGCGCTGCGGGTCGTGCGGGTCGGTCACGTCGGCCTCCTGCGTCCCGTACGAGTCCGGACGAGCGCACGAGTTCCCACCCGGGACCCTTCGGAAAACGCCGTGCCACACAGACCACCCGCTCTCGGTGGAGCGCTCGTCAGTGGCCGACCGCGCTCGGCGCCGAACGAGGGGAACGTGGCCCGATTGCCGCGCTGGGTACCCGGGGGCACGGTGCACACCAGGCGCTCGGAGGGGGCGCCTGCGTTCTTGAGGGCCAGTAGGAGGCGACATGGCGCTGCAGCATCCCGCCGATCGTGGCGGCGGCAAACGCGGCCGGTTCGAACGATTCGCCGAGGCGGCGTCGCTGTTCACCAGCTCTCCGGTCTTCTACGTCCTCTGCCTCGCCCTCGTCGTCGGAGTGGCCTGCGTCCATCTGTCGGGCGTCCCACTGGAGTGGAAGGTCTTCGCCGGTGAGTGCATGACGGCCGTGACCCTGCTGCTTCTCGCCCTGTTGAAGAATTCCGAGCAACGCGCCGAGCGAGCGATTCAGCGCAAGCTGGACGCCATCGCCACCGCGCTCATCGAATCGAGCGTCGGCGACCGCGAGAAGGCGTTCGAGGACCTCAGGTCGGCGATCCGGATGGAGGAGGAGACGTGACAGCCGACCACTCCGCCGCCGACAGCTCGCCCGCGCTGAACGCCATCCGTACGCGTTCGGTACGCGAAAGATGCGCTTCGCGCTAGGGTGACGCCACAGGAGGTGCATGATGTCCGAGCTGTTCAGCGCGGTCGACGCCCTGGTCGCGTCCCGCTCCCCGCTACCGTCCCCCGCGGAGCGCAGGCGGTTGCGCCAGGCGCACGGGCTGACGCTGGACGAGGTGGCCGCCGCGCTCCAGGTTCGACGGGCGACGGTGAGCGGCTGGGAGGCGGGCAGGACGGAGCCGCGCCCGCCGGAGCGGGAGGCCTACGCCCGCCTGCTGAAGCAGCTCGGGGAGCTCTACCCCGCCGACACCAACGCCACGGCCCCCGCGCCGGACACGACCACCGCCACCGCGCCCGCGCCGGACACGACCACCGCACGGCCGGCCTCCACCGCGCCCGCGCCGGACACGACCACCGCACGGCCGGCCCGTACCGCCCCGGCCCCGGCAGCCGCCGCCCCGACGGAGCCGTCGCCGCCGTCGCCTCACCAGGGCGCGAAGAAGGCCTCCCCCAGGAAGGCGGCCCCTGCCCCGGCGGCCGACGCCGACAAACGGTTCGCCAACGGCCCGCTCGCCGTCATCGACGCCGACGCCGGACGGCAGGTCACGGCGTACTGCGTCGGAGGACTGGTCCTGGACGTACCCGCCAAGTCGCTTCCCGCACTGCTGGAGTGGACGCTGACGGAGGCGCTGCTCGGCGCGGAGAAGCTGCACGGTTCCGGCAAGGACTCCGACCCGCTCCTCGTGCTGACCGAGGCCGCCTGCAAGCGGTACGGGCTGCCCGTGACGCTGGCGGAGAGCGAGCGGCTCGCCGGGCGGCTCCCGGACGGGCACAAGATCCTCAGGCAACTGCAGCGCGCGGACTGGCAGCTGACCAAGCGCGGGTTCGGGCCCTGGGCGCGGATCTACCGCCCGGCCCAGGGCCGCCGGCGGCAGTGCGTGCAGTTGTGCATCCCGTCCTGGAACGCCCTCGACACACGCACCTGGGGCAACGCCGCGCAGCTGCCGCCGGCCGAACTCGCCCGGCTGCTCGGCACATACGCGCGGCGGGTGATGACACCGCGCGGCTCCACCGCCGTAACGGGTCTGGAGCTGATGACCGCCCTGAACCCGCCGACCCGCGCGAGCGAGCCGGACGAGACGGGCCGGCGGCACAAGGAACACCGGCCCGGCTCGCTGGGCGAGCACCCGATCGACTGCGCGCCGTGCGAGGCACCCGACGGGCACCCGCTGCTCGCCGATCTGCCCCGCTTCCACCAGCGCGGCCCCGCGGAGATGCTGTTCGAGGAGGCCTACGACTGGGCACGCGAACTCACCGACGCCGAGTGCATGCGGCGCCACCTGGTCGGCATCGACGTCAACCTCGCCTTCGGCGCCGCCGCGAACGGCGTGGTCGTCGGCCTCTCCCAGCCGCCGGCGCACGTCACCAACCCGGAGTTCGATCCGGCGTTGCCCGGTGCGTGGCTGGTCGACCTCTCCCACGTCGACCTCTCCCGTGTCCTGGTCGGCAAGCAGTGGCGGCACCTCGAAGGCGACCTGCTGCCCAGCCCGTTCACACCGACCGGTGAGCGGCCGACGGGCCCGGCCTGGTACGCGACCCCGACCGTGGCGTACGCCGTGGAACTCGGCTACGACGTCGCACCGGTCGCGGCCTGGGTGCGGCGGGAGAAGGGCAAGTACCTGGACGCCTGGTACAAGCGGCTCCGCAACGCCTACGTCGACACCATGGCGGACCTGGGCGTGGGCGAGAAGCTGCCGCCGGGAGAGTTCCTGCGGGCGATGGACGGCTACAAGCAGCGCGACCCGGAGATGGCGATCGTCCTGGACGCGATCAAGTCCACGGTGAAGGGCGGCATCGGCAAGCTGCGTGAGCGGGCGCGCGGCGGCGGCTGGAAGCCGGGCCAGGCGTGGCCGGCCCTGTCCCGGCCCACGTGGCGGCCCGACATCCGCGCGGCCGTCATCTCCCGGGCCCGCGTCAACATGCACCGCAAGATGCTCGCGCTCGCCGCCGCCACCGGCCGCTACCCGGTGGCGGTCCTGTCGGACTGCGCCGTGTACGCCGCCGACGGACCCGGCCCGCTGGATGTCCTGCCGTACGACGCCGAAGGCAGGACCGCGCCCGGCAGCTTCCGGCTCGGGGTGTCGCCCGGCATGGTCAAGCACGAGGGCACCCAGACCACCCTGTGGGCCGAGGAAGTGCGCGAGAGGCACGGCCAGTTGCTCAACCTCGCCCGGTACATCAAGACGGGCGAGGTCACCGCCAAGGACGACGGAGAGTAGGGCGAGGACCCAATGGACACGGTCGGGGACGGCCTCGACGCCGCGCTGCAGAAGGCGTTCACCCGCCCCATCCCGAAGAGCGCGGGTGCGCAAGTGCGGTACCTCGTCAAGCAACTCAAGGGCACGAGGCGGGTGGCCGAGCTGCTCGGGATCACCCAGCGCACCGTCGAACGGTACGTGAAGGACCAGATCAAAAGGCCCCGCAAGGAACTCGCCGACCGGCTGGAGCGCGAGGTGAGGCAGCGGTGGCAGCCGCAGATCCGCGCCAAGGCCCGGCAGACGGCGGCCACCACCGGCGGCATCGTCATCGACACCCGCGCCCGCTTCGGCTACACCGCCGCACCCGGCACGACCGACGACGCCAGACTGCGCCACCTCACCGTGGCGCTGCCCCCGGAGTACGCGGCCCGCCTCTTCGAGGCGCAGCAGCAGGGAGCCACCGAACAACAGCTGCGTCACATCGCGGCCGAGGGTCTGGGTGAGATCTACTTCCGCGACCGCAACCGGCGCGCCCACGGCCTCGACGTGGAGTTCACCGACGTGGAGCACATCGACTTCGACCTCTAGACCGGCCTCGTACCCGGCGGGTCGTACAAGCCGCCGCCCCGGCCTGGCGGGGCCGGAGCGGCGGGGTCGGCCGGGGGAGGCCGGTCAGGTGCGGTAGGCGTAGTACGCGGCGTTCGGGTACGACGCGATGATGCTCGCCACCGACCGGCGGTAGGTGTTGGTGGAGTGGTACGTCAGGTACGGCACGCCCTGCCGGCTGCGGTACGTGACGATCATCGTGTGGTCCTTGGACCCGTCCTTGTCGAAGTCGATCTGGAGCACATCGCCGACGTCCATCTGGTAGACGTTGGCGAGGCTGGTGACGCGCTTGGAGTTCAGCGCGAACCACGACCACTCGTTGACGCCGACGAACGAGTGCGACTGGATGTCGGCGTTGCCGAACCACCGGGTGTAGTCGTACACATAGCCGGGCACGTGCTTCCAGCCGCCCGCCTTCAGGGACTGGCTGACGAAGTTGGTGCAGTCGCCGCCCGCGCCCTGCCCGTTGAAGTCGGGGTAGTCCGGGTTGTAGTTGGTCCAGTACTTCTCCGCGTAGGCGGCCATCGCCTTGTAGTCGTAGCCGCCGGCGGTGAGGTTCTTCGGGTTGGACGGCGCGGGCCGGGTGATGGCCGCGCGCGGGGCCGACGGCATGGTGTCGGTCTTGGCCTTGGTGGCTGCCGCGACCTTCGGCTTGGCCGTCTGGTTGACCGCGAGATAGCCGTCGTCGGTCTCACGGATGTCGGTCAGCCGCCAGTTGCCCTGCCGGTCCGCCTGGAAGGTCAGCCTGTGGTGGGCCTGGAATCCGGTAGTCCGCGGCTCGTCGCCGCGGACCTTCTCGTACGTCAGCGTCGTGGTCTCGGTGACCTTGACGACGGCCTTGCGGCCTCTGACGCTGGTGTGGTCCAGGGTGACGGAGGTGTTCGCCGCGCTGTACTTCTCACCGAGCCGCGCGAGCCCTTCCTTGCGGTCGCCGAGCCGGTCCACGGCGTCGTCCTCGGTGCGGGCGGCACCGGAGGAGACCGCGACCTCCCCGGAGAAGCCGTCGATCAGCGGCTTCTTCCCGTTGTCGCCCGGCTTGTCGACCAGGGCGTTGGTGCGGTCGGTGAAGACCGCGTCGGCCAGGCGCTGAAACGTGGCCTTGGTCCGGGCGTCCACCTCGGGCTCGGCCGGCGCGGACGCGCCCGCGCTCCAGTTGGGCAGCAGCGCCACGCCGGCGACGACCGAGGCGGCGGCTGCCGTGACTATCGTCGCGCGACGCCGCGTACGGCTCAATTTCCTTGACTTCACTGAAGTTCCCCTCTTTCCTCGGCGCAGGACTGCCGAGGCAAGCGGAATCTTTGCATGCCATGTGTGGCTGGTGTGAAGGGGGTTGCACCCCTGAATGCGCGGGAGTTATCGGACCGTCACCGACTCCCGCCGCGCCGGGCGGCGGGCGGTCACTGCACGACCGTCGACCAGTCCGGGGACTGCGCCGGGTCCAGGCTGCGCAGCCGCTCCAGGGTGGCCGGCTTCTGGACGTCCATCCAGTCGGCGAGCTCCTTGAACGACACGCACTTGACGTCCTTCTTGGTGCACACGGTCCTGATCATGTCGTCGACGGCCTTCATGTAGATGCCGCCGTTCCACTGCTCGAAGTGGTTGCCGATGAACAGCGGGGCCCGGCTGCCGTAGTAGACGCGGTTGAACCCGGCCATGTAGGCGTCGAAGGTCTCCTGCTGCCACTGCGGGTACATCGCCGGGTCGCCGTCGGTCTCGCCGTCGGACTGGTTGTAGAGGAAGTTGAAGTCCATGGACAGGCCCTGGTACTTGCCGCCCTCGTACGGGAGCATCTGGAGTGGGAAGTCCCAGATGCCGTTCTTCTTCGTCGGCCAGATCTGGAAGTCGCCGGCGGAGCTGGCGTCGTAGCGCCAGCCGTAGCTCTTGGCCGCCTTCAGCAGGTTGGCCTGGCCCTCCAGACAGGGGGCGCGGCCGCCGGTGACCGCCTTCCTGATGTCGAAGGGCAGCGGGTCGATGTCGGTGTAGCCCGTGGTGGTCTTCCATTTCTCCACGAACTCGTAGAACTGGTCGATCTCGCTCTTCCACTCCTCGACGCTCCAGTCGCCGCCGCCCTTGGCGCCGCAGAAGTGGCCGTTGAAGTGGGTGCCGATCTCGTTGCCGTCCTTCCAGGCGCCGGCGAGCTGCTCCAAGGTGGTGCGTATGTGCTCGTCGGTGGGGAAGCTGATCGCCGCGGTGCCCTTGGGGTGCTGCGGTGGGGAGTAGAGGTCGCTCTTGCTCTTGGGCAGCAGGTAGATACCCGTGAGGAAGAAGGTCATATGGGCGTTGTACCGCTTGGCCATCTCCCGGTAGTGGGAGAAGAGCTCGTCGTCTCCCTGGAGGGCGCCGTCCCAGGAGAAGACGACGAACTGGGGCGGCTTCTGACCGGGTTTGAGGGGCTCCGGCTTCAACTGGTCCTTCTGCGGGCCGGTGTAGGACGTCGAGCCGTCGCCGAGCACCTTGGTCTTGCCGTCCCACTCCGGCTCCTCGGTCGCCCGCGAGGCCGGATGCTGCCCTGAACGGTCCTTGGCGGACGCGGTCGAGGCGGTGTTGCCGGTGCGGGAGAGCACCAGGTAACCGGCGACGAGGGAGGTGACGACCAGGAACGCCGCCAGGGTGATGAACCCCGGACGGGCGGCGGGACGGCGGGGTACGCGGGCCTTGCGGCGGCGGCCCGACGGCTGTTTCATCTTGCGGCTCAATCTCTTGGGGACAGGGGCTGGGGCGATGCCGGTCGCGTCGGTGATCAGCCGAGGGGACTCATGGCACCTGACCAGATGCCGTACGGGACACTGTTGGTTGCGGTGCCGCCCAGGCCCTGGAGCGGTAGGGGTTCGAGGCTCTTGTTCAGGTCGATGCGGTAGACCACGACCGCGGTGGCCACCTTCTTGGCGGTGCCGACGTACCACGCGGCCGTGTCGTCCTCGGTGGTGCCCAGCTTCCCCGCGACCTCCGCGGAGGTGGTCGCGGCGTCCGGGTGGGCGGTGCGGAAGGCGTCGGTGAGGGCGGACTGGACCTCACGGGCGGCCTCGGCGCCCATCGCGCGGCGGGTGGGCGGTGCGTCGAGGGCGACCTTGTGACCGTTGAGGGTGATGCGCCGCACCGAGTAGGGCTCGACGTGCACCCCGTCGGCGGCGAAGGTGGCGTAGCCGCTGGCCATGCGGATGGCGCTCGGTGTGGAGCTGCCGGTGGACAGGGTCGGCACCTGGGCGCCGATGCTGGAGGGCAGCAGCCCCGCGGCCTCGGCGGTGGCGCGCACCTTCTCCAGCCCGGTGTCCATGCCGAGCTGCATGAACGGGGTGTTGACGGACAGGGCGAGGGCCTGGTGCAGGGAGATCTGGCCGTAGGACCTGCCGCCGTCGTTGCGTGCGGCGACCTTGCGGCCGCTGCGGTCCCAGTACGGGCCCTCGGGCGTGGTGACGGGCACCTCGTCGTCGCCGTTGTAGAGGGACTCCCCGGTCACCGGCGTGCGGTCGCCGTCGCGGGTCTTGCGCACGCCGTGCTCCAGTCCGGCCGCGTAGACGAACGGCAGGAACGCCGAACCGGCCGGCACGGTGGTCGCGTTGGACTCGTTGTAGCCCTGCGTACGGTGGTCGGGGCCGCCGTAGACAGCGAGGATCCGGCCGTCGGTGGCGATGGAGGCCGCGCCGTAGTGGGCGGCCTTGGCGGCCTTCGGATCGTCCTTCTTGGCCTCGTTGCGGGCCTTGGTGACGGCCTCGGTGAGCTGCGCCTCGCGATCCTTGTCGAACGTCGTGTAGATCTGGTAGCCGCCGAGGTCGAAGTCCTTGTCCGAGAGGTGCGCGTTCTTCTTGGCGTACTGCGCGGCGAGTTCCACCAGGTAGTCGCTCTGCTCGCCGGTGTCGTACAGCGGGTTGCTCTTCAGCGGCGCGGGGAACGTCCGGTACTTGGCGCGCTCCTGCGGCGACAGCTTGCCGATGGCCACCATCCGGTCCAGGATCCACGACCAGCGCTCCACGGCCCGCTCCTGGTTCGCCTTGCTGAGCGTGGGGTCGTACAGGCCGGCGCCCTTGAGCAGGGAGGCGAGGAAGGCGGCCTCGCTGACGTTGAGTTCGTTGACGTCCTTGCCGTAGTAGGCCTGGGCGGCGCGCTGGATGCCGTAGGTGCCGCGGCCGAACCAGCTGGTGTTGAGATAGCTCTCCAGGATCTCGTCCTTGCTCATCCTGTTGTCGAGCTTGAGGGCGATCATGGCCTCGGTGAACTTGCGGCTGAGCGTCTGGTCCTGGTTGAGGTAGACGTTCTTGACGTACTGCTGGGTGATGGTCGAGCCGCCCTGGGTGTCGCCCGCGCCGAGCGTGCGGAACAGGGCGCGGGTGATGCCCTTGAAGGAGACGCCGGGGTCGCTGTAGAAGCTCGCGTTCTCGGCGGCGAGCACCGCCCAGCGGACGTCCTCCGGTACGTCGTCCAGCGGCATCGCCTGCCGCTGCACCCAGCCCGTACGGGCCATCGGGGTGCCGTCGGCCCAGAAGTACACGTTGTCCTGCTGAGTGGCGTAGGTGTTGAGATTGTCCGGGATGTCGGTGGCGGCGTAGGCGACGACCAGGAAGAGGGTGCTCAGTCCGAGGGAGGCGAGGAAGCCGCCGAGGGTCTGCCGCCAGGAGGGGATCCAGCGGCGCCAACCGGTGCGGCCCGGCCGGGGGTACAGCGGGCGCAGCCGGCGGACGTAGGGGCCGAGGAAGGCGACGACGGGGGCGAGGACGGGGGTCAGCCGAGGGCCGAGGGCCGCGGTGAGGCGGGCGGCGGGGGAGGGGCGGGGGGCTTTGCGGCGGCGACGGGAGGGCGTACGGGAATTCTCGGATGCGGGGGAGGCGGCGTCGGGCGCCTCGGGTATGTCGGATATCCCGGATATCCCGGAGGCGTTGGAATCAGCGGATATGTCGAATCCGGTGGGTATGCCGCCCTCGGGTATGCGCAGCTGCATGGTCTCGTCCGCGGCCGCAGTCGGCTGCGCCGGGACCTTCAACTGCATGGTGACGTCCGGCTCCAGAGGCACCTCGTCGCCACTTTGACGGCGGCGTCCCCCCTGCCCTCCCTGGGCCACGACTGTGCCTCCCTCCGCACTACGTGTTGCTCGCGCAGGCAGACCGTACAGACGTACGAGGTTTGATGTTGTTGCCGCAGCAGCGGCCGCAAATCATGACTCCCCCTCCCCGGCTTCGCGGGGCATCGCGGCGCTCTCAAATTACCAGCGTCCTTCGCAAAGTCTCCACACAGAACCGGGCCGAAAAGGTCACATCTGAAATGAGAAAACGGTAAGCGGGCGCGGGTGCGGCGGAAGGGTGGACACAGCGCCACCGATCTGTCCCCCGCGCGCACTTTGTCCCCACCCGGGAAGAAGTAACGAGATCTTGCGCAAAAGGACTTACGTCCTCGAACGAACGCCGCTAACTTCCTTCTGACACGCCCGCCTGCCGCTACCCCCACACCCGGGAGGCACCTGTGCGCACAAGTCCGTTAAGTCGCAGACCTCTTCGATGGCTCGTACCGACGGTGGCAGGCGCCGTCGGTGTCGTTTTGCCCGCCGCACCCGCGGGAGCCGCCGAGGAAGTGCGCAACAAACTGAGAGCGGCCACGGCCCTCCTCGGAGCCGCCCTGCTGGCCGGAACACCTCAGGCCATCGCCCTGACCGGCGCCGCGGACCACGCCACCGGGGCCGACGCGGCGTTCTCGTCGCCGGTATCAGCGGCGGACCCCGCGTACGAGGTGCTCGTCTTCTCCAAGACGGCCGGTTTCCGGCACTCCTCGATCGACGACGGCATCACGGCCCTGCGGGACCTGGGCGCCGAGCACAACTTCACCGTGGACGCCACCGAGGACGCCGGTGCCTTCACCGGCGCCAACCTCGCCCGGTACGAAGCCGTCGTCTTCCTGTCCACCACGGGCGACGTCCTGAACGGCGCCCAGCAGACCGCCTTCGAGCAGTACATCCAGGGCGGTGGCGGATACGTCGGCATCCATGCCGCGGCCGACACCGAGTACGACTGGCCCTTCTACGAGGGGCTGGCCGGAGCCCTGTTCCACTCGCACCCGGCGATCCAGTCCGCCACCGTCAAGGTCGAGGACCGGGCCCACGACGCCACAGCTCACCTGGGCACGTCCTGGCAGCGCACGGACGAGTGGTACAACTACCGCTCGAATCCGCGCACCACCGCCCGCGTCCTGGCCTCCCTGGACGAGTCGAGCTACAGCGGCGGCAACATGTCGGGCGATCACCCGATCAGCTGGTGCAAGGACTACCAGGGCGGCCGGGCCTTCTACACGGGCGGTGGGCACACCGACGAGTCCTACGCCGAGCCCGCCTTCCGCCGCCACCTCCTCGGTGGCCTCCGCTGGGCGGCGGACCGCACACAGGCCGACTGCCGACCGGAGACGGGCTACCAGACGCTCTTCGACGGATCCAGCACCAACGGCTGGAAGCAGGCGGGCCCGGGCGGCTTCACGCTCGCCGACTCCACCCTGACCTCGTACGGAGGCCTGGGCATGCTGTGGTACTCCGCGCAGGAGTTCAAGGGGGACTATTCCCTGAAGCTCGACTGGAAGATGGCCGGGGACGACAACTCCGGCGTCTTCGTGGGCTTCCCGGCCTCCGACGACCCCTGGTCCGCGGTGAACAACGGCTACGAGATCCAGATCGACGCCACCGACGTTCCCGAACGCACCACCGGGGCGGTCTACGGGTACAAGTCGGCGGACATCGCCGCACGTGACGCGGCGCTGAACCCTCCGGGCGAGTGGAACACGTACGAGATCCGGGTCACGGGGGAGCGGCTGGAGGTCTTCCTCAACGGCCAGAAGATCAACGACTTCACCAACACGGATCCGGCACGAAGCCTCGCCCAGGGGCACATCGGCATCCAGAACCACGGCGACGGCGACGACGTGTCCTTCCGCAACGTCCGCATCAAGCACTCGGGTTCCACTCCTGGGCCGCGTTCGGGCGAGGTGAAGGGCGTCAACGGCAAGTGCCTGGACGTCGACGGATCGCAGACCGCCGACGGTACGAAGATCCAGCTGTGGACGTGCAGCGGCTCCGACGCGCAGAAGTGGACCGTCGCGGACGGCACCATGAGGGCCCTGGGCAAGTGTCTGGACGTCTCCGGCGGCGGCAGCGCCGACGGTACGAGGATCCAGTTGTGGAGCTGCAACGGCACCGGCGCCCAGCAATGGTCTCCGCAGGCCGACGGCTCCGTCCGTAATCCGCAGACCGGCAAATGCCTCGACGCGTCCGGCGGCACCTGGAACGACGGCACGCCAGTGCATCTGTGGTCCTGCCACACCGGACCCAACCAGAAGTGGACGCTCCCCTGATCGACGGGAAAGTGACGGGGAATGACGAGAGGGCCGGGACGCGTTCCCGGCCCTCGAGTATTCGGCGCCCCTGTTGCCGGAGGTCGTCTCCTCATGGCCGCGGCCGCCGCTCAGCTCGTGGAGTGGGCCGGGACGTCCGCGAGGCTGGGCCGCCCCGGTCAGGTCTCGTGCACCGGCGCGTCCCCCCCCCCGGCGCAACGGCCGGAACCACGGCCCCCCGACGGGCTTTGTCAGTGCCTGTTGGTAGAACAGCGGTCGCCACGGAACACCCGTTCTCTCTTCACAGGAGCAGCCGCATGACCATCGGTGACCACCTCGACGCGCTGTACCGGCTGCCCGCCTACACCTTCCCGGGCCCCGATCACCGGCCGGACGACCTGCCCGACGCGGACTCCTCCGCCTGGCGCATCGGCAGCGGCGTGTACGACGCCGAGGAGGACTGGACCGACGCCTTCGCCCGGTTCTGCGCCGCCGTCGACACCACCCGCGTCCGCGCCCTGATCGTCGGTGCCTGGCAGGAGGCCTACGACACCGACCCGTCCGCCGTCATCGAGGCGCTGGTGGCCGCCCGGGACCGTCTCCCGGCGCTGCGGGCGCTGTTCGTAGGCGACATGGTGATGGAGGAGTGTGAGATCTCCTGGATCAACCAGACCGACGTCACCCCCCTTCTCACCGCCTTCCCCGACCTGGAGGAGTTCGGCGTCCGCGGCGGATCCGGGCTGCGTTTCCCCGCCCTGCGCCACACCGGCCTGCGCAAACTCACCATGGAGTCCGGCGGGCTGCCCGCCGACGTCGTGCGCGGTGTCGCGGGCAGCGACCTGCCCGCCCTCGAAGAACTCGACCTGTGGCTGGGCACGCCAGACTACGGCGGCGACAGCGAAGTCGCCGACCTGGAGCCGATCCTGTCCGGCGCCCGCCTGCCGCGCCTGCGCCACCTGGCCCTGCGCAACAGCGAGATGCAGGACGCCGTCGCCGCGGCCGTCGCCGCCGCTCCCGTGGTCGCCCGCCTGGAGGTGCTGGACCTGTCCATGGGCGTCCTGACCGACGACGGCGCCGCCGCTCTCCTCGCCGGCCAGCCGCTCACTCACCTCAAGCAACTCGACCTGCACCACCACTACATGACCGAGCCCCTCCAGGAGCGCCTGCGGCAGACCCTCGAACCCGCCGGCGTCGCCCTGGACCTGGACCACGGCGACGCCGACGAGGACCACGACCACAACGGCACGGTGTGGCGATACGTCGCCGTGGGCGAATGAGCGCGCCGACCATGCGACCGGCCCGTGTCCCCAGCGCCCGTTTCGCCGTCGTGGGCAACCCCGAGAACCGCCGGGTCACCCTCTTCGCCGAGGCGGTGCGCGCGGCCGGCCTGCCCGCCCCGCGTGTCGTCGCCTGGTCGGACGTACTGCGCGCGGGCGGAGCCGAGTTCGACGCGGCGGAACTCGTCCGCGTCGACTCGCCGGGCGAGAACGCCGACGTCGACCGGCTGCTGCGCGGCACCCAGGACCCCACCCGGGTGGAGGGCTCGGCCCGCTGGTACGCGGGGTTCACGGCGGCGCTGCGCTCCCTGCGCGGCGGAATCCGGCTCGACGACCCCGACGACCTGGCAGTGCTGTTCGACAAGCGGCGCTGCCACGCCGTCCTCGACGCGGCGGGCGTGCCGGTCCCCGCCTCGCCCACATCGGGGCCGGGAGCCGCGCCGATACGTGGCTGGGACGACGTACGGGCGCTGATGCGGGAGCACCGGATGCCCCGGCTGTTCGTCAAGCCCGCGCACGGCTCGTCCGCGTCGGGTGTGCTGGCCGTGGAGTCGGGCGGGGGCGGGCGCCTCCGGGCCACCACCTCGGTCGAACTCGCCGCGGACGGGCGTCTGTTCAACTCCCTCAGGGTGCGCCGCTACGAGCGCGAGCGGGACATCGCGGCCATCGTCGACGCGCTCGCCCCCGACGGCCTGCACCTGGAACGCTGGCTGCCGAAAGCCTCGCAGCAGGGCCGGGCCGCGGACCTGAGAGTCGTGGTGGTCGCCGGCCGAGCCACCCACGCGGTGGTCCGCACCAGCCGCTGGCCCCTGACCAACCTCCACCTCGGCGGCAGCCGCGGCGACCTCGACACGGCCCGGCGGGCCGTCGAGGCGGCGGGCGCCCGCTGGGCCGACCTGCTCGACGTGTGCGAGCGGGCCGCGGCCTGCTTCCCGGGCACCCTGTGCGTGGGCGTCGACCTGCTGCCGGCCGTCGGGTGGCGCAGCGCCGCCGTCGGCGAGGTCAACGCCTTCGGCGATCTGCTGCCCCGGCTCACCGGCCTGCCCGGCAGCGGAGCCGAAGGCCTCGACACCTACGCCGCCCAGGTCACGGCCGCACTGCGCACGTATGACGGTCGGCCCGACGAGGACCACGGACCCCACGGGCCCCCACAGCACCACCCGCACGGCAAGAGAACAGGAACACGCGCCCATGCCCTCGCCCGCCCCCATCAGTGAGCCGATTCCGCCCACCCCGTCGGCAGCGGGCGAGCCGGACATGAACGAGATCGTCGGCAGCCACGACCTCCTCCTCGTCACCCTCGACACCCTGCGCTACGACGTAGCCGCCGAACTCGCCGCCGCGGGCCGCATACCGAACCTGACCCGCCACCTGCCCGGCGGCCGCTGGGAGAAGCGGCACGCCCCGGGCAGTTTCACCTACGCGTCCCACCAGGCCATGTTCGCCGGCTTCCTGCCCACCCCGGCCGCCCCCGGACCGCACCCACGGCTGTTCGCGGCGAGCTTCGCGGGCAGCGAGACCACCGCACCGAAGACCTTCGTCTACGACACCCCCGACCTTGTCTCCGGCTTGGCCGAGGTGGGCTACCACACCGTGTGCGTCGGCGGAGTGGGCTTCTTCAACAAGCAGGGTCCGCTCGGCTCGGTGCTGCCCGGCCTCTTCCACGAGTCGTACTGGGAACCGGACTTCGGTGTCACCTCGCCCGCGTCCTTCGAGAACCAGGTGGCCCGCGCCGAACGCGTGATCAGTGAACTGCCCGCCGAGCAGCGGCTGTTCCTCTTCGTCAACGTGTCCGCCCTGCACCAGCCGAACTGGTTCCATCTGCCGGGTGCGACCCGAGAGGACGGCGACACACGCGAGACGCACGCCGCCGCGCTGGAGTACGTCGACCGGCACATCGGTCGGCTGTTCGCCGCGGTGAGCAGCAGACGCCGCTGCTTCGCGATCGTCTGCTCCGACCACGGCACCGCCTACGGCGAGGGGGGCTACACCGGCCACCGCCTCGGTCACGACTGCGTCTGGACCGTGCCCTACGGCCACTTCTTCCTCGAACCCGCACCCCCCACGACCACACCCGCGACGCTCCCCGAAGCCACCCCGACGGAGGCCACCCGACGATGACCACCGCCGAAGCCTCGACAACCCGCGCCGAGCCCCTGATGACTGCTGGCGAAGTCTCGGCGGCTCGCGTCGAGACTCTGATGACTGCTGGCGAGGTCTCGGCGGCTCGCGTCGAGACTCTGATGGCTGCTGGCGAGGTCTCGGCGGCTCGCGTCGAGACTCTGATGGCTGCTGGCGAGGTCTCGGCGGCTCGCGTCGAGACTCTGATGACTGCTGCCGAAGCCCCGACAACCCGCGTCGAAGCCCCGACAACCCGCGCCGAAGCCCCGACAACCCGCGCCGAAGCCCCGATGACCACCGCTGAAGCCCCGATGACCACCGTTGAAGCCCCGATGACCACCGCTGAAGCCCCGACGACCGCCGCTAAAGCCCCTACCACCCGCGCCGAAGCCCCGACGACCACCGTTAAGGCCCCCACGACCCCCGCCGAAACCTCGGCAACCCCCGCCGGATCCCTGCTGACCGCCGCCGTATCGGCCGCGCCCTCGGGTGCCACCACCGCACCGGACGCGCTCGAGGGCGGTCCCTACCAGCACTACGTCTACGCCTACCCCCACAAGACGGCCTACCGCCCGCTTCCCCACCGCCCCACGCTCGCCTCCCTGTGGGCCGCCGAGCCGAAGGACGCCCTCTCCCTCTACCTGCACATCCCCTTCTGCGAGGTCCGCTGCGGCTTCTGCAACCTGTTCACCCGCATCGGCGCCCCGGACGGACTGACCGGGGCATACCTGGACGCGCTGGACCGCCAGGCGGCCACCGTACGCGAGGCTCTCGGGGACACCGACGAGGTCCGCTTCGCCACGGCGGCCTTCGGCGGCGGCACCCCCACCTTCCTCACCGCCGGCGAACTGGACCGCCTCTGCGACATCGCCGAGCACCGCATGGGCGCCGACCTGCGTGCCGTCCCGCTGTCGGTCGAGGCGTCACCCGCCACGGCCACCGCCGACCGGCTGGCGGTCCTGGCCGCCCGCGGCGCCACCCGCCTCAGCCTGGGCGTGCAGAGCTTCGTCGACTCCGAGGCGCGGGCCGCCGTACGCCCGCAACGCCGCGCCGACGTGGAGTCCGCGCTCGGACGCGTCCGCGACGCCCGCATCCCGGTGCTCAACATCGACCTCATCTACGGCATCAACGGCCAGACGGAGGACACCTGGCGCCACTCCCTGGACGCCGCCCTGTCCTGGCGACCCGAGGAGCTGTACCTCTACCCCCTGTACGTCCGCCCCCTCACCGGCCTCGACCGCCGCGGCACCGGCCCGGACCCGGCGTGGGACGAGCAGCGGCTGCGGCTGTACCGCGTCGGCCGCGACCACCTCCTCGCCCACGGCTACACCCAGCAGTCCATGCGCATGTTCCGCCGGACCGACGCCCCGCCGCAGGGTGCCGACGACTACGCCTGCCAGACGGACGGCATGATCGGCCTCGGCTGCGGCGCCCGCTCCTACACGGCCGGGCTGCACTACTCCTTCGACTACGCCGTCGGCATGCACGAGATCCGCGCCATCATCGACGACTACGTCCACACCACCGACTTCTCCCACGCCGAGGTCGGCTACGAGATGGACACCCACGAGGCGCGGCGCCGTCACCTGCTGCAGTCGCTCCTTCAGGCCGAGGGACTGCCACTCGACGCCTACCGGGCCCGCTTCGGCGTCGCCCCCGCCGACGACTTCGGCCCCGCACTGGAACGATTCGCCGACCGCGGCTGGCTGGCCGACGACTCCACGACCCTCCGCCTCACCCCCGAGGGCCTCGCCCACTCCGACGCGATCGGCCCCGCCCTGTTCTCCCCGGCCGTGCGGGCCGCGATGGCCGCCTACGAGAGGAAGTGACCGGCCCTCATGGACCTCACCCTGCTCTACCGTGGCCCACTCGCCTCCTGCGACTACGACTGCCCCTACTGTCCGTTCGCCAAGCGTCGCGACAGCGGCGCCGAGCTGCGCGCCGACCGCGCCGCTCTGGAACGCTTCGCCGCCTGGGCCGCGGACCGTGGCGAGGACCGTCTGTCGATCCTGTTCACCCCGTGGGGCGAGGGCCTGGTCCGTTCCTGGTACCGGCGCACCCTCGCGGACCTCTCCCACCTCCCGCACATCCGGCGGGTGGCGATCCAGACCAACCTCAGCTGCCGCACCGACTGGCTCGCCGACGCGGACGCCGACACCCTCGCCCTGTGGTGCACCTACCACCCGGGCCAGACCCCCTACGACCGTTTCCTCTCCAAGTGCCGCGAACTGGCCGCGCGCGGCGTCCGGTTCAGCGTCGGCGTCGTCGGACTGCCCGACCACCTCGAAGCGGCCCGCCGCCTGCGCGCCGACCTGCCGGACCACGTCTACCTGTGGATCAACGCCGCCGAGGGCCACACCTACACGGACGCCGACGCCGACCTGTGGACGGCCCTGGACCCGCTGTTCCCCTACAGCCGTCACCCCCACACCAGCGCCGGTCTGCCGTGCCGTACCGGCGACTCCGTGATCTCGGTCGACGGCGACGGCACCGTCCGCCGCTGCCACTTCGTGCGCACCCCCCTGGGCAACCTCTACGACGGCTCGTACCGAGATGCCCTGCGCCCGCGCCCCTGCCCGCTGGCCACCTGCGACTGCCACATCGGCTACGTACACCTCGAGACGCTGCCTCTGTACGACGTCTTCGCCGGTGGGGTGCTGGAACGCATCCCCGCGGGCCGTACCCTGATCAGCACGAGTTGACTTCCGTTTCGCCCTCCCGTGAGGAGCCATCGATGCGCGGACACGAATCTGCCCAGGTCACAACGGATTCCGGCGTGGTCCGCGGTCGCCTTGAGGGCGGTTTGACGGTCTTCCGGGGCATCCCCTACGCACAGCCGCCCGTGGGTGAGGCGCGCTTCGCGGCCCCGCGGCCGGTGGAGCGTTGGGACGGCGTCCGGGAGGCGTTCGCGTTCGGTCCGCCGCCTCCGCAGGAGCCCATGGGTCCCGACATGGCTCCTGCCGGGGATCTCCCGGCCGGTGACGACTGGCTGACCGTGAACGTCTGGACGCCGGACGCGGATCCGGCGGCGCGGCGCCCCGTCATGGTGTGGATCTACGGCGGCGCCTACAAGTTCGGCTCCTCCGCCGACCCCGCCTACGACGGCAGCCGCCTCGCGCGCGAGGGCGACCTCGTCGTGGTCACGCTCAACTACCGGGTCGGGATGGAAGGCTTCGCGTGGATCGAGGGCGCGCCGGCGAACCGGGGACTGCTCGACCAGGTCGCGGCCCTGGAATGGGTGCGTGAGAACATCACCGCCTTCGGAGGCGACCCCGACCGGGTCACCGTCTTCGGTGAATCCGCCGGCGCGGGATCCATCGCCTCGCTGATGGTCATGCCGCGCGCCCGGGGCCTGTTCCGGCGGGCCATCGCGCAGAGCGTGCCCGGCACGTTCTTCTCCGGCGCGCTGGCCGCGGACATCGCGGCCGCCCTGGCCGGTGAGCTCGGCCTGCGTCCCACGGTGGCCGACCTCGCCGGCGTGGACCCGCGCGAACTCCCCGGGGCGGGAGCCGCGTTGACCGCCCGGATGCGCGAGTACGCGCACCGCTGGGGCGCCGTCGCCCTCACCCCGACCCCGTTCTCGCCCGTCGTCGACGGTGAGGTGCTGCCCACCACGCCGTGGGAAGCCCTCGCGAGCGGTGCCGCACGGGATCTGGACCTGGTCGTCGGGCACAACCAGGACGAGTACCGGCTGTTCCTGCTGCTCGGCGGGCTGCTCGGCCGGGTCGACGAGGGCCTGGCCGCGACGGCGCTGGGCCTGTTCGGGCCGACGCCGGACGCCGAGAAGGACTATCGCGCCGCGTTCCCGGACGCCTCGGCGGAGTACCTGTTCGAACTGGTGCAGTCGGACTGGCTGTTCCGCATGCCCTCACTGCACCTCGCAGAGGCCCAGGTGGCCGGTGGTGGCCGGGCGCACCTGTACGACCTCACCTGGTCCGCGCCGGTGAACGAGGGCGCGCTGGGCGCCTGCCACGGCCTCGACGTACCGCTGACCTTCGGCGTGTACGACGGCATCGGCGCCATGCTGATCGGGCCCGAGCCCTCACCCGAGACCGAGACGCTCTCCGCCCACGTCCGCTCCGCCTGGACCGCGTTCGCCACCACCGGCGACCCGGGCTGGCCGGCGTACGACACCGAGCGCCGCCTCGCCCAACTCCTCGACACCGAACCCACCGTCGCCGCCTACCCGGAAGAGGCCTCCCGTCGCCTCTGGGAACAGCACGTCTTCACCGCCCTGCCGCTGCCGACCGCGTAAGGCGGCATGTTGCGCGGACTCTTCCACGACACTCCGGCCGGCCGCGCCACGTCCAGAAGGTGCGGCGTCACAGCATCACGTGCTTGACCTGTGTGTAGTCCAGCAGGCCCGCCATCGACAGGTCGCTGCCGTAGCCGGAGTGCTTCACGCCCCCGTGTGGCATCTCCGACACCGTCGTGCCATGGGTGTTCACCCATACGATGCCGGCGTGGAGCGCCCGGGTCGCCCGCATGGCCCGGTCGTGATTCGCCGTCCAGACTCCGGCGGCCAGCCCGTACCGCGCGTCGTTCGCCAGCCGCAGCGCCTCACTGTCGTCCGTGAACGACTGGACGGTCACGACCGGACCGAAGATCTCCTCCTGCACGAGCTCGTCCCGCTGGCGCAGCCCGGTCACCACCGTGGGCTCGTGGAAGAAGCCCGGCCCGCCGGTCGCCGCGCCGCCCAGCACGATCTTCGCGTGCCCCGGCAGCCGGTCCAGCAGCCCCTTTACGGTGGCCAGCTGACCGGCGTTGTTCAGCGGCCCGAAGTCGCTGCCCGCGCGCAGCGCCTCGGCATGCCCGACGAACGCGTCGACGAACGCGTCGTGGACGTCCGCCTGCACCAGCAGCCGCGTCGGTGCGGTGCAGTCCTGACCGGCGTTGTAGTAGGCGATCGCGGCCAGCCGCGCCGCCGCCTCCTCGACATCGGCGTCGTCATGGACCAGGACCGGGGCGTTGCCGCCCAGTTCGAGGTGCACCCGCTTCAGGTCCGTGGCGGCGGCCGTGGCGATCTCACGGCCCGCCCGCACACTGCCGGTCAGCGCGATCAGCCGGGTCGCCGGATGGCCGACCAGCGCGCGGCCGGTGTCGCGGTCGCCGCACACCACGTTCAGCACGCCCGGCGGCAGGTGCTCCGCCGCGATCCGGGCGAGCAGCACGGCCGAAGTGGGCGTGCTGTCGGCCGGTTTCAGCACGCTGGTGTTTCCCGCGGCCAGCGCCGGGGCGATCTTCCACACCGCCATCATCAGCGGGTAGTTCCACGGCGTGATCTGCGCGCACACGCCGACCGGCTCCCGCCGCAGCATCGACGTGCGCCCCTCGGTGTACTCCCCGGCCGCCGTGCCGGGCAGGTTCCGCGCGGCGCCCGCGAAGAAGCGCAGGGTGTCGGTGATCGCGGGCAGTTCGTCGGCGCGGAACAGCCGCTCCGGTTTGCCGGTGTCGGCCGTCTCCGCCGCTACCAGTTCCGCCGCGCGCGTCTCCAGCGCGTCGGCGATGCGCAGCAGCGCCCGCTGCCGCTCGGCGGGCGTGGTCACCGACCAGCGCTCGTACGCCGTCTCCGCCGCCGCGCAGGCCGCGTCGGTGTCGGCGCGGCCGGACAGCGGCGCGGTCCGGTGGGAGACGCCGGTCACCGGGTCGACGAGCCGCATCGTCGCGCCCGTCGCGGCGGGGACGTCCCGCCCGCCGATGTGGTTGAGCACGTCCGGACGTCGTTCAGCCACGGCGCAGCGCCTCCTTCGCGGCGGCGCGCCCGGTGCGCACCGCGCCTTCCATGTATCCGGCGACCCACTGGTCGGAACCGCACACGTAGAACGGCGGTTCGTGGGTGCCGTGCAGCGGCCCGACCGCCGTCACGTCGCCGGGCGTCCAGTGCGTCACGTAGCCCTGGGTCCACGGGTCGGTGCCCCACAACCGCGTCCAGCAGCGGACGGGGTCGTGGGCCTCGTCGCCGTACAGACGGGCGACCTCGCCGAGCAGTTCGCCCTCGCGCAGGCCGGCGGGCATGCCCAGCAGCGCGCCGTAGCGCTCGGGCGGGACGAGCGCGGAGAGCACGCCCTCGTTCTGCGGCCAGGTGCTGCCCAGCACGCCCTCGCACTCGGACAGGCCGCTGAGCCCCGACGCACGCCAGAACGGCTTGTCGTACGCCGCCACGAACTTCGCGGCGACCGCCTGGCGCTGCCGGTGCAGCGAGGCGAGCCGCTCGGCGGAGACGCCGGTGACCCGGACGGACCGCAGCGGTCCCACCGGCAGGGCGCTCACCACCGCGTCGGCGCGCAGCGTCTCGCCGTTCGCGAGGAGCACCGCGCACCCGCCGGGGCGTACGTCGACTGCCCGGACCGGCTCGCCGAGCCGGATCCGTCCGTCCAGTGCGGCGGCCATGCGCAGCGCGACCGTCGCGGAGCCCTCGGCGACCCGCAGGCCCTCCCAGTCGTCGTAGTCGTAGTGCTCACTCGCACCGGCGCCCGGGTCGCCGGGCACCGCCGCGTGCTTGCGCAGGGCGGACAGCAGGGAGGTCCGCTCGTACGAACCGCTCGCCAGCGCGAGTTGCCCGATCTCCCACAGCCGTACGACGCCGGGCGACGCGCCCTCGGCGCGCAGCCAGTCGCCGACGGAGACGCTGTCGAGGGCGTCGGCCTCCGGATGGCTCCAGGGGTCGTCCGGCTCGACGGTACGGGCCAGGGCGTCGAACGCCTCGGTGACCCGACGGTGGCAGGCGTCGTCGCCCGGAGCGAACCAGTGCGGCGGGTCACCGGCCGAGAGGCCCTCCGGCGTGGCCCGGGCGATGACGCCGGGCTCGGCGACATAGCTGGGGACGAGGATGAGGCCGAGTTCGGCGGCCAGCGCCAGGTAGGCGGTGTGGGCCCGGCCCACCACCTCGCCGCCGAGCTGGACGATACGGCCGTCGGGGAGGGCGGTCTGCTCGACCCGGCCACCGACCCGGTCGCGGGCCTCGACGACGAGGACGTCGGCGCCGCCCGCCGCGAGGTCCCGCGCGGCGGCGAGACCGGCGAGGCCGGCGCCGAGCACGATCACGTCATGATGCATGAGAAACGTTCCTTCTCTGGAGGACGCGGGCGTCGGTCAAGAAGTCACGTCAGTCGAGAACCAGGCAGTGCTCCGGACGCCAGCCGATCTCGACGCTCTCGCCGCCGCACCACCGGTCCTCCATCCGGGACCGGTAGGTGTTCTGCTCCAGCACCGATACCGTGACGCCCGGGGCGAGTTCGATCAGGTAGGTGGTCGTCGGGCCGGAGTACACCGTCTCCCGCACCACACCCGTGACGCGTGCCATGTCCGGGGTGAGTTCGGAGAGCCAGATCTTCTCGGGACGGATCGCGACGCTCACCCGGCTGCCGTCCGCGACCCCTTGCTGCGGGCCCACCGGCAGCGCCGGACCGGCGTCCATGACGACCTCTCCGGCACGGTAGGTGCCCGGGACGAGGTTCGAGGTGCCCATGAACGAGGCGACGAAGCTGTTCGCGGGCCGCTCGTAGACGTCCTCGGGGGTTCCGCACTGCCGCACATGGCCGTCGTTCATCACGCACACCCGGTCCGACATCGTCAGCGCCTCGTCCTGGTCGTGGGTGACGAACACGAACGTGATGCCGATCTCCCGCTGGATCTGCTTCAGTTCGACCTGCATCTGCCGACGCAGCTTCAGGTCCAACGCCGCCAGCGGCTCGTCAAGCAGCAGCACCTGCGGCCGGTTGACCAGGGCACGGGCCAGGGCGACGCGTTGGCGCTGGCCGCCGGAGAGCGTGGCCGGCCTGCGCCCGGCCAGCCCGCCGAGCTGCACCCGCTCCAGCATCGTGCCCACCCGCTCGCGGATCTCGGCCCGCGCCACGCCCTTGCGCTTCAGCCCGAACGCCACGTTGTCGGCGACGGAGAGATGGTCGAAGAGGGCGTAGCTCTGGAACACGGTGTTCACATCGCGCCTGTTCGGCGGCAGCCCGGTGACGTCCTCGCCGCCGAGCAGGATCCGCCCCTGCGTCGGATCGGTGAAACCGCCGATCATCCGCAGCGAGGTCGTCTTGCCGCAGCCGGACGGTCCGAGCAGCGAGAAGAACTCGCCCGCACCGATGTCCAGGGACAGGTCCCGCACGGCGTGGGAGTCGCCGTAGCACTTGCGGATCCCGTCGAGTCGGACGGCGGGCGTGCCGCCCGTGCCGGTCTCCGCGGTCGTGATGGTGGTAGTCGTCGTGGTCACGGGTCTCACTTCCCGGAGAGGAGGTCGATACCGCCGCGCCGGCCGAACAGTCGCGGGATGAACAGCGCGAGGGCGATGAGGGCGATCGAGCCGAACAGCATCAGCGTGCCCACCGCGTTGATCGTCGGCTGGACACCGAAGCGGATGGCCGAGTAGATCCGGACGGACAGCGGCTGCGGATCGACGCCGGTGGTGAAGTAGGCGAGCACGAAGTCGTCGAAGACCAGGGCGAAGATCAGTACGGCACAGGCGAGGATGCTCGGCAGCAGCGCCGGCAGCGTCACCAGCCGCAGCGACTGCCAGCGGGTGGCGCCCAGGTCCATCGCCGCCTCCTCCACCTCCGGGTTCAGCGCGGCGATCCGCGAGCGCAGGATGACGGTCACGTAGGAGATCGAGAAGGTGATCTCCGCCAGCATCACCGTGCCCGTGGACAACGGCACGTTCATGCCCTTGAAGAGGAGCATCGCCGCGACGCCGGTGACGATCTCCGGCGTGATCAGCGGAACGAGCATGATCAGTCCGGCGAGCGAGCCGAGCCGGTTGCGGCAGCGGACCAGGCCGAGCGCCAGCGCGACACCGAGGACCAGCGAGCCGGCCGTCGCCACGAGCGAGACCCGCAGGCTCATGCCGAGCGAGTCCAGCAGCAACTGGTCCCGGAAGAAGGCGGAGTACCAGCGGAGGCTGAAGTCCTTGAACACGGTCAGCGACTTCTGCGAGTTGAACGAGAACAGCACCACCACGCCGATCGGCAGGTACAGCAGCGCGAAGAAGACGGCGGTGACGCCGATCGCGAACCGCGGCCTGCGGTCGGTGCCGCGGCGAGCACGGCGGGCGGGCACGGGACGGAGTGTCATCGGACCGCCTCCGCCTCGTCCTTGCGGGCGCGCCGAAGGTAGCCCAGCATCCCCAGGAACAGCACCGCCATCATCAGCATCGTCAGCGCCGAGCCGAGGGGCCAGTTCTGGCCCTGGAAGAACTTGTCCTGGATCAGGTTGCCGATCATGATCTGGTCGGGACCGCCCAT
The DNA here is from genome assembly GCF_015712165.1 of Streptomyces spinoverrucosus. Taxonomy (NCBI): domain Bacteria; kingdom Bacillati; phylum Actinomycetota; class Actinomycetes; order Kitasatosporales; family Streptomycetaceae; genus Streptomyces; species Streptomyces spinoverrucosus. The sequence continues at coordinate 256,630 of NZ_JADPZX010000001.1, read as the reverse complement.
CAGTTGCGCGCTGACGAAGTCGCCCATGGCGGGCAGGAAGACGAGGACGCAGCCGGCCGCCGCCCCCTGCCGGGTCGCCGGGAGCGTGACGTGGACGAAGGTCCGCAACGGCCCGCCGTACAGGTCGCGTCCGGCCTCGATCAGGGAGACGTCCATCCGTTCCAGCGCCGACCGCCCGCGCCTGCGCCGACAGCTGCCCCAACTCCGCGCTCCGGCTGGTGAAGTGACATGGCCCCTGCCCCCTTCGGCCCGGCGGCCGGACGCGACCTCACCCCGCTCTTCGACCCCAAGTCGGTCGCCGTCGTCGGCGCCAGCGACGACCCCGCCAAGTACGGCCACGCGATAGCCGCCCAGATGCTGCGCGCCCCCGACCGCCGCCCGGTCCACCTCGTCAACCGCCGTGGCGGCACGGTCCTCGGCCGCCCGGCCGCCACCAGTCTCGCCGCCGTCGGCGAGCCCGTCGACCTCGTCGTGGTCTCCGTACCGGGGGCCGGATTCGAGGCCGCCGTCGACGAGGCACTGGCCTGCGGCGCCCGCGCGATCGTCGCCATCACCGCCGGCTTCGCCGAGACCGGGGCGGCCGGCCTCGCCCGGCAGCGGGCCGTCACCGCCCGCGTCCGCGAGGCCGGGGCCGCCCTCGTCGGCCCCAACTGCCTCGGGATCGCCGACAACACCACCGAGCTGTACCTCGCCTCCGACACGTTCGCACCCGGCGGCATCGCCCTGCTCAGCCAGAGCGGCAACCTCGCCCTCGAACTCCAGCTCCGCCTCACCCCCCACGGCGCCGGCTTCTCCCGCTTCGTCTCCCTCGGCAACCAGGCCGACGTCACTCTCGTCGACCTGATCGACGACTGCGCACGCCACGACGGCACCTGCGCCATCGCCGTCTACGCCGAGGACTTCGGCGACGGCCGGGCCTTCGCCGAGGCCGCGGCAGCGTCCGGCAAGCCCGTGGTGCTGCTCACCGCCGGCCGGGGCACCGCCTCGGCGCGCAGCGCCCAGTCCCACACCGGCGCCCTCACCACGTCCGCCGACGTCGTGGCCGCCGCCTGCCGCGACGCGGGCGTCCACCTCGTCGCCACGCCACGGGAGATGACGGTCGTACTGGCCGCCCTCGGCGCCAGGAACCGTGGCGCGGGCCGGCGTACCGCCGTCTTCACCGACGGAGGCGGTCACGGCGCCATCGCCGCCGACGCCGCCGAGTCCGCCGGGCTCGACGTCCCCGAACTCGGCACCGACACCCAGGCCCGGCTGCGTACCGTGCTCTGGGACCAGTCAGCCGTCGGCAACCCCGTCGACCTCGCCGGAATGGGGGAGCAGGACCCGGGATCGTACGCCGCTACGGTCGGCGCGCTGCTGGCCACCGACGACGTCGACTCCGTCCTGATGACCGGCTACTTCGGCGGCTACGCGGCCTCCACCGGCGGCCTCGGCGGCGGCGGAACGGCCCTGGCCGAGGGCGAGCTCCGGGCCGCCCAGGACATCGCCCGCGACTACGCCGGCCGGCGCAAGCCCCTGGTCGTGCAGTCCATGTACCCGGCCTCGCCGAGCTGCCGCGTCCTCGCCGACGCCGGCATACCCGTCTTCGGCGCCACCGAGGACGCCGCCCGAGCCCTCGCCGCCCTCACCGTCACCGACGCGGCGGGTCCTGTCGGCGTACCACCCCTCCCGGAACCGGCAGCGCCCCTGACCGACCCCGGCTACCACTCCGTGCGCGCCCTGCTCGCCGCCGCCGGCGTCCGCTTCCCGGCCGCCCGTGAAGTGACCGACGAGGCCGAACTGCTCGCCGCCGCAGCCGAGTTCGACGGTCCCTACGTGCTCAAGGCCCTGCACCTGTTGCACAAGTCGGACGCCGGCGGCGTCGCCCTGAGGCTGCCGCACCGGGCCGCGCTGCTCACCGCCCACCGGGAGATGCACGCCCGGCTCGGCGCCCCGGCGTACTCCGTCGAGGCCATGGCCGACCCCACCGACGGCGTCGAACTGATCGTCGGCGTCAACCGCGACCCCCGCTTCGGGCCCGTCGCCATGGTCGGGCTCGGCGGCGTCCTCACCGAGACCCTGCATGACGTCGCGTTCTCCCTGGCGCCCGTACCCGCACCGCGCGCCGAGCGACTGCTGCGCGGCCTGCGCACCGCCGGACTGCTCGCCGGCGTCCGCGGCCGTCCGGCCGTCGACGTGGCCGCCGCGGCGGAAGCCGTCGCCCGCATCACCGAGGTCGCCGCGGCCCACCCCGAGATCGCCGAGATCGAGGTCAACCCCCTGCTGGTCCGGCCGGACGGCGCGCTCGCGCTGGACGCCCGCGCCGTACTCGCCTGATCAACCAGCCGAAGAACACACAAGGACACTCATGGACTTCCGCTACAGCCCCGAGCAAGCCGACCTCAAGGCCCGGGCCGCCGCCTACGCGCAGCGACTGATGCGGTTCGAGGACGCCTCCGAGGAGGCCGGCGGCCCGCTCCCCGCCGACACCGTCCGCGAACTGACCCGCGAGGCCATCGACGCCGGCGTGTTCGCCATCAACATGCCCGCCGAGTGGGGCGGCGCCGGCCTCAGCCTGCTCGACCAGGTCATCGTCGAGGAGGAGTTCGGCAAGGTCACCAACTGCCTGTGGGACATCCCGTGGCGCCCGGCGAACGTCCTGGCGTACGGCACCGAGGCCCAGCGCGAGAAGTACCTGCTGCCCGTGATCCGGGGCGAGCGGTTCGACGCGTTCGCCGTCACCGAGCCCGGCGCCGGATCCGACCCGGCCTCCGGCACCAGCACCGCCGACCGGGTCGACGGCGGCTGGCTGATCAACGGCGAGAAGTGGTTCGTCACCTGCGGCGACGTCGCCGACTTCCTGCTCGTGCAGGCCGACGCGGGCCCGGAGCGGCAGCCGACGCTGTTCTTCGTCGACAAGCAGGCACCCGGCGTCACCATGACCCGCGAACCCCGCTTCATGCACACCGCGGTCAACGGCCACCCCGAGTTCGTCTTCCGAGACGTGTTCGTCGCCGACGAGGACGTCGTCGGCGGCGTCGGCAACGGCTACGAGCTGACCAAGGAATGGTTCACCGACGAACGCCTCATGATCGCCGCCCGCACCACCGGCGCCGCCGAACGCGCCCTCCAACTCGCCCGCGACTGGGCCCTGGAACGACGCCAGTTCGGCAGCCGCATCGCCGACTTCCAGCTCATCCAGGGCATGCTCGCCGACTGCGCCGTCGACATCGCCGTCAATCGCGCCTACACCCACCAGGTCGCCTGGGAGGTCACCGAGGGCACCTGCGACCGCAAGACCCTGCACGCCAAGGCCGCCATCGCCAAACTCGCGGCCGGCGAGGCGTCGGGCCGGGTGATCGACCGCTGCGTGCAGATCTTCGGCGGCCGCGGCTACGACCGCTCCTACCCCGTCGAGCGCCTCTACCGCGAGCTGCGCGTCGACCGCATCTGGGAGGGCACCTCCGAGATCCAGCGCCTCATCGTCGCCGGCGAACTGATCAAGCGCGGCACCGGCGTCCTGCGACTGCCCACCACCTGACACCACACCCAGCCGCACCCACCCCGAAGGAGCAGACATGACCGGTACGACCGTCGCCCGCGTCGGCGTGGTGGGCTGCGGCCTGATGGGCTCCGGCATCGCCGAGGTGTGCGCCCGGGCCGGCCTCGACGTCGTCGTCGCCGAGGCCGGCCGGGCCGCCGCCGACGCGGGCCGGGCCCGCATCACCGCCTCGCTCGACCGGGCCACCGCCGCGGGCAAGCTGACCGGCGACGACCGGGACGCCGCCCTGGCCCGCATCACCGTCACCACCGGCCTGGAACCGCTCGCCGACCGGGACCTCGTCGTGGAGGCCGTCGCCGAGGACGAGACGGCCAAGGTGGACGTGTTCACCCGACTCGACGCCGTCGTACGCGACACCGACGCGATCCTCGCGACGAACACCTCCTCCATCCCCGTCATTCGCCTCGCCGCCGCCACCTCCCGGCCCCAGCAGGTCGTCGGCCTGCACTTCTTCAACCCCGTACCGGTCCTGCCGCTGGTCGAGCTCGTGCCGTCGCTGCTCACCGCCGACACCACCGTCGAACGCGCCGAGACCTTCGCCGCCGGCACCCTCGGCAAGCAGGTGGTGCGGGCCCGTGACCGGTCCGGCTTCATCGTCAACGCCCTGCTCGTGCCGTACCTCCTCGCCGCCGTTCGCATGGTCGAGTCGGGGACGGCGTCGGTCGAGGACATCGACCGTGCGATGACCCTCGGCTGCGCCCACCCCCTCGGCCCGCTGGCCCTCGCCGACCTGATCGGACTCGACACCGCCCAGGCCATCGCCGAGTCGATGTACGAGGAGTTCCGCGAACCCCTCTACGCCCCGCCGCCGCTGCTGGCCCGCATGGTCGACGCGGGCCTGCTCGGCCGCAAGTCCGGCCGGGGTTTCCACACCCACCGATGACCACCACCCGCATCCGTGCAGGAAGATGGAGACCGCGAGGCCGGGTCCCGCACCGGCCACCGCGCCGACCGCCGACAGAACAGGGGAGCCACGAGTTGTCCAGCGCCGAACGCACGCGTGAGACCCGCGAGCGGATCCTCGAAGCCGCCTGCGAAGTGATCGCCGACGTCGGGTTCGAGAAGATCCGCATGCGCATGGTCGCCGAGCACGCCGGGGTGTCGACGGCTCTGCTCCACTACCACTTCGACACCCGGGAGAAGCTCTTCGCCGAGGCGATGACGCACTCCTTCGCCCACACCGGCACCGAACTCGAACGCGACGCCGACTCCGTCCCCGCCTCCGTCATCCTCGCCCGCATCCTGCACAGCCTGCTGCCCACCGACCCCGAGCTGCGCCAGGACTGGCGCCTGTGGCAGGAACTGTGGGTCCGCGCCCTGCGCGACGGCACCGCCCAGGGTCTGGCCATCGACCTCTACGACCAGCTGCACGCCTGGGTGGGCCAGGCCATCACCCGTGGTATCGACTCCGGTGAGTTCGCCGACTGCGACGTGGACGCGACGAGCACCACCCTCCTCGTCCTGTGCGACGGTTTCGGCATCCGCCTGATGCTCGGCGACCCGCGTGTGACGCTCGCATCGGCACTGGCGGTGATCTGGGGCACGGCGGCGCGGGAACTGAAGATCGCCCCCGAGTTCCCCCGGCTCTGACGAGAACCGCTCGCGCCTCCCCGACCAATTCACGCGCGCGCGGCGGTCCCGGCCGTCAGCGCGGCGCGCGGCCCCACGCCGTCAGCATGCCGGGGGACAGCCCTGTGAACGCGGGGGAGTCGAGGCAGCGGACGGCCTCGTCCACACCGGCGTCGTCCACCAGCCCCGTCGCCACCATCGCCCCTCGCGCCCGCTGCCACGTCTCGGCCCAGAACCGGCTGATGGGGGTGCCGGGCACCAGTGGCGGCACGTGGATCTCGGCGGCGACGGACTCCAGCCCGGCGTCCTGAAGCAGTTGCGGGCAGCGCGGAACCCACGTGATGTCCGTGCCGATCGTGTCCCGCAGCCCCTGCCACATGGCCCGCATCGCGGCCGCGTACGGGCCGTCCGGGGCGTGTGCGGTCGTCAGGTCCACCGCGTCGCTGACCACCTGGATCCCGCCCGGCGTGAGCAGACCCGCCAGCCGGGAGACCACTCGTGCCCGGTCGGGCAGGTGCATCAGCAGGAAACGCGCGTGCACCAGGTCGAAGCGGCCCGGCGCGAACTTCTCGGACGCGACGTCCGCCTCGTACGGCGTCAGCCCCGGCAGCGGCTCGGCGCTCAGGAACCGGACGTCCCGGTCCGCCGCCACGACCTGCGCCACCCCGGCCTCCCGCAGCAGCCGCCGGGCCACACTGCCCGTTCCGGCTCCCACGTCGAGACACCGCCATCCGGGACCGACGCCCAACTGCCGCAGCCGATCCATGGTGACCACGTCGTAGGCGAGCGCCCCCAGGTCGATCCGGTCGTCCTCGCCCCTGTCCTCCGGCCGGAACACCTGCTCGCCGTAGCGCGAGGCGTGCTGTGCCATACGCCCATTGTCCCGCCGGCCTTCGGCCCGGCAACCGAACGGGCAGGCTGCCCGGCCGGAAACCGGCATCTGTTGCCGGTCCGACCGGGCAGTGGTGGGATGGGAGGTGGCCGCCAGGCGATGAGTGCGTGCGCCGGACTTAACAGCACCTGATTCGACGGCCGTAGTCGTGGTTCGGCGCCGCAGAGGCCCGCCCCGGAGAGACACATGGACACCTATCGAGTCGCGCAGGTCGCCGCCGCGAGCGGGCCCTTTGAGATCGTCGAGCGTGAGGTACCCCGTCCCGGCCCCGGCCACGTACGGCTGGCCGTTGAGGCCTGCGGCATCTGCCACAGCGACGACTTCTTCGTGAGTGGCGCCATGCCCGGCGTACGGTTCCCGGTGGTTCCCGGTCACGAAGTCGCCGGGCGCATCGATGAACTCGGCGAAGGAGCCCAGAACAGCCACTGGAACCTGGGGGACCGGGTCGCGGTGGGCTGGTTCGGTGGCAGCTGCGGTCACTGCACTCCGTGCAGGCAGGGCGACTTCATGGTCTGCGACAACGTCAAGATTCCCGGCTGGGTCTACGACGGGGGCTTCGCCGAGGCGATGGTCGCGCCCGTCGACGCCCTGGCCCGGATTCCCGACGCCCTGTCGGCGACCGACGCGGGGCCCATGGCGTGCGCGGGCGTCACGACCTACAACGGGCTGCGGCGCAGCTCCGCCCGGCCCGGCGATCTGGTGGCCGTTCTGGGCATCGGAGGCCTTGGCCACCTGGGAGTGCGGTACGCGGTGGCCATGGGCTTCGAGACGGTGGCCATCGCCCGGGGACCCGAGAAAGCCGACATCGCGAAGCAACTCGGCGCTCATCACTACATCGACAGCACGGCAGCCACCTCGGTCGCGGAATCCCTGCAGTCCCTGGGAGGCGCCAAGGCCGTACTGGCCACCGCCGGCAGCTCCGACGCCATCGCGGCAACGGTCGACGGCATGTCGCACCGTGGTGAACTCGTGGTCATCGGAGCGACTCCCGAACCTCTGGGAATCAGCCCGTTCCAGCTGATCACGCGCGCCAGGACCGTGCGCGGCCACCCGTCCGGTACCGCACAGGACGTGCAGGACACCATGGCGTTCAGCGCTCTGCACGGAATCCGCCCCATGGTGGAGGCGGTGCCGCTGACCGAGGCGAACACGGCTTATCAGAAGATGCTGTCCGGCACCGCCCGCTTCCGCATGGTGCTCACTACCGGCTGACCCATCTACGTCTGGCTGACCCTCATCTACGTCTGGGTGACCATCAGGTGACCACTCCGTATACTCCGCCGGAGCATCGCCCACCCGAACGCCCGGCCAGAGAGTCCGCCTGCCCCCATGAAGAATCTTCTGCCTCCGCTGTCGCCCAACTACGCAACACAAAAAAACCGCGCCTACAAGGAGAGCGTGGAGGTGCATGGGAAGTGGCCGGTCGAATTCCAGTTCCGCCCGGCCCAGGGTGACCACCGCCACCTGCTGGTCGTGTTTTCGTCCGTGGGCAGCAAGTACGGATTCGGTAACGCGCTGGAGAGCGTCAAGTGCAACATCCTCAGAATTCGTGACCACTTCGACGGTGGGGCCTCCTACTATGTGGCCAGAAACATGGACTTCAGTGTCACGGATTCCATACAGGCCCTCATAGCGGACCACATGCGACGGCTGCGGGTGACCCGGGACGAGGTGACTCTCCTGGGTGCGTCCAAGGGCGGAAGCGCCGCGCTCTACTACGGCCTGAAGTACGACTACAAGAACATCGTGGCGTCAACACCCCAGTACTTCCTCGGAAGTTACTCGAAGGGCCACGCTCAGCTCGGAGACGCCGTCCTCGGTGAGGGGCAGTCCGACGAGAACGTGGCCGTCATGGACGCCGTCATGAAGGACCTCCTCAAGAAGGAAGCGGACCTCAAGAGGAACATATACGTGGTCTCCTCGCCCGGGGATTACCAGTACGAGCAGGAAGTCAAGCACTATCTCCCCGCGCTGCGGGAGTACGAGAACTTCAACTTCCTGTTCGTGGAATCTCCCACGGTGCGACGGCACGACGAGGTGGTCCGGCAGGCGCTGCCGTCGATTCTGAGCATCGTGTACTCCCTGACCGAGGGCGCCGCACCGCGATGGGGCGAGGTCCGGATCGGGACCGATCCCGGGGACCCGGAGGTGGCTTCGGACTACCTCGCCGAGCTCCGCAAGCGCGACACCGCCCTGGCCACGCTGACTCGTGCCGAGTTCGCGGACGGGCAGCTGCGGCTGAAGGGGCACGCCTTCCTGCCGGGCGAGTCGGCCGACGGTCCGACTGCCGAGACCAAGCGGCTCGTCCTGGAGAAGGACGGCGAAACCCGGGCGTACCCGCTGGAGACGACCAAGGAGATCAGGCTCTACCGGGACTACTTCGACGAGTACTTCTGCGAGTACGCCATGGGTGGGTTCGCCTCTCAGGGCGACCTGGCCTTCACCGAACTGCCCAGGGGCACCTATGACGTTTCCGTCTGCGTCACGAGCGAGGACGAGGGCATCGAGCGGCGAACCCGGCTCATCTCACAGAACGCCGTTGACCGACGCCAGAACTGCGGTGACTCGGAGCTTCTCCTCCGAGGCGGCAAGGGCGGCCTCAAGCTGGTCAAGAGGGACATCGTCGGAATCGACTCCGACGGGGTGTGCTTCTCTGCTGTGAAGGCGGAGCTGCGCGACCGCACGGTCCATGCGGAAGGTGTCTTCTTCCTGCCCGGAAGGAACGCCGACCGGGACACGCACGCCGTCTATTACCTCGTACTCCAGGGCAGGTCCGGATGCCACTCGTTTCCACTGGCCGTGAAGAAGAACCCCGGCGCCGTGCGGCCGCACAAACAGCCCGGGGACCTCGGTAACTACGACTCCGGATACTTCAGCACGGGAGCAGCGGGAGTCGACGTCTCGGCGATTCCGGCCGGAAAGTACAGCGTGCTGGTCTCCATGAGCGTCGGTGGTGCCCTGTTCACCAAGAAAGCCGGGAAGGTCACCCTGAAGAACGTGCGCTGACGCTGCCGCCGGGCGTGAACGTGACGGGCAGCCGCACCGGGCCGCGAAGCCCGCCGGGTCGCCAGTTCAGCTCGCTCGGCGGCACGGCCAGGGCCAGGTCAGGAAGGCGGCGCAGCACCGTGCCGATGGCGATCTGGCCCTCCAGCCGGGCGAGGGGCGCGCCCAGGCAGTAGTGGATGCCGTGCCCGAATGCCAGATGGCCGTTGTCCTGCCGGGTGACGTCCAGCCGGTCGGGATCGGGGAACCGGTCCGGATCGCGATCGGCGATCGCGGACGCGATCAGCACGGTCGCGCCACGCGGGACGGTCACGCCCGCGATCTCGACGTCCTCGCGCGCGAACCGGACGATACCGGGGCTGACCGGGCCGTCGTAGCGGAGGAACTCCTCGATCGCGCCGGGCAGCAGTTCGGGATCGTCCCGCAGCAGCTCCAGCTGGTCGGGGTGGGCCAGCAGCGCGGCGATGCCGCCGCCGATCAGGTTGACCGTCGTGATGTACCCGGCCACCAGCAGCAGGAACGTCATGGAGATCAGCTCGTCCTCGTTCAGCCGCTGCTCCTCGTCGCGGGCGCTGATCAGCGCGCTCAGCAGATCGTCCCCGGGCCGGGCGCGCTTGGACTCCAGCAGCTTCGTGAGGTACCCGCGCATCCGCTGCCACGACTCGTTCACGACCGCCGGGTCGGGCATCTGCTCCCCGCGCAGCAGCATGTCGTCGGTCCACCGCTGGAAGTCGTACCGGTCGTCCACCGGCACACCGAGCAGTTCGCTGATCACGGTGACCGGGAGCGGCAGCGCGAAGTCCGCGACGAGCTCCGCACGGCCCGCCGGCACCACCGCGTCCAGCAGCCGGTCGGTGATCTCCTGGACACGCGGCCGCAGCTCGGCGATCCTGCGCGCGGTGAACGCCTTCGAGACCAGGCGACGCAGCCGGGTGTGGTCGGGCGGGTCGGCGCGCAGCATGTTGCTGATCATCGACTCGCGCTCGAACTCCGGCAGTTGCTCCATGAGGCGGGGATCCGATGCGTCCCGGATGTCACTGCTCAGCCGGGGATCGGACAGGGCCGCGAGACCGTCCTCGTAGCGCGTGACCAACCAGGCGTCCAGACCGCCCGCGATGACCGCGCGCCGGACCGGACCGTCCTCGCGCAGCTGTCGGTACAGCGGAAAGGGATCCGTCACGAAGGCGGGGTCGGAGTAGGGGAGAAGGACGGGCTGCTGGCTCATCATGCCTCCCGGGCACGTGGCAACCATGCGCGAAGGTTTGCCATTACTTGTGGGTATGTATACCAGTGTGACCGATCGGTGGCGCGACGAAGGGACGAAGCGCGATGGACGCGAAGGACGCCCACGGGGCGAGGGAGCGGACCACGTGCTGTGTGGTGGGCGGCGGGCCCGCCGGAATGGTCCTCGCGCTGCTGCTGGCCCGGGCCGGGGTCCAGGTGACGGTCCTGGAGAAGCACGGTGACTTCCTGCGTGACTTCCGCGGCGACACCGTGCATCCGACCACCCTCGCCCTCCTGGACGAGCTCGGCCTCAGCGAGCGGTTCGCCCGGCTGCCGCAGCGCCGGGTCACGACGATCCAGCTGCCGCTCGGCCCCGACCGGTCACTGGTCACCGTCGGGAACATCGCCGCGCTGCGGCGCCAGTACAACTACATCGCGATGGTGCCCCAGTGGGACCTGCTCGACCTCCTCGCCGACGAGGCCGGGCGGGAGCCCGCCTTCTCCCTGCGCATGAACACCGAGGCGACCTCGTTCCTGGTGGAACGGGGCCGTGTCACCGGCGTGTCGTACCGCACCTCCGACGGCCGCACCGGCGAGCTGCGGGCCACCCTCACGGTGGCCTGCGACGGCCGGGGCTCGCTGGCCCGCTCGATGCCCGAGCTGGGGCTGCGCACGTTCCCCTGCCCGATGGACGCCTGGTGGTTCCGGCTGCCGCGGCGTGACAGCGACCCGCACGGACTCGTGGGAGGGGTCGGCGACCGGTTCCTCAGCGCCATGATCGACCGCGGGGACTACTGGCAGTGCGCCGGAATCATCCCCAAGGGCAGCGACGCCCGACTGCGCGCGGCCGGTCTCGACCGGTTCAGGGACATGTACGGCGCCGCCGTCCCGTGGATCGCGGACCGGATGCACACCCTCGCGTCCTGGGACGAGGTGAAACTGCTCGACGTACGGCTCGACCGGCTCCGGCGCTGGCACCGGCCCGGGCTGCTGTGCATCGGCGACGCGGCCCACGCCATGTCCCCGGTCTTCGGCATCGGCATCAACCTCGCCGTCCAGGACGCCGTGGCCGCCGCCCGGCACCTCGTGGGACCGCTGAGCGACGGTGCGGCCGGCCTGCCGGCGGCCGTACGCCGCGTCCAGCGCCGCCGCTGGCCCACCACGGCCCTCACCCAGGGCCTGCAGCGCTTCGCCCACACTAACGTCATCGAGCCGCTCCTGCTGGGCCGACCGCCCCTCGGCGACCCCAAGCGGGCCAAGCGCCTGACCGAGCTGGTCACCACCTCGCGCTGGGTGAACCGGGTGCCGGCCTACTTCCTGGCCTACGGGGCCCTGCGCGAACGCCCTCCGGCAGCGTCCGTGCGCCGTGGACAGAACACCTAGCGCTCCTGCGGCTCGTCAGGCGAGCCGTTCCAGTGGAACCGCCGCCACGCTGTGGCCGCGCCGGTCGAGGATGCGGCCGACGTTCTTGTCCGTGCGCAGGACCACCGCGCGGTCGCCGACCCGGAAGCCGAGGTGGGCCATCTCGTGCTCCAGGTGCGCCTCGAGGCGGTGCACGTCGTGGACGCCGCGCAGCCACGCGTCGAGGATCAGATTGTGCGGCCCGGCGGTGACGGTGCACAGCCGCAGTTCCGGCAGGGTCCGCAGCGCCGCCTCCGCCGCCTGAAGGTGCTCCGCCGGTACGGAGGCGAAGTAGACGGCGGTGACGGGCCAGCCGGTGAGCGGGCGGGCGAGGCTGCAGCGCAGGACCAGCCCCCCCGAGCCGAGCAGCTGGCTCAGCCTGCGGCGGGCGGTGGCCACGCTCGTGCCGGCGCGTTCGGCGAGTTCGCTCAGCGGCATGCGGCCGTCCTCGCCGAGGGCCACCACGATGCGGCGGTCGAGCGGGCGCAGCGGCTCGGCAGGCACGGGCGGCCGCTCCGGCGGGCGCAGCTGGGCGCGCTGCTCCGCGGAGAGACTGCGCAGCCGCCAGCGGCTTCCCTCGTACGGCGCGTCGGTGACGACGTGCGAGCGGGTGGCGCGGACCCCGGGGCAGCGGGCGATGCGCTCGCCGATGTAGTCGGCGAGTTCGTCGAGGCTGTACGCCCAGACGATCGCCAGGATGTCCCGGGCGCCGGAGGTCTGCTTGACGCTCAGGGTGGAGATGTCGCGGGCGAGGATCTCGGCCACCCGGCCGGTCTGAGCTGCCGCCGTGACGATCTCGACCTGGGCCATCACCCGGTCGTCGGTCCCCGGTGCCATGTGGCCGCTCACCCAGGCGGCCCCGCTGTCGCTGAGCCGCTTCCAGCGGCGGGCGACGGTGACGGCGTCCACGCCCAGCACCCGGCCCACCAGGGACCAGGGGGCGCGGGGCTGGATCTGCAGGGCGTTGACGATCGCCAGATCCAGCTCGCTGAGTTCCTGATCCTGCATTTCGGGCGCTCCGATGAACGAATCCTGCAATCCGGCGTCCGTGCTGCCGATGGACCTGAGGCTACCGCGACATCCGACAGCACGAGGAGCGGTAGCAGTGGCCCTGAAGATCATCAACGCCCGGATCGTCGACGGCACCGGCCGCGCGCCCGTGGCCGACGGCGTGGTCGTCACGGACGAGCACGGTGACCTCGTCCATGTCGGCCGATCCGAGGACGCCCCGGCCACCGCGCCGGACATCCGCGTCCTGGACGTGGCGGGCCGCACCGTACTGCCCGGTTTCATCGACTGCCATGTGCACCTGAGCGCCGAGAACGCCAAGGCACTGTCCGGGCGCTACGCCCTGGACGACACGGTGGAGACCTTCCGCACCGCCCGCCGGCTGCGCCGCACCCTCGACGCCGGCGTCACCACCGCCCGCGACCTCGGCGGCCTGCCCGCCGGGTTCCGGACCGCGGTCGCCGAGGGCCTGATCGAGGGCCCCCGCCTGCACACCGCGGTCCGCATCATCGGCCACACCGGCGGCCACGCCGACTTCACCACCCCCTCGGGGTTCGACCCCAGCGGTGGCGTCGGCGAGATCGCGGACGATCCGTACGAGGTCCGCAAGGCGGTACGGCGGCTGCTGCGCGAGGGCGCCGACGTCATCAAGCTCTGCGCGACCGGCGGCATGGGCAGCCCGCACGACCAGCCCGAGGACGAGGGGCTGATGGAGGAGGAGATCCGCGCCGTCGTGGACGAGGTGCGCCGGCACGGAGGGCGCCCGGTGGCGGCGCACGCGCAGGGCACCGCGGGCATCCTCAACGCGATCCGGGGCGGCGTCACCAGCATCGAGCACGGCTACGGCCTGGACGCCGAGGCCCGTGAACTGGCCGGGGAGCGCGGCGTGTTCGTCGTCCCCACCCTCTCCACGGTCTTCGACGGCATCGACCGGGCGACGATGGCGCCGTACCACTACGAGAAGAAGATGCGCTGGTCCGGCATCACGAAGGAGAACATCTCCGCCGCGATCGCGGACGGGCTGCGGATCGCCATGGGCACCGACGCCGCGATCAGCCCGCACGGCCAGAACCTGCGCGAACTGATGCATCTCGTCTCCCTCGGGATGTCCCCGACGGACGCGATCGCCGCCGGCACCAGGGTCGCCGCCGAACTGCTCGGGCTCAGCGAGCGGCTCGGCACCCTGGAGGCCGGCAAGGCCGCGGACCTCGTCGTGTGCGAGGGCGATCCGCTGGCCGACATCTCGGTGCTCGCCGACCCCGCGCACATCCGCTGTGTGATCCAGCAGGGCGTCGTACGCAAGAACACCCTCACCCAGCAGATCAAGCCAACCCACGGCACCGACTGAGAGGCGACGCCATGCAGGACACCCTCGCATCGCCATCCCCGACCAAGGGCGACGGCGGATACGGCAGCGGCCGGCTCGACCGGCTCATGGCCGCCCTGGAGCGCCTGGGCAACAAGCTGCCGCACCCCTTCTATCTCTTCACGGCCCTCTTCGTCCTGCTCGCCGTGGTCTCCACCGCGCTGGCCTGGGCCAACGTCGGGGTGACGGTGCCGGGAAGCGACGAGCGCCTCGAGATCCAGGGGCTGTTCACCTCAGGCGGCATCAGCTGGTTCCTGGAGAACGCGCTCACCAACTTCACCGGCTTCCCGCCCCTGGGCACCGTCCTGCTGATGATGATGGCCGTCGGAGTCGCCGAGCGGACCGGACTGCTGGAGACGGCGGTCCGGGCGACCATCGCCAAGGCGCCGGCGTGGCTGCTGCCGTACGTGGTGGCCTTCGTGGCCTGCCAGGGCCACGTGATGAGCGACATCGCGGTGCTGGTGATCCCGCCGCTGGCCGCGCTGGTGTTCAAGGCCGCAGGCCGGCACCCGGTCGCCGGACTCGTCGGGGCCTTCGCCTGTGTCTGCGCCGGCTATTCGGCGGGCTTCACGGTGGGCGCCCTGGACGCGCTGTACGCGGGCATCACCGAGAAGGTCGCGGCCGTGCTGCCGACCGGGCCGGACGCGCCCACGCACCTCCTGGTCAACTACTTCTTCACCGCCTCGGCCAGCGTGGTGCTCGCCCTCATCGGCGGATTCCTCACGGCCCGGGTGCTGGAGCCGAGGCTGCCCGCCCCGGTCACGGCCGAGTCGTCCGAGGACGAGTCCGCCGGGATCAGCGCGGAGCAGCGGCGCGGACTGCTGTGGGCCACGGTGGCGACCGGTGCGTACGCGGCGGTCGTGCTGGTCGCCTGGCTGCTGCCCGGCAGCCCGCTGCGCGGCGAGGGCGGCGCGCTCGTGCCGTCGCCGGCGCTCAGCGGCATCGTGCCGCTCCTGTTCGGTGCCTTCGTGATCGCGGGCGCGGTGTACGGGGTGAAGGCCCGCACGGTGACGCATCGCAACGACATCCCGAAGATGATGGGCGAGTCGGTCACCTCGATGGCCGGCTACATCGTGCTCATCCTCGTCATCGCGCAGTTCATCGCGGTCTTCACCTGGTCCAACCTGGGCACCCTGCTCGCCGTGGAGGGCGCGGAACTGCTGAAGTCCGCGGGGCTGACCGGCTTCACCGCCCTGGTGCTCTTCGTCCTGGTGGTCAGCGCGCTGAACATGCTGATCACCTCCGGGTCGGCGCTGTGGTCACTGATGGCCCCGGTCTTCGTACCGACCTTCATGCTCATCGGGATGTCCCCGGCACTGACCCTCGCGGCCTTCCGGATCGCGGACTCGGCGACCCAGATGATCTCGCCGCTCAACCCCTATCTCTTCCTCTCCCTGGCGCTGGTCCGCCGCTACGAACCGGGCGCGCAGCTGGGCACCTTGATGTCCCGGCTCGCGATCTACGTACTGCCCTTCATCGGGGCATGGCTGGCCGTGCTCGGCGTGTTCTACGCCTTCGACCTGCCGCTGGGACCGGGAGCCGGGATCCACCTGCCGTGATCGACCAGGAGCCGCGGGTACGCCCGCGGCTCCCGCCGTAACACCTCGGCGCGGGCGCCGGGTTACGCCGTGGCGGCGGGCCGTTCCGCCGTGAAGGCGTCCGCGTGCTCCGCAACCCACTGACCGAAGGTGCGGGCCGGGCGGCCGGTGACCTTCTCGACGGTGTCGATGACCGTGCGGCCCACCTCCGGGGTGTTGCCGTACACATCGAGCAGGAAGTCGATCAGGTCCTGGGGTTGGCCCGCCGCCCGCCACTCCTCGGCGGCCTGTTCCTCGGTCAGCTCGACGAGGGTGATCTCCCGGCCGCGGGCGGCGGCGATCGCCGCGACCTTGTCGCCGACGGTCAGCACCTCGGGACCGGTGATCAGGTACTCCTGGCCCCCATGGCCCGCCTCAGTGAGCGCGACCGCCGCGACAGCGCCGATGTCGCCCTCGTGGACCATGGCGCTCAACCGGGAGACGAACGGCTCGCGGACCTCGTCCGAGGCCATGATCCGGTCCGCCCACTCCAGGGCGTTGGCCATGAACTCGACCGGCATGACCACGGTCCAGTCCACGGCGTCGTCGGCACGCACCGCGTCTTCCAGCGGGGACGGCCCGCCGCCGTTCAGCACGGTGACCCGGCGTACGCCGGCCGCGCGGGCCAGCTTCAGGATCCGCGGGCCGGTCTCGAGGGGGGCGAAGTAGGGCCCGCCGAAGGTGATCAGATGGAGGCCGGTGACACCCTCCAGGGCCGGGACCAGGCTGTCGGGGTCGGTCAGGTCGCCCTGGACGACCTCGACTGATGCCGGGAACGCGGCCCTCGCCGCATCCCGGGTGAGGGCGCGCACCGCGTGGCCGCGAGCGAGGAGTTCGGCGACGACCTGGCGGCCGACGGTTCCGGTGGCGCCGGTGACAAGAATCTTCTGCGTCTGCGTCATGACACGACCGTAGGGAGACTTGCGGTCAGCTTCTGTCCGCAAGTCCGGCGACCGAGGGACAACCCTGCTGAGGGCTTCCTACCGTTCGTGCTGTCGGCGGACCATCTCGTTGATCCAGATGGGCGCGAAGGGAGACGTGCAGCCCCGGGGAGTCGGGTAGTCCTTGAGCACCTCCAGGCGCTCACCGATGTCGATCGCGCGGGTGCGGTGCTCGGCGTGCTCGATCCCGATCTGGGCCAGGCAGTTGTTCATCGCCCACTGCAGGCGGTCCGGGGCGTCCTTCATCTCCGCCTCGATGACGTCGAGCAGTCCCGCGAGGTCGAGGCCCTGGGGCTTCTTCGCCACGCGTTCGGCGGTCAGCGCCCAGCCGGCACTCGCGATCACGGGATCCGGATCGGCGGACCAGGCCAGGCGCAGCTCTTCGGAGTGCGGGTTCTTCTTCACCACGTAGTTCACGAGCCAGTCGTGCACCTTGGGTGTGCGCGCCTGACGCAACATGGCGTCCAACTGGTCACGCTCGAACGCCTTCGGGCGGCAGATCAGGAGCGCCAGCAGTCTCGCCGCGGTGTCATCCGTCTCCCAGAGCCGGCACGCGAGGTCCTGCTGCGTCTTCAACCGCTTCGCGAGCGCGCGCAGCTTGCCGAGGTTCACGCCGTGATCGTCACCGTGTTTCTCGTTCACCTCGCGGATCTTCGGGTCCTCGAGTTCGGCCAGTTCGGCCATCACCTCGGCCACCGTCGTCCCGGTCAACGTCATGCCGGTCACCTCGGCCTCCTGTCCTTCACGTGCGAGAGGCACCCTACGACGGAAGTCGGCCCCTGTCGTTTTTCAGACATCCTTGATCGTCGCGGTCACGGGCGTGCCGATCTCGATCGTGCGGCTGACCGTGCAGAGACGGTCATGGGACGACTTGACCGCCCGGGGAAGAATCGCGCGGGCGCGCTCGGCGCCGTCGCCGTCCGGGAAGGTGACGGTGAAGGTGGCCGCCATGTTGATCATGCGGTTGCCGAGTTCGTCGTTGATCTTGTCGCCGGTCACCGCGACGGAGAACTCGCTCGGCTCCGCGTGGCGGCTGGTGGCGGCATCGACGTCCGCGGCCGTGCAGCCCCCGATCGCGGCGAGGAGCAGCTCGACCGGGGTGAACTCGGTGTCGCCGTCGGCACCGGAGGCCGTACCGAAACTGATCGTTCCGCCACGGGCGTTGGTTGCGACGAAGTGGCCACTGCTGGTGCGCTCGACGACAACGGAACGCTTGGAGTTCTCGCTCATGCCGTCGACGGTAATGCCGCGCCGATCAGTCGGGAATGGCCGGCAGCACATAGTGTCGCGAAATAGGGCAACGTTGGTCATAGCCAGTGCACCGCACGTCGTGCCGCCGGAGTCGCGATGTCGTACGACAATCTGGTCATCGTTCTCGCGGTAGCCGCCTGCGTCCCGTTCCTCCTCGCCCTGGTACCCCGTGTACGTCTCCCGGGCCCGGTCCTGGAGATCCTGGCCGGCGTGGTCCTCGGTCCGGCGGTGCTGGATCTCGTGCAACCGGACGCCACCGTCGAGGCGTTGTCGATCATTGGACTGAGTTTCCTGCTGTTCCTCGCCGGGCTCGAAATCGATGTCCAGCAACTGCGCGGGCCACGGGGACGGCTGGTCGCCCTCGGCCTGGCGGGCACGCTCGCACTGGCCGGGGTCGTCGGCTGGGTGCTGGACCTCGCCGGACTGGTCGAGAGCCCGTTGCTGATCGGCACCGCGTTGGTGGCCACGTCCCTGGGGCTGCTGATCCCGATCCTGAAGGACGCCGACGCGGTCGACCGGCCGGTCGGTCAACTGACCATCGGAGGGGCCTCCGCAGGTGAGATCAGCGCTGTGCTGCTGCTGTCGCTGTTCTTCTCCGAACATGCGTCGGGCCCGGCCTCCAGAGTCCTTCTCTTGCTCGGCCTTGCCTGCCTGACGGTGTTCATCGCGGTGACGTCGATACGTGCGGGGCGCACGATGTGGCTGTCCGAGGCAGTGATGAATCTGGCTGACACGAGCGCTCAAGTACGGGTCCGTTTGACCATGGTTCTGGTCGTCGGCCTGTCCGCGGTCGCCATGCATTTCGGGTTCGAGGCGATTCTGGGCGCCTTCATCGCGGGGGCCGTGCTGCGGCTGGTCGACCCCGCCGCGGAACGGACGCATCCGCAGTTCCACGTCAAACTGGAGGGCCTCGGCTATGGATTCCTCGTCCCGGTCTTCTTCGTGACCAGCGGTATCCAGTTCGACCTCGGGGCGCTGTTCGCGGACGCCGGGGCGGTGCTGCGGGTGCCGATGTTCCTTGCCGCGCTTCTTCTCGTTCGTGGACTGCCCGCTGTGGTCTACCGCAGGGCGGGTCTCTCCAGGTCGGAGGTCATGGCCAGTGGACTCCTGCAGGCCACGTCCCTGCCCGTGATCGTGGCGGCGACAACGATCGGGCTGGAGTTGGACGCGATCCGACCGGCCAACGCGGCAGCACTGGTGGCAGCGGGCCTCTTGTCCGTGATCGTGTTTCCTTTGATCGCGCTGCCCTTGCTGAACCGCTCACGGGCATCCGTAGGACCGGGGCCGGGGGAGAAGCCGGACTGAGGCGTTTCCCGCGGCTCTGCGGCCCCGCAGGCGGTGCCGAGATGCTGTGGCGTGCGATGTCCTGAAGAATGGGAACTGCCAGTGCGGAGAAATGGGGGCACACCATGCCCATAGTTTCACGCGGATTCCACGGCCGAGCGCGGGACACTCGGCACAAACTGCCTCCCGGGCAGTACGAGACCGCCGACTTCCCCGTTCTGTCCGCGGGACCCACCCCCAGGGTGGACCTGGACGAATGGGAGTTCACGATCCGCACCGAGACAGGCGCACGGCACAGTTGGAGTTGGGCGCAGCTCATGGCGTTGCCCAGCCAGACGCCGACCGTGGACCTGCACTGTGTCACCAAGTGGTCGAAGTTCGACACGGAGTGGCAGGGAGTGTCGTTGGACGTCCTCCTGGAGGACGTGGAGACCAGTGCCGAGTACACGCTCGTTCACTCCTACGGCGACTACTCCACCAACGTGCCTCTGGAGGACCTCCTCGACGGGCAGGCCTGGATCGCGTACCGGTACGACGGCGAGGAACTCGCCCCGGCCCACGGCGGCCCCGCCCGACTACTGGTCCCGCACCTGTACTTCTGGAAGTCCGCCAAGTGGGTGCGCGGCATCCAACTGCTCCACGAAGAGGAGCGGGGCTTCTGGGAGAACATCGGCTATCACGACTACGGGGACCCATGGCGCGAGCAGCGGTACCAAGGCGACTAGGCGACCGGCTGCGTTGGCGGCCCGCCCGTTTGACCGACCGGCGCGCCGAGTCCGAAGCCGCGCGCACCCTCGTCCTCGAGGTGCCCGGCTGGCCGGGGCATGTGGCAGGGCAGCATGTCGATGTGCGGCTCACGGCGGAGGACGGCTACAGCACACAGCGCAGTTACTCACTGGCGTCGGCACCCGACGGCGACAGCGTCGAGTTGACCGTTCAGCGTGTGGACGACGGCGAGGTCTCCCCGTACCTGACGGACGTACTGGCCGTGGGCGACCTCGTGGAACTGCGCGGACCGGTGGGCGGCTGGTTCGTGTGGCGTCCCGAGCAGAAGGAGCCGATTCTGCTCGTGGCCGGTGGCTCCGGCATGGCGCCACTGATGGCGATGATCCGCACGCGTCGCGCCGTCGGCAGTCGTACGCCTTTCCGGTTGGTGTACTCCGTGCGCAGCCCCGAGTACCAGCTCTTCGTACCCGAGCTGAGACGGGACGAGCCGGGCCTCGACAAGACGTACGTCTACAGCCGCTCGACCCCACCACAATGGCCGCGGCCCCCAGGGCGGTTCACCGCTTCCGACCTGTCGAGCGCCGGGTGGCCGCCGGACTTCGAACCCACCTGCTACATCTGCGGCTCCACCGGTTTCGTCGAGACGGCCGCCGGTCTGCTGGTGGCCATCGGCCACCACCCTGGCCGTATCAGAACCGAGCGTTTCGGCCCCGGCGGGTAGTGCGACGACGCGGCCGCAACGGTTCTCCACGGGAGGTGAATCCCCATGACTGTGCCGCCCGACTTCCTTGACGGCAACGCTGCCGCCGGTGACCTGGAGGCGCTGTTCGGAACCGACATGACGACAGCTT
The DNA here is from genome assembly GCF_015712165.1 of Streptomyces spinoverrucosus. Classification (NCBI taxonomy): domain Bacteria; kingdom Bacillati; phylum Actinomycetota; class Actinomycetes; order Kitasatosporales; family Streptomycetaceae; genus Streptomyces; species Streptomyces spinoverrucosus. The sequence continues at coordinate 235,996 of NZ_JADPZX010000001.1, read as the reverse complement.
CCGGACGGTGCCACGGATGCGGCGCGCAGATGGTGCTGGCCCAGACGCACGCCTATCTCGGTGGTCCCGGGATGGTGCTGCGCTGTCCGGACTGCGACAGCGTTCTGCTCCGCCTCGTCCGTTCGCCCACCCGGATGTGGCTCGACGCCGGCGGGCTGGACTACGTCGCGATCCCCGCACCGGCGTGACTCCGGCTCGGGAGACCTGATGGCAGAGAAGAACGACCGCCTGCACGATCTGGCGGCGCGAGTGCGTACCCCTGACGTCGTCGATGCCATGGGACGGACGCACCGGCACCGATGTCACATCAACGATCTGGTGAGCCCGACTCCTGGCCGTGTCCTTCTGGGCCCGGCGGTGACCATCTCGTTCCTCCCTGCATGCGAGGAGGCGCTCCCGCCTGAGCAGTACAACTTCTTCCGGCTGTTCGACGACGCCATAGGAAACGGCGCACAGGGGCGGGTGTTGGTCCTGGCCGGCCACGGGCACACCGGCGTATCGCTCGGAGGCGGGTCAAAGCTCTCGATAGTGGCAGCGCGTGGTCTGGCGGGCGTTCTGGCCGACGGGCGCCTGAGGGACTTCACCGAGCTCGCGACGTACGACTTCGCCGTCTACTGCCTGGGCGAGACGACCAAGTGGGGCGGCGATGTCGTGACGCCGTTCGAGGCCAACCGGCCGGTCGTCGTGTCCGGCGTGACCGTCCGCCCGGGGGACTGCGTGTTCGCGGACGCGGACGGCGCTGCCGTCATCCCCGCCGCACAGGTTCCGAGCGTGTTCGAAGAAGCCGACCGCATCGCACAGACCGAGGCGGCCTTCGTCGAGAGAGTCCGTCACGAAGGCGCGGCCGATCACAGAACGGTGCGGTGACACCCACGGAGTTCGCCGGCGCCGCTATGACGGGCCGGGCTGGTGCCGGTCCCGGTAGGTCTCCAGCAGCCTCAGCCATACCTCGCTGATCGTTGGGAAGGCCGGAACGGCGTGCCAGAGCCGTTCCAGCGGCGCCTCGCTCACCACCGCGACGGTGGCCGAGTACAGCAGTTCACCGACGCCGGGACCCACGAAGGTGACGCCCACGACGGTGCCACGGTCCGGGTCGACCAGCATGCGGGCCTTGCCGCGGTAACCGTCGGCGTACTGGTGAGCGCCCGCGACGTTGCCGATGTCGTAGTCCACCACCTCGACCCGGCGCCCCGCCCGCTCTGCCTCGCGCGTGGTCAGACCGACGGCCGCGACCTCCGGGTCGGTGAAGACGACCTGCGGTACGGCCGCGACGTCGGCGGTCGCGACATGCGCGCCCCACGTCGTCTCGTCGGCCTGCTCTCCCTTGGCCCTGGCCCCTATGGCGGCGCCGGCGATTCGGCCCTGGTACTTGCCCTGGTGGGTCATCAACGCCCGGTGGTTGACATCGCCCACCGCGTAGAGCCAGCCGTCCTCGACGGCGGTCACGCGGCATGTGTCGTCGACCGTCAGCCAGGTGCCCGGCGTGAGACCGATGGTCTCCAGGCCGAGATCGGCGGTCCGCGGGACACGACCGGTCGCGAAGAGGATCTCGTCCACGGCCAGTTCACCACCGTCCTTCAGCGTGGTGCGCACCTCGCCGTTCTCGCGTGCCAGGGACGCCACGGAGGCCCCCAACCGGACGTCGACGCCAGCTTCGCGTAGCGCGTCCGCGACCAGTTGACCGGCGAACGGCTCCATTCTGGCGAGCAGTCCGGCGTCGCCGCGGACCAGCATGGTCACCTGAGAGCCGAGCGCCTGCCAGGCGGTGGCCATCTCGACGGCCACCACACCGCCGCCGACCACGGCCAGGCGGCCCGGTACGCGGTCGGCGCTGGTGGCCTCGCGGCTGGTCCAGGGGCGTACGGCGTCGATACCGGGTATGTCGGGTACGGCCGCGCCGGTCCCGGTGCAGACGGCGACAACGTGTCGCGCGGCCAGCGGCACCGTGTCGCCGTCCGGCGTCCGCACCGTCACCTGACGGGGGCCGTCGAGCCGTCCGTGGCCGCGGACCAGATCGACGGCGACCGAATCGAGCCAGTCCACCTGGTTGTCGTCCTGCCAGTGGAAAACGATCTCGTCGCGGTGGTCGAGGACCGTGGCGACGTCCAGTGGCCCCTTCACCGCCTGGCGCAAGCCGGGCACGCGGCGTGCGTCGGCCCGGGCCAGCACTGGCCGCAGCAGCGCCTTGCTGGGCTCGCAGGCCCAGTACGAGCACTCGCCCCCGAGCAGTTCGCTTTCCACGATGACGGTGCTGAGCCCGGCGGCGCGGGTGCGTTCGGCCACGTTCTCACCGGTCGGGCCCGCGCCGAGGACGATCACGTCGTAGGTGCGCCGGTCCTCGTTCGTCGTTGCTTGGTTCATCACTGTTCCTGTGACTCGGTGAAATGTTCCGCACTTCGGCGGGAGCGGGTTTGCCTGAAGCGGTGTCAGCGACCGGGAGCCCGCTGCGTGACCTCCTGGAGCACCCAGCCGTTGCCGTCGGGGTCGCTGAAGGTGGCGTAGGAGCCGTAGGAGGCGCGCTCGGGGTGCGGACCGGCCGCCCGCCCCTGGCCCTTGCCGTCATGGACGATCGCTCCGGCCTCGTGGCCGTGGTGGAAGACCCCTCCGGCGTCGTGGAACACCTCGCTCACCTCGATGCCCCGGCCGACGAGCTCCGCGCGGGCCTCCTCGATGTCGAAGACGATGAGGTACAGGCCCTGGAGCGAGCCCGGCGCGGCCGACGTGAGGCCCTTGCCGAAGATGATCGAGCACTCCGATCCTGGTGGCGTGAAGTGCACCGCGCGCCAGTCCTCGCCCACGTCGGCATCCAGATCCAGGCGGAAACCGGCGGCCTCGTAGAAGGCCTTCGCCCGGTCGACCTCGGAGACGGGCAGCACGATGAGTTCGAGCTTGAGGTCCATGAGGGTCCAACTTCTTCCTTCTCGTCGGGAACAGCAGCCGGTGCCGCCTTACACAGCGACCTGCGGACAGGGCATGGTGACGGCAGGACGCGGATCAGGTCGTGCGGCGCTCACGCGACCTGGATGACGGTCTTGCCCACGGTTCCCTTCTTCGCGCGGAACGCCTCCGGCGCACGGTCCAGAGGGTGGACGGCGCCCACCAAGGGCCGCAGCCGGCCCTCCCGGTGCCTGCCGATGATCTCCAGGAGGTGACCACGGTCGGGTTCGACGATGAAATACAGGGCCCGGCCGTCCTCGGGCCGCACGGTCGGGGGTTGGGCGATGGTCACCAGGGTGCCGCCGGGCCTCAGCACGGCGGCCGAGCGTGCGAGTACCTCCCCGCCGACGGCGTCGAAGACAAGGTCGACATGGCCCACGGCCTCCTCCCACGCGGGCTGTCCCAGATCGAGGAACACCTCTGCGCCGAGTTCGAGCACGAGATCCCGGCTTCTCCCGCGCCCCGTGCCGATCACGCGCGCCCCGGCATCGCGGGCCAGCTGGGTAGCGGCCATGCCCACGCCCCCTCCCGCGCCGTGCACCAGCACGCTCTGCCCGGCCTCGAGCCTGCCGTGGACGAACAGACCCTGCCAGGCGGTCAGGCCCGGCATCGGCAGCGCGGCCGCCTGCACGTGGTCGATGCCCGCGGGCAGCGGCGCCAGATTGCGCGCCTCCACCGCCACGTACTCCGCGAGCGTGCCGTCCCGGCTCCAGTCCGTCAGCCCGACGACGCGCTGACCGACGGACAGCCCGGTCGTGCCGACCGCCACCTCGGCCACCTCACCCGACACCTCATGGCCGGGAATGACGGGAGCACGGTCCCGGCCACCCCGGTCGACCCAGGTGCCCGGCCAGGTCAGCTCGTCCGGGGTGAAGCAGGCCGCACGCACCCTGACGACGACGTCACCCTCGCCCGCGTACGGATACGGCGCATCCTCCACGACCAGGCTGTCCGCCGACGCGTCACGATCGTGGGCTCGTACGGCCTTCATCACCCCTCCTTCAGACAGCGAGGAGAGTCGCCTACTGTTCCAGGATGACGGCGTGACGCCCTCGGGGCGATCCGGGACGGCCACCCATGCCTGCGGCACGAGCACGCAGTCGGCACCTGGTGACGATGTGCTGCTCGATGCGCCGCGGCAGCCCCACCCGGGCGAACACCTCGGTGCGCCACTGGTCCAGGGGCACATCCGCGTAGGTGATCATCGAGGGCAACGAGTGATGCCTCGACTGAGGGGCCGCGAACCTGCCCTCGTTCTGTCCCCATGGGCCAAGACGAAGAACCGCCCACGAGTTGGTGGCCGCACCGCGCGATGTCGGACTCTGCCACCGAGCGGCCGCCTCGACGCGGACCGAGCGTGGCTCAAGCCCTCGGCCGCTACGACGCTATCCCGCGTCGCGCGGCGACAGCCGCCGTGTGATCCGGTCGAACAACTCCGTCAGCGGCTCGCCGACATCCCGACCGAACTCGGTCAGCCCGTAGGTGACCTGAGGCGGCGTCGTCGGCTCGACCTCCCGCCAGACCAGGCCGTCTTGGACCAGCGCGCGCAAGGTCTGGGCGAGCATCTTCTCGCTGATGCCCTGAATGCTCTCGCGCAGCTCGTAGAACCGAAGGTCGTTGCTCCGCAAGGAGATCAACACCCAGACGCCCCACCTGCTGGTCACGTGGTCGACCACATCGCGCGCGAGGCAGTCGGTGTGAAACACCTCATACCGCTGCCCCGCCCCGCCCTGTGTGTGCTGCGCGCCTCCCGCCACGTGGGGAGCTTACCTCTGGGTATGTCCTAACCAAAAGTTAGCCCGGCTCCTAACGTCATGGCCACAGAGGACATCGGACAAGGAGCTGATCATGATCGTGGTGACCGGGGCTACCGGAAATGTGGGCCGGCCGTTGACGCAGGCGCTGGCCGAGGCGGGCCAGCAGGTGATCGCGGTGTCACGGCACGCGGCGGCCGTGCCGGACGGCGTCCGCCACGTGACGGCCGACCTGGGCGACCCGGCCGGCCTTGAGCCCGTGCTGGCCGGGGCGAAGGCGCTGTTCCTGCTGCTGTCCGGCGACCTGCACGCCGCCGGAGCCGGCCCGGCCGACATCATCGACCAAGCCGCGGCCGGCGGGGTTCGCCGGGTCGTCCTGCTCTCCACACAGGGCGTGGCGACCAGGCCCTTCGGCCCAACGCGGATCGCGATGCGCGCGGTGGAGGACGCGCTGCGGGAGTCCGGCCTGGACTGGTCCATCCTGCGGCCGGGCGGCTTCGCCTCCAACGCCCTGTGGTGGGCCGAGTCCATCCGCGCGCGGCGCGTCGTCGCCGCCCCCTTCGGCGACGTCGGGGTGCCGATCATCGACCCGGCGGACATCGCCGAGACCGCGGCGGCCTGCCTGCTGGATGACCGGCACACCGGCGGCGTGTACGAGCTGACCGGCCCGGCGGTGATCACGCCGCGCCGGCAGGCGGAGGCCATCGCCGCCGCGCTGGGCTCGCCCGTGCGGTTTCACGACCTCACCCGCGACGAGGCCAAGGCCGCGATGGCCCAGAACATGCCGACGGAACTCGCCGAGGACACCCTGGACATCCTCGGTTCCCCGAGCCCGGCCGAACTGCGTGTCAGCCCGGACGTCCAGCGGGTCCTCGGCCGCGCCCCGCGCACATTCGCCGACTGGGCCGCCCGCAATATCGCCGCTTTTCGCTGAGACTGGCCGGTGTTGCGTCGGTCCCCGTGACCATGCGGACGAGGGGGTCGACGAGCCAGTCGGAGGTGGTGTGCAACTCGTCTGTGTCGAGGTGGCCGCTGACCTCCATGTCCGCGATGCCGTCGGCGCTTGTCAGCAGCAGGGCGCCGTAGTGCCGTGCGTTCTGCTTCGGGAGGCGGCTCGTTACTGAGGGACCGTGAGTACGATCTTGCCCTGGATGTGCCCTCGGGCGGCGCGTTCGTGCGCTGCTCGGGCTTCCGGGAGCGCGAACGTGCTGTCGATCGCGACGCGGACCGTGCCCGCGTCGAGCAGACGCCCCAGTTCAGCGAGCTGCCTGCCGTTCGAGCGGACCTGGGCGGTCGAGACAGTGACGCCCAGCTCCGCGGTCTCTTCTTCGTCGAAGTCCCCCGGAAACACGGGGAATTGGGAGCCGCCGCGCTTGAGCGTGCGCAGGAAGCGCCGGCTGTCGGGGCCACCGACGGTGTCGAGAACGAGGTCGACGCCCTGCACCAGCTCCTCGGGACGGCTCTTGGTGTAGTCGATGAACTGGTCGGCGCCGAGCTCGCGCAGGAACGATTCATGGGCGCCCGATGCCACCGCGATGACGCGTGCGCCTTTCCACTTCGCCAGCTGTAGCGCGAAGTGCCCCACGCCGCCCGCGGCGCCATTGATGAGCACTGTCGTGCCGGCGTCGAGCGCCGTCGGGTGATGCGGTGCCTCCTGGAAGGGCGAGGGCTGATCGTGTCCGAGCTCGATCAGGAACTGCCACGCGGTGAGCCCGGCCATGGGCGCCCCGGCGGCGCGCACGTGGTCGATGCCGGCCGGCTTGCGCGCGAGGTCCGACGCGGGCGCGGCCACGTACTCGGCGTATGCGCTGCCGTCGAAGCTGGGAAAGCGCAGAAGGCCGAAGACTTCATCGCCTACGGCGAGGTCGTCCACGTCCGCGGCGACGGCCTCGACGACGCCCGACACGTCCGTCCCCGGAATCACGGGCAGGCTGACCGTCGATTCCGTCTCCCCGGGCATCCTGGTCAGCCCGCCGCGCAGATACCAGTCCGGAGGATTGACGCCGACCGCGTGAACGCGAACGAGCACCTCGCCCGGCCCGGGCTCGGGAATCGGCACTTCGTCGTCGTAACGCAGAACTTCAGGGCCGCCGTGCTCATGGAGCCGGGCCGCCCCCATCGTGTGTGTCGGCATCGTTTTCTCCTGCTCCTGCCAGCAGATACGCTTATCCGGATCAGCGGTCCACATAAATGGACCACTGATCCGAATATATGGATCACTGATCCGGATAGTCAAGAGGGACACAAGAGGGGCAGATGCGGGCCGACGCCAGGAAGAACCGCGACCACCTGCTCGCCGTAGCGGGCACCGCCATCACCGAGCAAGGTGTCGACGTGTCACTGCGCGACATCGCGCGCAGGGCGGATGTCGGACTCGCGACGCTGCTGCGGCACTTCCCGACGCGCGAGGCGCTGCTCGAAGCCCTGCTCCGCACGAGCTTCGACGAACTGACGGCAAGCGCAGGCGAGTTGGAGACGTCGAGCTCGCCCGAAGACGCGCTGGTTTCATGGCTGCGCGACTGCGTCGCGTGGACAACCGAGTACCGGGGCGTGACCGTGCTGATGGCAGCCGCCATCGAGGACACCGAATCCGCACTCCATGCTTCGTGCGTCACCCTGCGCGCAGCCGGTGCGCGGCTCCTCACCCGTGCCCAGGCCGCAGGCGTGGCGCGCAGCGATATCGACGGCGCCGACCTGTTCGCGCTGATTGCCATGCTCGCCTGGCTCGGCGATCAACCCTCGCTCGCGCCACGCGCCGATCGCCTCTTCGAGGTGGTCGCGAGCGCGATTCTGACCAGCGCGGGGAGCAGTCAGGCCAAGGGGGAACGCCGCCCTCAGACCCGTATCTGACATGGCCACACGCTGATCAGCGGACTCGGCCGCGGCGTGGAGTATCGCCGAGCACCGCCGGCGGGAACCGGCGGTGCTCAGCAGACCATGTCGTGCTTCAGGCGCTCACGGTCTTCAGAAGCGCGGCGAGGCCGTCGGTGTAGATGCCGTGGAAGAGGTCCTCGGCCTCGGCGTCGCTGACACCGACGGGGGTGAAGCTGCCGGACCACTCGACGCGCGAGGCGTCGGGGCGGCCGGGCACGGCATGCACGGTCAGGGTGGAGAGGTAGCCGGTCACCGGGAACGGCGCCTGCTCGATGGCGTAGGAGTAGCTGCGCGTCTCCTGGTCGAAGGCCTGGAGGCGTTCGACGATGGTGCCGCCGTCCTCGTTGGTCAGCGTCCGCACGCGGCCGCCTTCGCTCAGTTCGCTCGCGGGGATGTAGGGGAGCCAGTCGGGCAGGGATCCGAAGCCGCCGATCAGTTGCCAGACGCGGTCGGGGCTCTGCGGGATGTCGAGGGATGCGGTGGTGGTGGCCATTGCGGGTCCTTCTTCGGTACGGCGGGAGTGTTGGGCGACAGGGGCGTTGATGTGTCAGGCGGTAGGGGCGGAGGCGTCGGTGGCGATGAGCTCCTGGTCCCGCAGGTCTGCCCAGAAGGCGGCCGGGATGGTCTCCTCCAGTGCGGCGACGTCTTCGGCGATGCGGCTGGGCCGCGAGGCACCGGGGATGACGGCTGCGACGGCGGGGTGGGCCAGGGAGTGGAGTGCGGCGGCCTTGATGCTCACGCCGTGCTTGGCGGCGAGTGCCTTGATCCGCTCGACCTTGGCAACGATCTCCGCCGGGGCCTTCTGGTACTCGAAGTGCTGCCCACCGGCGAGAATCCCGGAACTGTAGGGGCCACCGACGACGATGTCGACACCCTGCTCGGTGGCATCCGGCAGCAGCCGCTGAAGGGCCCGGCCGTGGTCGAGGAGGGTGTAACGGCCGGCCAGCAGGAACGCGTCCGGCTTGGGCTCGTCCAGGTCCAGCGTCAGTTCAAGAGGCTCCACACGGTTGACACCGAGGCCCCAGGCCTTGATGACACCCTGGTCACGGAGCTCCTGCAGGACGCGGAAAGCACCGGTGCGGGCGGACTCGTACGCGGCCAGCCACTCGTCACCGTAGAAGTCCTGGGCGACGTCGTGCACCCACACGATGTCCAGGCGGTCGGTCTTCAGACGCTCAAGACTGTCCTCGATGGAACGCCTCGTGGCGTCCGCCGTGTAGTCGTTGACCATCTTGTTCGGACGGCCGTGCTCGAACAGGCCGCCCTTCTCGCCCAGATCCCGGGAAGCAGGGTCCTCCACCTCATTGAGGATGACGCGGCCGACCTTGGTGCTCAGGACGAACTCGTCACGGGGCCGGCCCGCCAGAGCGTCACCGAGACGGATCTCCGACAGCCCCGCCCCGTAGAAGGGGGCGCTGTCGAAGTAGCGGATGTCGTGATCCCAGGCCGCGTCGACGGTGGCGGCGGCCTCCTCGTCGGGGATGGCACGGAACATATTGCCCAGCGGCGCGGTGCCGAAGCCGAGGGAACCGGTCAGAAGTGACTTGATGCCCATGAGGAAGATCCTTCGCTCTCTATGGCGTAACGCGAAGTTTGAGAGGTTTCACCTACTCCGCGGCTCTTGCTCTGTCGAGGTTAGGATCGATACATGAGACGGTCCAAGACTTGCTTGGACACACTTGAGTCCCGAGAGGTCTCACATGCTTGACCTGCGTCAATTGCGCTATTTCGTGGTCGTCGCCGAGGAGGAGCACGTCGGCCGGGCGGCCGACCGCCTGCACATCTCACAGTCGCCGCTGAGCCGCCAGATCGCGCAGCTGGAGAAGAACCTGGGGCTGACGCTGTTCGAGCGCAGCCAGCAGCGCATCCGGCTCACCTCGGACGGCCGCGTGTTCCTGAGCGAGGCCACGGCCCTGCTGCGGCACGCGGACCGCCTGGAGAACCTGGGCCGGCGCCTCGGCCGGGGCGAGGAGGGCGGGCTGTGCGTGGGGTACGTGGGCGATGCCATGCACACCGGCCTGCTGCCCCGGGCCCTGCGCGCCCTGCACTCCGAGCGTCCCGGGATCCACGTGGCGCTCTACGACCTCCCCGCACCCCAGCAGTTCGAGGGACTGCGCCAACGCAGCCTGGACATCGCCCTGGTTCCGGAGGCGCCGCCGGAGACGGACCCCGACCTGCGCAGCACCCTCCTTCTCGAGGACCCGCTGCTGCTGGCCATGCCGAGTGGCCACCCCCTCGCCGACGGCGCTGAGATCCTGCCGGCGGATCTGGACGCGCAGCCGTGGATCGCCATCGAGGACAGTCAGGATCCCGCCTGGCGTGACAGCTTCGTCGCGTCCTGCGCGGCCGCGGGGTTCACGCCCGACATGCGGCTCGAGGCCCCGGAGTCCTTCACGGCGCTCGGTCTCGTCGCCTCCGGGCTCGGGATGGCGTTCGTCCAGAAGAGCGTGCTACGCGGTCGCACGCAGGGCATTACGGTGCGTGAACTCCCCTGGTTCCACGGGTCCGTGCGCTTGTGGGCGGCCTGGCATCGGATCGATCTCCGACCCATCGTCGCTTCCTTCCGCGCGACCGTCCTGGACACCGGGAGTGAGGAGCAGAGCGCACCGGACGAGGCGGTTGCCGGCGACGTCCCTCTTCCTGCAGTGCCGGGGAACTGACGTATGTGAACGGCCCGGCGCGGATACGTATCCTTTCCTTGCCCGCACCATGGTCTACGCACCCCTGCCCGCCCAGTACTGCGAGCAGTCTGTGGATGGTGATCGGTTTCGTGATCGTGACGACGCTGATCGCGATGCCGGCGATCGCGTTCGCCCCCGACTGCCGCGACCGCGAGCTGGATGAGATCGGTGCCCTCCTGACGTCCAAGGACGGCGCACTGGCTGTGTCATCACGCTGATGCGCATGCCGGAGACAGTGCCGCCTGCTCCAGCGGCTGTCGTTCCGGCGCCGACGGTCGACCGGGCGGGCCGGGGAGAGGCCCGCGCTGTCGATGAGGGTCACGCCTCTCAGGCGGTAAAGCGACTCCGGATGTCCGGGCGCTCGGCGAGGTGCTGGGGATAGCCGGGGCCGAGGCGAGGATGGGTGTCGTCGGCCGTCATCGGTTCCTTGCAAGAGGCGCACACCACCTCGGCGTTGCTCTCGTGGCCGCAGCGGTCGTGGTGGAAGACCACCGGCGGTCCCTGCTCGCCGCTGAGCCAGCGGTTGCCCCAGGTGTTCATGGCAGCCAACACGCCGAAGAAGTCGCGCCCCTTCTCCGTGAGCACGTAGTCGTAGCGCACCGGCTCGTGCTGGTAGGCCTGCTTCTCCATGAGGCCCTCATCGACCAGGCGGCGCAGACGGTCCGTCAAGGTGTTGCGAGCGATGCCGAGCTCCCGCTGGAAGGCGTCGAACCGCTTGATCCCGTAGAAGGCCTCCCGCAGGACCAGCGGCGTCCACCAGTCCCCGAGCATGTCCATGGTGCGCGCGACGGAACAAGGCCAGTTCGCGAAAGAGGTCCGCCTCATGACCCTCAGCATATAGGTCTCACCATAGGACTCAGCATTTCGGACGTGTGGAATCGGCAAGCCGAGCGGCAAGCAGCCGCAGTGGTGGGTGCCGCCCCCGGTCCGGTGCCCTCGCCGGACCGGGGGCGGTGTCTTCGCGCGCCCGGGTTACCGGCCCGGCTCGCGCTCCATGTCACGGACCAGGTCGAGGGCCCGGCCCAGGGTGGTGAGCCGGGCGTCCAGCGTCTCCCCGGCGGGGTAGAAGCGGACGGTGTCGACGCCGGCGTCGCGCCACACCCGCAGCCGGTCCCGCACCATGTCCTCGGTGCCGATGAGCGTGGTGCCCAGCACCATCTCGTCGGTGACCAGGTCTGCCGCGCCGTCCCGGTCGCCGGCCTGCCAGCGCATCCGGACCTCGGCGGCCACGTCGGCCCAGCCCTGGCGGCTGTAGGCGTTGTTGTAGAAGTTGGTGCTCGTGGAGCCCATGCCGCCCAGGCTGAAGGCCAGTTCCTTCTTCCGGCCCGCCACCATCGCCCGCAGCGCGTCCTCGTCCTCGGCGAAGGCCACCTCGGCGCCCTGGCAGATGTCGAAGTCCGCGCGTGAGCGGCCGGAGGCGGTGAGGCCCGCGTCCAGGTGGTCGAAGTAGGCCTCCTTGGCGCCCTCGGGAACGAAGCTGGTGCCGAGCCAGCCGTCGGCTACTTCGCCGGTCAGGTGCAGCATCTTCGGCGAGAGGGTCGCCAGGTAGACCGGGATGTCGTGCTCGGCGCGCATCGACAGACGCATGGGCTTGGCGTCCCCACCGGGCAGCGGGATCCGGAACTCCCGCCCGGCGTAGGAGACTTTCTCACCCGCGACAGCCTGCCGCACGATCTCGACGGTTTCCCGCATCCGTGACAACGGTCGGCCGAAGGGGACGCCGTGCAGTCCCTCGATCACCTGCGGGCCGGACGGGCCGAGTCCCAACAGGAAGCGCCCCTGGGAGATCTGCGACAGGGTGATCGCCGCTCGGGCGATGGCCATCGGCGTGCGCGTGGCGAGCTGGATGATCCCGGAGCCGAGCAGCATGCGCTCCGTCCGCGCGGCGAGATACCCCAGCGGCGAAGGCGCCTCGGAGCCCCAGGCCTCCGCCACCCAGCAGATGTCCAGGCCCAGCTTCTCCGCCTCGGTGACGAAGTCCACCGTCTCCGGCCAACTGCCCCCGGATGCCTCGATCGTGGTCGACGTACGCATCACACACTCGCCTTTCCGGACTCTTCCGCAAGCTTCTTGATTGCTGTGAGGGTGACGCCGATGTTGCTCTCGAACTCCCTCATCCGCACGAAGACGATCTTCTGTTCCTTCTCCGGCATGCGGTCGATGGCGAAGGAGAGACCGGAGCGGCCCGGACCCAGCTGCATCCACTGCCGCAACAGCGTCCCGCCGTCCTTGGGGTCGAGGGTGAATCGCCAGATCGCCGACGGCTGCTCGGGGTCCTCGACCGCCCAGGCGAACACCCTGGGCGGCTCGTACTCCACAACGTGGGAGGTGGTGGCCCACTCACCGAACGCCTCGTGCTTGCTCCGGCCCACGAAGCGGGCCCCTGGCGCGGGTCCTGTTCCCCCGTCCAGCCACTCCACCGACTGCAACTCCGCGCTCATGCGCGGCATCAGCTCGATGTCGGTCACCAGCCCCCACACCCGTTCCGGCGGGGCGGCGATCCAGATCGGCACCTCGACCGTCGGCTTGTCCGCGTAGCGCGCGCCTGTCCACTCCATGGCCTGCGGCCTCCTCGTTCAGTAGCGAAGATCTCGTAACAAAGTGCTCTAAAGATGCACGGATTCGACTCATTGGTCGGGGCAGTTACGCCGACCCGAGGAGACGGTCGGCGAGTACGTCGAGCCGGTGGGCCGAGGGGCCGAGAAGCGAGCGCCGCGCACGGGCCCGCCTGAGCAGTACGTGGGACGGGTGCTCCCAGGTGAAGCCGATGCCCCCATGGGTCTGCAGGGCGTCGGCCGTCACGGACTCGACCGCGTCGGCCGCCGCCGCGAGCGCGGTACGAGCCGCCACCTCGGCGTCGGCGCGCTCGCTGTCGACGGCCTGGGCCGCCCCCTGGACCAGCATCCAGGCGGCGTCGAGCTGGACAGCCCGGTCCGCGAGGACGTGCTTGATGGCCTGGAACGATCCGATCGGCCGACCGAACTGCCGCCGCTGCCCGGCATACTCAACGGCGCCCTCCAGCGCGCGTCGCCCGGTGCCGATGAGCTCGGCTGCCAGCACGGTGAGCAAGCGGGCGACCGTATGCGCGCCGAGCGGTCCAAGGGGTACGGCGGGCGCACCGGTCAGCCGCAGGCTCGCCATCGGCTCGGTGACGTCCAGCGACTCCACGGAGGTCCGTGCGGTGGCCGGTTCGGCGAGTTCCACGAAGGCCGCCCGCGCCGGGGCGTCGCCCTCGTCGGCGAAGACCAGCAACAGTTCGGCGTCGAGGCCGAACGGCACCGCTGCCAGTACGCCGTCCGCCGCCGCGCCGTTCAACGTCAGCGATCCCGCTCGCCGGCCGGGCACCATGTCGGCGGGGAAGGTCTCCCAGGCCGGTACGGCGACGGCGGAGCCGCCCATGACGTCGGCCAGCGCGGCCCGCGCGCCCGGACTGTCGGCGTGCTCGACCAGCACCGCGGCGACGGTCGCGGTGGCGGCGAACGGGAGGGTCGGCAAGGCCGATCCCATCCGCTCGGCCAGGACACACAGGTCCGCGACACCGCCACCCGAGCCACCCAGTTCCTCGGGCACGCCCAGGCCGAGCAGCCCGAGGTCGGCGAGCGAGGCCCACAACTCACGGCTGAGGGTCTGGGGGATGGCGCCCCAGGGCGGAGGCAGGGCATTCCTGCGGGCATGGGCGGCGAGCAACCGCTTGGCGGTTTGGCCCAGTTCGAGCTGTTCGTCGGTCGGTGTGAAGCGCATCGGGGCCCTCCTCACGTCGGGGGGAAATCCACGGCGCCCAGCATTGACTAGTGAGTCTATCTACGCAACTGTTCTGGTCGTCCGCTTACCGAAGACACCAGGAGGCCGCGGTGGAACCGCACAGCAGCGAACCGGCCGAGCGCTTCCGCGCTTCGGTCCAGGCGTTCGTGGCGGACCTGGTCCCGCCGGACTGGCGGGGCATCGGCGCCCTCGACCCGCTCGAGCGCGAGACGTTCCAGGAGGACACACGGGCCGCGCTCGCCGGGCGCGGCTGGGTTGCCCCGGCATGGCCCCGGGAGTACGGCGGCGCCGGCCTCGGGCCGACCGAACTGGCTGTCCTCATCGAGGAGTTGACCGCTGCCGGGATTCCGTTCGGCTCGGACAACGACGAGTTCGGCATCACCATGCTGGGCAACACCATGCTGCGCTGGAGCGACCCGAGCCTGCTGCGCCGGTTTCTGCCAAGGATCGCCTCCGGCGAGTACGTCTTCGCGCAGGGCTTCTCCGAGCCGGGCGCCGGCTCGGACCTGGCCTCGCTGTCCCTGCGGGCCGAGCGGTCCGGCGACCAGTGGGTACTGAACGGGCAGAAGCTGTGGTCGTCCGGCGCACACAAGGCGAACTGGGCGTTCGTCCTGGCCCGGACCAACCCCGACGCCCCGGCGCACCGCGGCATCAGCATGCTCCTGGTCCCTTGGACCAACCCGGCATCGACATCCGCCCGATCCGCAACCTCACCGGCGAGGCGGACTTCAACGAGATCTTCTTCGACGACGCGACGACCGAACTCGGCCTGATCGTGGGAGAGGTCGACCGCGGCTGGACGGTTGCCATGACGCTGCTGGGCTTCGAGCGCGGCGCGACCGCGCTCAAGGCGCCGATCCGCTTCCGCAACGAGCTGGACCGGTTGATCGAGCTGGTCCGCGAGCGCGGGCGCGCACTTGGGCCACCGGCGACCCCGACGGGGCAGCAGTGATGCTGATCGGCAAGTACCAGATGAGCGGCGAGATCAGTCACCGGCTCCTGCGCACCCTGCCGCCCCATCTCGTCCTCCCACACGACGCTCAGCCCTCCTCCCTGCTGATCGGCATGCTCATCGAAGAAGTCACCAAGGAGGAAGCCGGCCAACAGGTCGTCCTGGACCGACTACTGGACCTCCTGCTCGTCACCACTCTCCGGACATGGTTCGCGCGCCCCGAGGCCGAGGCCCCGGCCTGGTACCGCGCGCTCGCCGATCCCGTGATCGGCCCTACGCTCCGGCTCCTCCACAGTGACCCCGCCCACCCGTGGACCGTCGCCACGCTGGCGGCCAGGGCCGGTGTCTCCCGCGCGGGTCTGGCTCGCCGGTTCACCGACCTGGTTGGCGAGCCCCCGATGGCCTATCTCGCCGGCTGGCGGCTGGACACCGCCGCGGACCTGCTCCAGGAACCGGACACCACCATCGCCGCCGTGGCCCGCCAGGTCGGCTACGCGAGCGCCTCCGCACTGAGCACCGCGTTCAAACGAGAACGCGGGAGCAGCCCCCAGCAGTACCGGCGCAGTCGGGAACTTTGATCAACTTCAACGCCGAGCAGCTGAGTCAGATGCACGGCCGAGCCGGATTCCCGAGCGCTGCGAGCCGCACCTGCGGACGCCCGCGAGCTGTTCAACGCGATGGGTGCAGCGGCATGGTGGGACCGGACCGATCAGGAGCTGTCGGTGTCGGGCGAACGGTCCCAGGGCCCCGCACCAACCGGTCGCGAACTCACCGAGAGCCGGGCGAGGGCGGCAGTACGGCACTCACCGGCGTGCCTGCCGCGGTCTGGGCACGGCCTTCTTCTGCGACGAGGCGGAGCACGCGCTCCCGCTCATGGCGGCCCCAGGTCTCCTTGGTTGCGAGGATGCCGACGAGACCGATCAAGGCCGCGCCGAGATAGAGCAGCGCCGCGCCCGGCCATCCGAAGGCGCCTACCAGGGCGGCGGCAAGCAGCGGCGCGAAGCCGCCGATGGCCGCGGCGACTTGGTAGCCCAGCGAGGCACCCGAGGTGCGAGTGGCGGTGCGGAACTGCTCGGTGAGCAGAGAGCCCTGGGTTCCTGTCAGTGATGCGTGGATGAGGCCGATGCCGATGATGAACACCGTGACTACCAGGGCGGGTTGGGCGGAGTTGGTGAGCAGATACATCGGGAAGGCGAAGAGGATCGCCGCCGTACAGGCCGCTATGTAGATGGGGCGGCGTCCGATGCGGTCGGTGAGTGCGCCGGCGAGGAAGGTGACCGCGATGGCGAGGACGCTGGCGGCGGTGATCGCGCCGAGGGCCACGGGCCGCAGGTGGGGGTGGCGTTCGGTGATGTAGTTGAGCAGGTAGGTCGCGGTGGAGTAGTAGGCGAAGGATTCCACGACGCGCAAGGCGATGACGCGCAGGATGCCGCGCCAGTCGCCGGCCAGGGTCGCGAGGAGGGGGTTCTTCTCGGTCTTGCCGCTGGCCTGGGCCTCCTGGAACTCGGGGGACTCCGAGAGGCGGGAACGTACGATCAGCGCGACGATCACAAGGACGGCGCTGAGCAGGAAGGGGGTCCTCCACTGCCAGGAGCCGTCGAGGGTGTCACTCCACGCGAACACGCCGCTGGCCAGGGCAATGCCCAGGGGGTTGCCGGACTGGGGGATCGCGGCGAACATGCCGCGGCGGTGCCACGGCGCGTGTTCGTAGGCCATGGTGATCGCACCGCCCCATTCGGCACCGAACGCAAGGCCCTGAAGCATGCGGAGGACCACGAGCAGGATCGGTGCGAGCACACCGACCTGTTCATACGTCGGCAGCGCGCCGATGAGGAAGGTTGCGGCACCCATGACGAGCATCGCCGTGACGAGGACGGGTTTGCGGCCGACCTTGTCGGCGAAGTAGCCGCCGATGGCCCCTCCGAGCGGACGCATGACGAAACCGACGGCGAGGGTGGCGAAGGAGAGCAGGGTGCCGACGAACCGGTCGCTCTCGGGGAAGAAGACCGCTCCGAAGTAGAGCGCGGAGGCGGTGCCGTATGCGATGAAGTCGTAGTTCTCGACGCTGGTGCCGAGGCCCGCGGCGACTGCTGTCTTGACGCGGTCCTTGGAGCCGAGCACGCTTCGCCGTCCGGCGAGGTCGCTGGTGGACATGGGGATCTCCTTGGTGGGTCGCCGGGGGGAAGCCGGCGTCTACGGAGTGAGGAGGATGGGGCCGTACAAGGGGGAGGCCGGATCCTGTGACTGGGTGCTTCTGGGCATGACGAGGAGGCGCCCGGCGCGTCGTCCGCGAGCGGGGCGTTCGGCGTCAGCGAGAGAGTCAGAGAAAGAGTCAGCGAGAGAGTTCAGAGAAAGAGTCAGCGAGAGAGTCAGAGAAAGAGAGAGTTCACCCGCTCAAGGGGTGCGCGGGCGGCTTGTCAGGGAGCCGGGGTCAGGGCGTCGAGCGCGTTGAGCTTGGCGACCCGGCGGCGGGTCTCTTCGTCGTCGTCGAAGACGGCACCGAGGAACTCACGGACGATGTCGGGCACGAGTGCGTGCGGGACCAGCCAGGCCCCGATGGCGATGGCGTTGGCGTCGTCGTGCTCCACTGCCTGGTGGGCGGAGTACGGCTCGTGGGCGAGGCCGCAGCGGACGCCGGGCAGTTTGTTGGCGGCCATGACGGCGCCCTGACCGGTGCCGCATACGAGCACCGCCCGATCGGCGGAGCCGGAGAGCACAACCTCGCAGGTGCTGCGGGTGATGTCCGGGAAGTCGACAGGGTCGCGGCTGTGGGTGCCGCAATCGATCACCTCGTGACCGAGAGCCTCAATGGCCTGGCGGACGGCATCTTTGAGCGGATATCCAGCGTGGTCCGCGCCGAGGGCGACCTTCAATTTCGGTTTTTCCTTTCAGGAAGGGCGCACTGCCTCCCGCCGGACTGGGGACGGAGGTCGCAGTGCTGGGTCGGGTGTGACAACGGCGATGAGCGCGCCGTGCGGCCGTTGGTCGCACGCCGCACGATCGCGTAAGCGCCGGCGACGGCCCTTCCGGGCATTGCACGCTCGCCAGTGCAGACGCCGGGATCGCGAGCGAGGTAAGGGGCAGTGCAGGGCGGCATCAACGTCGACCGCGCCGGCCTCGGCCGAGTGGACTGCGACAGACACACCTTGACGACGCCGATGGCTGAGGGAGTCGGCGTCCTGGGTGACGGCGGCGCCGAGGGCGATCCGCGTGCTCATCCGACGTTCTGCGCGGACCGGTCGACGAAGGTCGTGGACACGCGCTGTCCGAGTGCGGCGCGACCGGCGATGACGTCGACGAGCCCGCGTACACCGAGCCGGCCGATCGACGACGCGTCGTTGCGCACCGCGCTGATGGGCGGCGAGACGAACTCGAACCAGTCGAGATCGTCGAAGGAGACGACTTCGATGCGCGCGGCCTGTTCGGCGCCGAGCCGCTCACGCAGTGCGCGCACGGCTCCCAGGGTGGTCAGGCCGTTCGCACCGAACACGGCCGTGAACGTGACGCCACGGTCGAGGATGCGGCCCATTGCCTCGGCCGCTCCGCCGGCCAGGAAGTCACCGGCGTCGACCAGCCTGTCGTCGGTGCTGATGCCGTGCGCCTGGCGCCCGGCGAGGTAGGCGGCTCGGCGCTCGGCGCCGGTGGAGATCGAGTCCGGGCCGCCGATGAAGGCGACGTCGCGGTGGCCCCGGCGCTGCAGCCAGGCGAGCACCTGCTGTACGCCCTGAGCGTTGTCCGTGCCGTACAGCGGGGCGTCGACGCCCTCGATCGTGCGGTTGAGGAACACCACCGGCAGTCCGGACGCGAGCATGGCGGCGACCTGCGGCGAGACGGTGCCCTGCGGTGAGAACAGCAGGCCGTCGATGCGCTGAGCGGCGAAGGTCCGAAGGTAGGCGTCGGCCTGCTCGGCATCCTCGTTCGCGTTGGCCAGCAGCACGGTGTACCCGTGGCGGCGCGCCTCCTGCTCGGCGGCGTGCGCCAGCTCGGAGAAGAACGGGTTACGGATGTCCGAGACGAGCAAACCCAGCACGTCGGTCCGGGCACGCCGCAGCGAACGGGCGGGGCCGTTGGCGATGTATCCCAGCTCGGCCGCGGCCGCGAGCACACGGGCACGGGAGTCGGCCGAAGTCTGACTGCTGCCGCTGAGCACACGGGATGCGGTACCGAGCGCGACCCCGGCCCGTGCCGCGACATCCTTGATCGTGGCCATCCGCCCCACCTCCTCGTGGAAACGTTTCCATGAACGGAATGAAACTAAGATCGCACATCGATCGCGAAGTGGGCAAGGGTCGAAACAAACGCAGCACCGCAGGACCTGCCGCCGCGCGTAAGACCACCGGGGCAGGGCATCCGCCACCGCGACGTCGGCCGGTGACCGTCCCGGCCCGGTCGAAGTCGGCAGCGGCGCGGGGATGATGAAGAGGTGAACAAGGAACAGACCATTCGCTGGCCGGAGAGTTCGGGAGAGGAGCGCCGCGCCCTGTGGCGGTCGGAGAGTGGCGCGCCGCCGCCGAAGCGGGTGTTGGTCGCCGATGACCGGATGAACGCCGACACCGCGTTCCGCCTGGCGTGCGAGGGAACCTCGCTGTTATGGCGCGGTGACTTCCCCAACGCCCGTCAGCTGCTGCGGGCGATGGCACGCCGCGTCGACCGTAAGCCGCCGAAGGCCGGGGCGTCACCGGAGCAGAGCTTCCATCTGTACCGTCAAGCGCAGTCGAGGCGTGCGCGGATCCTGGGCATGCTGCTCGTGCCGGTCGAAGGGGCGCATGTGATCCCCCTGCGCCGGGCCCCGGACGTGCGACTGGCTTGCGAGCAGGCGTACGGACAGTGCCACGAATCTTATGTCGTGTCACTGCGCGAGCTTCAGGGGGTACTTGGGGCCGGAGAATGGCGCAGGAAGGGAGTCCGCGTGCCGGCGCTCGGCGAGTCGATCACGCCGCACTACGGTGTGTTCTCTCCGGTGCGGGGCGAGTACGTCGACCTGGTGGCCGAGGCGCCGCTGCCGTCCCAGGGCACGGCCTTCGACATCGGCACCGGCACGGGGGTACTCGCCGCCGTCCTCGCCCGGCGCGGCGTCCGGCGGGTGGTGGCCACGGACTTCGACGCGCGTTCGCTCGCCTGCGCGCGGGAGAACATCGACCGCCTGGGCCTGACCTCCACCGTGGACATCCAGCAGGCCGACCTGTTCCCCGCCGGCCGGGCATCCCTGATCGTCTGCAACCCCCCGTGGCTTCCCGGCCGGGCCCGGACGCCGCTCGAACACGCGGTGTACGACCCGGGAAGCCGGATGCTCCGCGGCTTCCTCGACGGGCTGTCCGTCCATCTGGAACCCGGTGGTCAGGGATGGCTCGTCATCTCCGACCTCGCCGAGCGCCTGGGGCTGCGCTCCCGCACCGAGCTGACCGAACTCTTCGCCCAGGCCGGCCTGACGGTGGTGGGGCGCCTCGACGCCCGGCCGCTGCATCCCCGCGCCCACGACACCGCCGATCCGCTGCACTCCGCCCGGAAGGCGGAAGTGACGTCGCTGTGGCGGCTGACGGCGAGTCCGGGCGCCGTCGGCTGAACATGCCGGTACAGGCCGCATCGGGGCCTGACGGTCCGTCAAGCTCTCGCGGGAGAGCCTGGGGGCCTGCGCCTTCAGATCACGCCCGGCCCCTCACCGTACGGCCCGGTCAACGCACCGGATCGGGGTCAAGGGGGAAGCGGTCCTGCACCCTTGAGACCGAGGCAGGCGCGACGACAGCCGGATCCCGGTGCCCCTCCCACGCAGCGACCGTGTGCCGACGACAGCCCCCGCCGCCGGCACACGGATCGTCTGCGCCGCCGCCGGTTACGCGGCCTTGAACTGCGCGGTGACGGCGGTCACCCGCTTGCCCTGGTACACGGCGGCGTTGCGGGCCGTGTCGTCGACGGGGATCGCTCCCTGGCCGTTGACGTGGCTGGTGCCGTACGGGTTGCCGTCGATGAACTTGATCGGGTCCGTGTAGCCCGGGGTGACGATGATGCCGCCGAAGTGGTGCACGGAGTTGTACAGCGCGAGCAGCGTGGACTCCTGGCCGCCGTGCGCGGAGGCGGTGGCCGTGAATCCGCTGTAGACCTTGTCGGCCAGCTTGCCCTGCGCCCACAGCCCGCCGAGGGTGTCGATGAACTGCTTCAGCTGGCTGGCGATGTTGCCGAACCGGGTGGGGCTGCCGAAGATGACCGCGTCGGCCCACTCGATGTCGGCAGGGGTCGCCACCGGAATGTCCTGGGTGGCCGCGGCGTGCGCCGCCCAGGCGTCGTTCGAGGCGATGGCCTCGGCGGGCGCCAGTTCGGCCACGCGCAGCAACCGCACCTCCGCACCCTCCTTGCGGGCGCCGTCGGCGACGGACTCCGCGAGCTCGTGAACGGTGCCGGTGGACGAGTAGTAGACAACCGCGATTTTGGGAGCCATGGAAAATACCTCTCGCTGTTCTGTGATGTCGGTGGCGGAAGCCGCCGTGGTCTCGACGGCCTGAGCCGTCGCGGCGGGGTCGGTATGAGGGTGGGCGACGGCGGACAGGGAGAGCCGCAGCAGGCGGGCCGCGAGTCCCTTCGCCGCGGTGAGGCCATGGCGGTACCGGTCGACGGTCGCCGAGGCCGAAATCCTCAGTGAGCCGTTCTCGACGGACAGGGAGTACCGCGTTGCCGCGCAGCGTCGCGCCCGAGGTCTGCACGGCCCAGACCTGGCGCTCCCAGAACTGGTAGCCGCAGGCCACCGCCAGGTCCAGCCCCTCCAGCCGGGTCGGGGTGTCCGGCGTCTGCCCCGACTCGGCCAACCGATGGTTCATCTGGTCCGGTTGGCCGCGGTCGTGGCGGCGAGGAAAGCGGCCTCGACCAAACGGTGGGACCGGTCGACCGGGTGCGGACTGAGTTCACCGGCGCGCATGAGCGCCGTGACCACGGCGGACGAGGCGATCCGCCGGGCGGAGATCAGCGCCACGATCGGTGGCGATAGGTCGGCGGGGGCACGGGTGCCGCTCCGTCAGGTGGTCAGCGCCGCCTCGTCCAGCGCTCGCGCCACCGATTCGTCGGGCCCGGCGGCGCCCTCCGTGAGATGCCGGGAGGAAACGGCGATGCCTTGATGGAACGTACGAGCACGCCCAGGGCGCCGGTCCCGGTGCGGTCGGCGGATCGACGCAGGAAACACTCGTGGACGGCCCCATCGCGGGCTACCCCACGGGCAGTAGCCCGCCGAGGACCGTCGCCACGCCTGGATGGTTGCGGCGGGCGCCTACCGCTTCCGGGGTTGGAGGAGCGTGGCGGTGAGCGTGTCGGTCAGCCACTGTTCGTACGTCTTGGCGGACCAGCCCCGGCCTGCCGTGAGCTGGGTGTACAACTTTGGGCCAGCCAGGGCCCAGAGAGCGTCCGTCAGCTGGGCAGGATCCGCCTCTGGGCGCAGCAGTCCGGCCGCGTCGAGGTGGGTGACGAACTCGGCGACGCCGATGAGCCGTTGTCGACGTTCAGTCGCGGTGCCTGGTCTGGCGGCGGACCACCGCCAACTACACGGGCCTGACGGCGGGTTACAGCTGGGCGTGGAACGTCCACTTGGGCGCGGGCGATTCGGGCGACCGCGTCCGCGAGGTCCAGTGGCTGCTCGACTGGTGGGGCTACTACGGCGATCCTCTCGACGGCCGTTACGGCCCGGTGACGTCTACCGCGGTCGAGAACTTCCAGTGGGAGTACGGCATCGTCGACTCCGCTACATGGCGGTGCCTCCGAGACGGCGGGGAAGTCTGAATCCTGCTCGCCGTGATGCGCCGCCTGCACATCGTGTGCTCCCGGCTGAAGAGGTGAGGTGGGCCCTCCCGGAGAACGCGGGAGGGCCCTCATTGTACTGGCCCGTCAGGGGTAGGCCGTCGGGTGTTTCTCCCGTGCTGCCCGGACTGGGTGGTTGTGGCTGTCAGCCGTACGGTGGCCGCAGGTTCAAGCGGCGCCCGTCTTGTCGTTGATCTGGAAGGTGATGACGTCGACTTCGTCGGTTCCCGCCAGATCTGGGTAGTGGCCCTCGAGGGCTTCCCGGAGTTCGGCTGCGGTCGTCAGCCCCTCAGCTTGGGCGTCCTGGTTGGTGAGGTCGCTGACCAGGCAGTGCCTGATACCGGTCACCTCTGCCGGCAGGACGACTTCGGGGTCGCTCTCAAACACCAGCCGTGCCGGGCCGAGCTGCGCCGGGTCCCGGAAGCGGGTGGTCTTGGACTTGGCGCCGGAGCGGACGACTTCGAGGTAGCGGGGGTTGAACCGAATGATCGGGGGACCGGCCGTCTCGGGGTCTTGGTAGAGCGATGGGTCGAGACCGTTCGTGCCCGACTCCGGGGTCCATCGCTGCGCCAGCGGCATCAGGTCGGCGGCGAGCACGGACCTGAGCCCCGCGGGGGTGGGCACGATGACGCGCATGGTGGGGTAGTAGTCCACGAAGACCTGCCGATCGCGCCCGCACGGGCCGACGACCCCGCGCCCGTGGTTTCCCACGGCGACGATGCAGCGCATCTGGCGGGCGCCCTGGGCTCGCGCGGCTCCCAGAGCCACGAGTTCGGCGCAGGGTCCGCCGGTGAAGTGGTAGAGGTTCACGCCGGCGAACATCCGGTAGTCGGCGGCCATGACCGCGGCGCCCATCGTGTGGATCCCGTCTTCGTCGGGCCCGGCGTCGGTATGCGCGTCTATGGTGCGGCGTGCCAGCTCCACGAGCTCACGCTCATCAGCATCGAGAGCTCGTGCAGATGACGGGACGTACACCTTTGTGACCTTCCCTTCCTTCAGCAGTCGCCCAAGAGCATTCCACGTCACGCAGGCGGGCTCCACAGGGTTTCGGCTTACTTTGGCTGGACCCCCATGGTGGTCCCGTGGGCGGGGATGCAGCGCCCAGGCCGAGAACGCGGTCACCCGCGGCGAGGTCGACCTGGACGAGCAGCTTCAGAAGCTGCTGAAGGGCTCGGGCGAGTAGCCATGGGGCGGGGCGTGCCCGCTCACGTCCACGCCGAAGCCGTCCTGTCCGCCCTGCTGGAGGCCCGTCCTGCCGGCCTGACGATCGTCCAGCTGATGGCGGCCACCGAGCGCACCCGCGCTCAGGTCCACACCGGGCTCGCTCACCTGCGCCAGGTCGCCGCCGCGAAGGGGCTTCCACCGGTGACCTGGGACAAGGCGTGGGGCTACCGGATGCTGGAGGACGCGCCGGAGGTCTGGGTCGGCTACGAGCGGGCGTTCTTCGAGACTGTCCATCACCGGGTGGAGTACTTCATCGCCGGGATCCTCCTGCCGCACCAGAAGGAGAAGCGGAAGAAGCCCGACGACCCCTACATCCGCACGGTCATGGCGCAGATGGGCGCGATCGAGTCCACCCTGCACCTCCTCGCAAGCCTGGAGTGAAGCCCCGGAAACGCAACGGGCCGCGAGCGCCCGGCAGTTGACTCGCCTTCAGGTCGCGGCCCGGCACCCCGTCATGCCGCTGCCCCGCTACCGCTAGACCTCGTGACCTGCGGAAAGAGGATGTGACACAGGTACTTGGCGGGGGTGGGCCGGCAGCAGGTGCCGGCCCACCGGTCGGGTGTTGTGGGTGTCAGCCGATGCTGACGTCGTCGATGTAGCCTCGGTAGCCGCCGGTGGCCCCCGGCCGGTCGTAGCCGACGAGGATCTTGCTGATCGTCTGTCCGGCCTTGACCTCGCCGATGTTCACGGTGACGTGGTTCCAGGTGTCCAGCTCCAGTCGGCCGCACTGCCGGACCGGATGGATGCTGGTGCCGGACTGGTCGACGGCGCCGGAGTCCCGCAGGTTACTGCCGTCGGTGAAGATCAGGTCGACGGCGACGCAGGTACTGTCGTCGGAGCCCTCGGCCACCCAAGGAGTGGTGGCGTTTGATTGCGGGAAGATCCAGTAGCTCAGCGTCGTGTCGTCGCGGACGGTGAGCGGGGCGCCGTTGAAACCGTAGACCTGCATGTACGCGTGGTCGTAGGGACCGCCGCCTGCATAGCCCGAGTACATCAATGTCGCTTCGCCCGTGTGGGCCCGCTCACCGATGCGCACGGCCGCCTGGGGGCCCAGGAGACCGCAGCACAGGCCGGTGACGCCGTAGGAGCCGCCGCCCTTGGTGTCGACGGTGTCGGTCCAGGTCGGCTGGGTCTGTCCGGCTTCGAAGCCCGTGGCGAACGATTCGGTGGTCGAGGACTCGGCGGGCTGGGCCAGCTCATGGCGGATGGTGGCCAGGCTGGTTCCGGCCGGGGCGAGCTCGATCGTCTGGCCCACGGAGGTGTTCAGCTTGATCGTGGTGCCCGAGAGGGTGCCCTTGCGGACGCCGCCCGCGTAGTACTCCATGGAGCGTCCCGGCCAGGGGTTGGTGAAGGTGAGCTTCCCGCCGGACTGGCTCTTGATCCGGACGTATTCCACGGTGTTGTCCCGGATGCTGCTGGAGACCAGGAAGTTGCCGTAGGCCAGCAGGTCGCCGAACTTGGCGTTGGAGTTGGCGGGCCAGTTCGGGAAGACCTTGATGTCCTTCTGGAACGACTGGAGCAGCATTTCGTCGAGCCCCGAGGTGATGACGTTGAGGTTCTCGACACCGCCGCCGAAGTGGTGCACCGCCATGTTCGGATAGGAGTACGTGGTGGCCTCGGCGTGCAGTTCGTCCATCAGCGTGCTCGGGTTGTAGCCGACCATCGCCGCGGCGGCGTACAGGGTGGCCGGCGAGTTGTCGCTGTGCCAGTTGTTGAGCTGCGTGATGGTGTTCCGCGCGATCTGGAGCAGCTCGTCAGAACTGTTCAGGCCGACCTGTAGGCCGGGGTAGACGGCCTGAATGGCGATGTCGTTGCCGTCGCTGACCCAGCCGGCGCCCTCGGAGGTCTGCCGGAAGACGGTCTGCCCGTTCCTCGTCATCGTGGGCAGCGGCGCGAGTTTGCTGTCGATGTTCTGCCAGACGGGGATGAGCGAGTCGTTGACACCGAGGTCCTTGCTCATGTCGACGAGGCCCTGGAACAACAGGTGCACCAGGCCGAGCGAGAGAATGCTGTTGGTCTGCGGGTAGACCCCGCCCTCCTGCGGCGCGTCGTTGTGGATGTTGTACGTGCCCGAGGCCTCGTCCCAGGTCAGATAGTTCTCCCAGAAGAGCGCGACCTGCTTCAGGTAGGGAAGGACCTTGCGCGCGTAGTCGGCACTGCGGGTGTACTGGTACCGCATGACCATGACGCTGGCCAGGTTCACGGCGTTGGACTTCTGGTTGTAGAGGTCGTCGGCCGCGCTGGTGCCGTGGGGCGAGATGCCCACCGGGTAGAGCACGCCCTTGTAGCCGTGGGCCGCCGCCTTCGCCTTGCCCCGTTCCATCCAGTCCAGAACGGGCTTGTCGTAGGGCTCCATCTGCGCGATGCGGTTGGTCGACAGCGCCGGGTAGAAGCCCGCTTCGTAGTTGTAGTTGGTGTGGTAGTCGCCGTACCAGTTCATGTTCCCGGTGATCCAGTTGCCCCACAGGCCCGGCGCGTACTTCCCGGCCCGTGAGACCGAGCCGAGCAGGTAGAGCGAGCCGTACCAGCCCTTCTCGACGGCCTGGTCGGGGATCTGGACGAACGACCGGGACCAGTAGTCCCGCCACCAGGAGGCGTGTGCCGTGCGCAGCTTCGTCAGCGCGCCGCCGGTCAGCGAGGCGGCCATGGAGTGGGCGACGGACTGGTAGCGGGGGGTGTCACGGCTGCTCTGTATCGCGGCGGCGACGGTGTAGGTCACGCCCGGTTCCAGGGTCAGGCTGATCCGGTTGCCCGACGGTCTCGCGGATCCGTCCAGCACGGTCGCCGCGATACGCGCGTGGGGATTGCCGGGGGCGTCGGTGGTACCGGCCTGTACGTCGGCGTCGAGTACCCCACCCTTGACGGAAGTCGCCGGGGTCTGGCCGCGCCCGTCCTGCACAGTGACGGTGGCGGCCTGCGCGCGCGATCCGGACAGACGCAGGGTCGTCACGAACAGGTTCCGGGTCGCCGAGACCCAGCTCGTCGCCGAGAGCGTCTCGTCGCCGAGGGTGTAGGTGCCCTCGACCTGCGCCTTGGCGATGTTCTGTACGACGTGATGGCTGGAGCCCGCCAGGCCCGGCACGGACAGCCCGATCCGGCCCAGCGGCTCGATGCCGTTGGTGGCGGTGGAGAAGAAGTCGTTCTTGCCGAGATAGAACGTCTGGTCGTCGATGGAGCCGCCGACCGCGACGCCGACATCGCCGTTGCCCAGCAGCGGGGCGTCGACGGTGCCGCCGTTGTGCAACGTGGTGGGCGGGGAGTCCCACTCACCCTGGAACTGCGCCACGGTGCGCAGAGCCTGAGCGGCGGTGGGATTGCTGACGGTCTGTACGGCGGCGGAGGAGCCGCTGGGAACGGCGGTCAGGCCGACGGCCACGAGGGCCGAGGCCAGCAGGGTGCCGACCCGCCGCCGGTGGCGAAGTTTGAATGTCACTGCGGTGTGACCTTTCTTCTCATCCGGTGGTGCCTTGTCCCGCCTGATCGAGCGGGCGTTTCAGAGCGGCCCGGTACGGCCGTACGGCCCACCGGACGCCGTGGCGACCGCGGCCGTGGCCAGGTACGCCGCGCCGAGCAGCGCGGCGTCGGCCGGGCGCCGCGCCGGTGTGATGACGATGCGTCCGGTGCGGGCCGGATCGGTCTCGGTGAGGCCCGTGCGCAGGGGCTCGGCCACCAGGTCCCACGCCCCCGCGATGGCACCCCCGACCACGACAACCGTCGGCTCGAAGGCCGCGAGCGACGGCCCGAGCACCCTCCCCAGGACCCCGAACGTCTCGAAGAACACGCCGGCCGCGGCCCGGTCCCCCTGTCGCGCTCGCCGCGCGATCTCCCGGACATCGGGCGGCACTTCGCCGGTGACCTGGGCGTAGGCCCGCCGCAGGGCACGTCTGGACACCGTCTCCTCAAGGGGCTTGTCCGCGTACCGCACGGCGTGCACCCGCCCTTCGGGCGGTACTCCGGGGCCGTGCCGCACGATGCGGCCGTCGCGCAGGAAGCAGGAGCCCACACCGGTGCCGAGGGTGATCCCGACGGCCGAGCGGTGCCCACGTGCCGCCCCGGCCCACCATTCGCCGAGCGCGAAGGCGTCCGCGTCGTTGCAGAAGCCGATGGAGCGGGCGTCGGGCAGCGAGGCGGTCAGAGCGGCTCGGAGATCGAAACCGCGCAGTGCGTCGAACTTGCCCACCCCTTCGTACCGGCCTATGCCGCGTTCGTAGTCGAAGGGGCCGGGCAGCGCGACGGCCCACCGGCCCGCGGGCTGCGCGGGCAGCCGGGCGGCGCACCACACGAGGGCCGACACGATGTCCTCGGCGCTGCCGTCGCCGTCCAGCGGCTCACGGAACGACAGACCGGAGCGGAGCCCGCGGGTCCCGGTGTCCACGCTCGCCGCGGTCACATGGGTGCCGCCGACCTCCAGCACCGATACGACGGTCCCGCTGCCGACGGTCACCGCACCAGCGCCTTGACATAGCGGACCGGGCCCGTGCCCAGGGCCCGCACACGGTAGGCACCCACCGAGGCGGGCACGGTCAGCGTCTCGGCGTAGGCCAGCTCGTAGCGGTGTCCGCCGCTCGTCTCCAGCAGGATCCCGTCGCCCGCCACCACGTTGACGACGTGGAACCGGTGATCCGTCGCGTCGTCCACGGCTGCGTCCGCCACCAGTTCGACGCGCCGGACCTCGAAGAACATCTCCGGGAGGCGGCCGATGACGTCCTCGCGCCAGCCGTCGCCCGAGCGCAGCGTCCGCGGCTTCTGGACCAGGTCCCTCGCCACGGCCTCCCCCGACCGGGCGGCATCGAGGTTCTCGAACGCGTGGCCGACATGGACGGGCCGCTGCCGGCCGTCGCGGTCGGTGCGCAGCCAGTCGTAGAAACGAAGGCTGTACAGGTAGGGCGTCGCGCTGATTTCGAGTACGACATTGCCCTCGCCGCTGCCGTGCGGGGTGCCGCCCGGGATCAGGAAGAGCTGGTGCGGCTCGGCGGGGAAGGTCTGGACGTAGCGTTCGATGTCGAACGGCACCCCGTCGTGGACCGCCCGGTCCGCCTCGCGTCGGAAGGACACCAGATCGGCGTCCTCGCGCAGGCCCAGGAACACCTGACGGCCGGGTCCGCCGACCATCATGTAGTACGTCTCGTGCTGGGTGTAGGGCCACCCGAAGACCCGCCGCATGTAGTCGGACTGCGGGTGGCAGTGGACGGACAGGTTTCCGCCGCCGACGGTGTCGAGGTAGTCGAAGCGGATCGGGAACGACGTGCCGAACATCGCGTGCACGGGTTCTCCGAGGACCTCCTCGGGGTGCAGTGCGACCAGCGCCTGCAGCGGGACCTCGACGCGAGGGCCGTCGGGAGCGCCGACGAGGATTCCGCTCTCCGGCGCGATGAGTTCGTAGCCGAGGGCCGTGTTGGGTGCCTCGCGGTTGAAGCCGAGCTGCTCCTGGGCCCAATGGCCGCCCCAGGACGTGGTGTTGAAGGTGGGGCGGGTGCGGAAGGGCCGTCCGGCCAGGTCGGCCATGGCTGCGCGCAGGGCGGGGCCCGTCAACCAGGCCGGAGCCCCGGGGTCCTGGGTGTCCAGCCACAGGTCGACGCCGGTGACGAGAGTGTCGCGGTGCCGGTCCAGGACGGGCCAGTCGATGTAGAACAGGCGGCGGGTCGTGCCCGGTCCGGTGCCGGCCGGCTGCCCCAGATTGCGGCCCGTGCCGCCGGTGATCTGCGCCTCGGCGTACCGCTTGGGCAGATCCGCGTACCAGAGCCTGTCGGGGGCGACCAGGGCCGCCCCCGGTCCGAAGACGACGGTGACGCAGTGCACGGCCGCCTCGGGCTCCGGCACCTCGGTGAAGAAGTCGGCCAGACCGGCCCGGGACAACGGGGCGAAGTCCGGGTCGTGCTCCAGCTCCGCGGACGCGGTGCGGGCGAGGATCTCCTCCCAGGGGGCGGAGTACTCGCGCATGTCGAGCTGCTTCGCCACGATGTCATGGGCGGCCAGCGCCTCGTGGATCCCGGCGGTCACCGTCTCCCAGTCGACGGCCACCGGGCCGTCCACGGCGAGGACCAGCCCCGGTGCGAGGCCGGCGACCGCGTCCTGGTAACCGGTGCCGACCTCTCCTGTGATGCTGTGGCAGGGTTCGGCTTCGTAGCCACGAACGGGCGGCATGGCGATGTCAGTCCTTCTGTGAGTACGGGTCGGTCGGGCTGAGAGGCGTGAGCCTCCCGACCCCCTCGACGGACAAGGCGGCGGGCAGCCCGCCGGACGCGAAGGTCGGGTTGATTCCGAACAGGGCCGAGAGCACCGCCTCGGCTCCGGCCGCGCCCGCGATGTTGTCGCGCGTGGCCACACCGCGCTCGGCCACCCGGGCCCGGTACCGTCCGTCCGGGCCGTTGACGATCTCCATGGCCTGGCCCCACAGACCGCCCGAGGCGGCGGACGACAGATCACGCAGGAGGTCGACCGCCCGGTCGCGGTATCCGAGGCCGGCCAGGCCGTGGGCGGTGACCCCGGGCCAGGCGGCGAAGGCGCCGGCCGCGCCATGGTCGGGGCGGTCGGAGGCGGCGGCGATCGGATCGTCGGGACTCAGCGCCCGCATCCAACCGCCCACCAGCAGACGGTCGGTGACGAAATCGGCCATCTCGCGCCGGGTCTCCTGGGGGAGTTCGCGGTGGAGGGCGGCCGCGACGAGGCCGAAGTCCAGGCAGTGCCCGATCGTGTCGGTGCCGTCCGGGCGGCGCACCTGCCAGCGGCCCGCCCCGGCATACAGGTCCAGGACCGCTTCGGCCAGTTCACCGGCCTCGGTGTCGGCCCGGTCGGCGTCCGCGTGGCGGCCGAGCCGCCGGTACAGCCCGGCCAGCGAACGCGTCGAGGCGACATAGGCGGCGTTGAAGGAGGCGACGACCCCGGTGTAGGTGGGAACGCACTCCAGCAGGTGCCACGGATCGGCACCGAAGTCGGCGAGCACACCACCGGTGGCCGGGCTGCGCCGATCGCGCCACCCGAGCCCGAGCCGCTCCAGATGGTCGAGGACGGTCGCTCCACCGGTCGACTCGTCGAGGAAGGCGAAGTCGCCGGTGAGACAGACGTAGTGCTCGATGAGCCGGAACAGGGCGTAGTCGTTGGCGCTGTAGGCGTTGCCCAGGGGACCGCCGCCGAGGTTCTCGACACCGAAGGAGTCGTGGTAGGGCCCGGCCAGGACGCGCAGCAGCCAGGAACGCAGGCCGGCCGGCTCCAGCAGGGCGTACATCCGGCTCCACTCGGCGTGGTCCCAGAAGTAGGTGGTGGTCGGCCCGAGCCGGGGGCCGCCGGTGAGGAACACCGGTTCGCCGGGCCGGATGCGGGTGTTGCGCAGGTACAGCGCCTGCAACGCCCCCATGTAGTAGGTGCGCGCGAGTCCGGAGTCATCGGTGGTGAAGGTCGGCAGGTGCCCGGAGAAGTCGGGGTTGCCCGGCGTGAACATGCTCGTCCACAGCCGTCGCCAGCCGTCTTCCCCCGCACGCAGGGTCGCCTCGAAGTCCTCCGCGGCGGCGCGGGCCTCCGCCGATACGGCGCCCGGGTCGGTTCCGTACGCGCAACTGATCCCGATGGTCACACTCTGACCGGGCTCGATCCGGCAGGTCCAGGTGGCGCGACCGCCGGCGCCCTCGGTCCGCAGCTCGGCCGACGGGCCGGCGAAGGCGTAGGCGGCGTGGGCCGGCGACCGGGAGTCGGCGAACGTGACCGTGCCGTCCTCGACGCGGGACGTCCAGCGGCGCGACTCGGTCCAGTGCCGGGTACGCGCGATCTCGGCTTCCGCGAGACGCAGTACGACGTGGTCGGCTTCGACGTCCACGCGTACGCGGTGCCAGTCCCCGTCGGTGAGTTCGACGTCGGCGAACTCCCGCTCGCCCGTGATGCCGAGCCACAGGCGGCCGTCGTCGAGGCCGATCTGGAGGGAGTCGGGATGGTTGCCGTGGGTGAGGACGGTCCCGGACTGCCCCGCCCCGTCCAGCCGCAACTCGAAGGCGATCGTCAGACCGGGGGAGAGGGCGAAGGCGTCCAGACCGGCCTCGTCGTCCGGCGTCAGCGTGATCGGACCGTCGGCCCGCAGGGTCAGCGTGCCGTCGGCGGCCTCGACCCGGAGCCCGCGTACGGTCCCCGCCACGCCGGTCCGCGGCTGCGGCTCCTTGTCATGGCTGACGTGCGCCGGGAGCGCGTCGTCCAGGAGCATCGGACCGTCGTCCTCGTCGCGCTGGATCCCGGGGATACGAGGCCTGCCCAGACGCAGCCGCCGCGGCGCCGGCGAGAGCAGATAGTGCCGGGCGCGTCCGCCGGTGGTGGCCCGGATGCGTTCCAGTGCCATGAAATCGTGGTGCATGCCGTGGTTCCACGGGCAGTCGTACAGCCAGCCGTAACCGACCTCGCAGTGGGCGACCAGCGCGAACAGGTCCTGGGCCAGCTCGACCGTCCTGGCCTCGCCGGTCTCGTTCGTGACGGTGAGGTGCCACAGCAGCAGGTCACGGGAGAGCGCCATCCGGGTTTCGGTGGTCAGCAGCAGCCCAGCGCCGCGGTGCTCGCGGGTCACGCCCCACTGTTTCCACCGGAAGCGCTGCGCGGCGGGCGTCGTACCGTCCACACGCAATTCGCCGGTGTGGTAGCCGAAGGTGAACGGCGGGGCGGCAAGCCAGGACAGGGAGGTCAGGTCGTGGTTGACGTGGCCCTGGCCCTGCTGGTTGCGCAGCGAGGGCAGATGGGCGATGTCGTCGAGGGCGACCCAGTGCCCGGCCACGTCGTCCAGGTCCGGGACGCCGGCCCGGCCGATGCCCACGGGGCCGGCGGCGGTCTGTGCGGTCACTTGGTGGCTCCCGAGGTGAGACCGGCGATGAACTGCTTCTGCAGTGCGAGGTAGCCGGCGACGGGGACGACCGCCGCCAGGAGCATCACGCCGAACAGTTGGGCGTAGTTGGTCGAGTACTGGCCGACCGACAGATACAGCCCCGTGGTGATGGTCTGGCCGTGCAGCGGTCCGAGGATGAACTGCGGGTTCATGAAGTCGTTCCAGATCCACAGGGACAGGAAGATCGCCACGGTCGCCGTGGCCGGGCGCAGCAGCGGCATGACGATCGTCCGCCAGATCCGCAGCGTTCCGGCGCCGTCCACGGTCGCGGCCTCGATGATCTCGCCGGGGATCGAG
Source organism: Streptomyces spinoverrucosus (assembly GCF_015712165.1). Lineage (NCBI taxonomy): Bacteria > Bacillati > Actinomycetota > Actinomycetes > Kitasatosporales > Streptomycetaceae > Streptomyces > Streptomyces spinoverrucosus. Next base: position 202,885 of record NZ_JADPZX010000001.1, on the reverse strand, counting down.
CGCAGGAATCCGGAGTAGACGAAGACCGCGAACGACAGGTAGCCGCCCCCGACGTTGGACAGGATCAGCCCTGCATAGCTGTGGTCCAGGTGCAGGAAGGTCAGAATGCGGAGGGTCGGCAGGAGGATCACCGCGGGCGGGATCATCAACCCGGCCGCGAAGCCCGCGAGGATGATCCGGCGCAGCCGGGCCGGGCGGCGGGACAGCCAGAAGCTGAGGGCCGCGCCCAGCGGGATGATCAGCAGCACCGAGACGACGACGGTGACCGCCGAGTTGGTCAGGCCGATCTGGACGATCCGGTCGGGTCGGGCCAGGGCGTCCGTCAGATTCTGTGTGGTCGGCGGAACGGGGGGAGCCGCCGGGTCGCGGATGATCTGGTCCTGCGTCTTGAAGGCGTTGACAATCGTGAGGTAGATCGGGCTGACGAAGGCCAGGATGATCAGTCCGGCCGAGACGAGATGCCCCTTCCTGGTCCAGGCACGGCGGTTCCTGGGCGGTGCGGGTGCCACCTGCGGGGCGATCCGGCTCCGGGACACCGGCCTTTGCGTCGGCCGGTGCGATGTCGATGCGCTCACAGGTCGACCTCCCGGCGACGCAGCAGGGCGGTCACGGACAGTGCGATGACGATGGAGACGACGAGAAGGAGCATCGCGACCGCCGAGGCGTAGCCGTAGCGGTTGTCCGTGAAGGCCAGCTGGATGATGTACAGGGCCGTGGACTGGGTGGAGTTGGCCGGACCGCCCGAGGTCAGCACCGCGATGATGTCGTACAGCTTCAGCATCGTGATCAGTGAGATCGTGACGCTGATGGTGGTGCCCGGTGCCAGCATCGGGAACGTGATCCGCCTGAACCGCTGCCAGCGGCCGGCCCCGTCCACCAGCGCGGCCTGGTACAGCTCCACGGGGATCGACTGAAGCGCGGCCAGATGCACGACCGTGGTGAACCCCGTCAGGACCCACGCCGCGACGATCCCCACGGAGAACATGGCCAGGCGCGGGCTGCCGAGCCAGGTGATCGGTTCACCGATGATCCCCAGGGAGACCAGGACGTTGTTGAGGATGCCGTCCCGGGCCAGGATGTAACGCCATACGTAGCCGACGACGACACCGGACAGCACCTGCGGCAGGAACGCGACGGTACGCATCATCCGGTAGCTCAGCGACGTCCTGTTGAGCAGCATCGCGAAGCCGATGCCGACCACGTTGGCCACGATCGTCACCGCGCCGGCCAGGAGCAGCGTGAAGCTCAGGCTGGCGGCCAGGTCACTGTCGCGCGTCATCTCCGTGTAGTTGGAGAGGCCGACGAAGTCCGCTTGGGCGAGGAGCGGGTTCTCGTTCGTCAGGCTCTTCCAGCCGCTCATGATCACGGGGATGACGATGAACAGGACGTACAGGCCCAGCGCGACAAGCGCGATCGACCCCAGGGCGGGGTCGCCACGGCGCGGGCGGACTCGGGTGGTCATGCGTCTCCCTCGGGATTACTTGGTCGCCGCGTCCCAGGCGGCGTCCAGCTTGGCCAGCTCCCCGTCGATGTCGTCCGACGAGAAGAGCGCCTGACTGGCCGCGTAGAAGGCGTTGTTGAGCCCGGAGGGCATGGAGTCGTCGTTGGTCGCCCAGCCGAACGCCGAGACCTTCTCGTTCTGCGCGGTGACGTAGGAGTACGAGTCCTTGAAGACCTTGGTGACGCTGACGCCGTAGTCGTCCAGGGTCTTGTCCTTGAGCATCGGGAACGCGCCGTCGCCCTCGATCAGGGTCTTGTAGTTGGCCGGGTCCAGCGACCAGGCCTGCGCGAACGCCGTCGCCTTGGCCGGGTCGGCCGCCTTGGCGCTGACCGCCATGGAGCCGCCCACCGAGAACGGCACGACGAGCGAACCGTCGTCGGTGGGGGTGAGGAAGGCCCCGAAGTCATCGGCGCGGTCCTTGGGCACCGCACCGAGGAACCAGCTGCCCATGATGTACATCGCGGCCTTGCCGGAGGTGAAGTTGGTGATCGAGTCGGCGTACTTGACCCCCAGGGCGCCGTCGTTGAAGTAGCCCTTCTCGACCATCGTCCGGTACTTGGTCACCGCGGCCTTGACGTTGGCGTCGGTGAACTTGACCTTCCCGGCGTAGCGTTCCTTCAGCCAGTTCGGGTTCTCGCCGAGCACGTCGGCGGAGAGGATCCCGACCAGCGGCATCGACGCCGAGAACGGATCGCCGCCGCCCAGCTCGACGGGGGTGATACCCGCGTCCTTGAGCTTGGCGCACACGGCCATGAACTGCGACCACGTCTTCGGAGGCGCGCTGATGCCGGCCTCGGCGAACAGCTTCTTGTTGTAGAAGACCTCGGGGATGATCTGCGAGTTGGTCGGCGGGATGTAGACCTTGCCCTTGTAGGCGTTGCCCATGGGCAGCAGGAATTTGGCGTCCACCCACGTCTGGTCGTACGGCTTGAGCAGCCCGGCCGTCGCGAACGTCGACGGGGTGATCGACTGGAGCAGATCCGGGAACTGCCCCGACGCCTGCAACTGCTTGGCATACGCGTCCCGGTCCGTACTCGGCGCGACGATCTTGTTCACCTTGACGCCCGGGACCTTCTTCTCGGCGTTCGCGATCGAGGTGTCCCAGAACTTCGCGGTCAGGCTGGGAGTCTCGAAGGTGAGGTAGGTCAGGGCGCTGTCGCCCTCCCCACCTCCGGTCGACGCGGCAGAGCATCCGGTGAGGGCGAGCGCCGCGGCGAGGCAGACAACGGTCGGACGTTTGCGCCTCATGGCAGTCTCCTGGAGGGACGATGCGGCCCGAGGGACTGGGCGGACGGGACAGGATCGACGCCGCGGCATCCTTCGAGATAACGTTATCGCGAGGATAGAAGCGCGTTGCGGGAATGTGTCAAGAGTCGGTCTGATATCGGTCCGATGTTTCGAGGAGGAGCTGCCGGATGACGCGAGCACGGCGTGGGAACGGGGGACGGCCCAAGCGCCCGACGATGGTCGACGTCGCACGCGAGGCCGGGGTGGCCCTGCGCACCGTGTCACGGGTGGTCAACAAGGACCCCACGGTGGGCCCGGAGTACGTCACCAAGGTCGAGGCCGCGATCGCCGCGCTCAACTACCGCCCCGACGAACGCGCCCGGCAACTGCGCACCGGTGTCACCGGAACCATCGGCGCCGCCGTCCGCCGTATCGCCGAGGTCAACCCGGAACTGGCCGCCATCGAACGAACGGCCCGCGACGCCGGCCTGACGCTCCTGGCCGCTTCCACGGACTTCGACGAGACCAGGGAGCACGACATCCTGATCTCCATGTGCCGCCAGCGCCTCGACGGCATCATCGTCGAGCCCTTCGGCGAGAACCACGCCTACCTTCAGCCCGAACTGGACGCCGGCATGCCCCTGGTGGCCATGGACCGCCCGATGAGCGGCATCTCCGTGGACTGCGTCATGTCCGACAACGCCTCCGGCATCGGCATGGCCTTCCACCACCTCCACCAGCACGGCCATCGCCGCATCGCCTACGTCGGCGACAGCGAACGCGTCTTCTCCGGCCGCGAACGCGCCGCCGCCTTCCGCGCGGCCCTGCGCGCCCACGGCGAAGCCGTCGAAGGCCTGGTCCACCCCGGCGAGGTCACCCCCGAACGCGTCGCCGCCGCCCTCGACACCGCCCTGAACGGCCCGGAACCGGCAACCGCCCTGGTCACCGGCAACATGGACACCACCCTCACCGTCCTGCGACACCTGGGCCCCCAGGCGGCCTCCCGCCTGGCCCTCGTCGCCTTCGACGAAGTCCCGCTCGCCGACCTCCTGCAACCCGCCCTCACGGTCATCGCCCAGGAGACCGCCGAGATCGGCCGCACAGCCGTCGAACTCCTCCGCGCCCGCATGGCCGACCCCACCCGCCCGGTCCAGACCGTGATCGTCCCGGTCACCCTGAAGGTCCGCGGCTCCGGCGAGGTGCGCGTCCGTGGTGCGGGAGAGTAGGGGAGGGATGTGCGATAACGTTATTCGAAACTAGCCGAAGCCCTGAGGTTGTCGTACGTCGACCGGCGAGGGCGCTGCCGCGTCCTCGCCGGTTGTGCTTCATGCTCCTGCCGCGGAGGTCAGTTGAGGGTCCACTTCTGGTTGTTCTGGCCGTCGCAGGTCCACGCGGTAGGCGGCGGTTGTCTCACCGCACCTCCTGGGCGTACGGCGCCACGGTGATCCTGTCGATCAGCGGCGCGTAACGGGAGCGGAGCAGGACGCCGGGGAAAGTATCCGAAGCGTAAGTGGTGCCGTCGAAGTTGGGCAGTTCCTGGGAGCGGAAGACGATCGTGTTCTGCCCCTTCTTGAGATGGAACGGGACGGTCAGCTCCCAGAAGTTGTTCTGGTGGAAGCTGTGCGGGAAGTTGACGCGCCGCGTCTCGCCGCCGTTGACGGCAATGTCGGCGTGGCGGGCGAGTGGGTCCGGGTTGTAGTGAGTGGCTTCGGACTGCTCGGGGTTGGAGTAGCGGATACGCAGCGCGTAGAGGCCTGCCCGGTCCGCGGCGACCGTGAACGTGGCGGTGTTGTCGTTGCCGGGGTCGCCGCCGACGCCGGTGATCGCCGTGCCGTCGGTGGCCAGGGAGAGCGGAGTGAGCGTGGCCGAGCCGGCGAGCTCGGCGTCGCCGGCCTCGTATGCGCGGGTCGGAAGCCTGCCCTCGCCAGGTGTGACCGTGATGCGGTCGACGAGAGTGGGCGACGATCCTCCGGTCACCGTCACCTTGTTGACGCCACCGGACAGGGAGACCGCCGCACTGCTGCGGCCCTTGACCAGACGCAGGACGTCATGCCCGTTGACGGAGAGCCGGGCGTTCGTGCCGCCGAGGGTGTCGACCCTCAGGGTGGCCTCGCGCTCGGCAGGGGAGTACACCCAGAACGTCGCGGTCTGGCCCTTCTTGAGCTGGGCGGCCCCCGATCCCGTGACCGCCCGCTTCGGCAGGTCGTACACGGGCGTTGCCCCTCCGCCCAGCCAGGCCAGTTCGCCCTCGTACACCTGAGTGTCGGCCGACGCATCCGGCAACGACAAGGTGAGGCGGTCGACAATGGCGTCGCCCTTGGTGGCGCGCCTGCCGTCGAGGCTCTTCGCGGCGAGTGTCAGGGTGTGCCTGCCCTTGGTGAGCTTCACCTTGGTGTCGGTGTGGTCCCACACCACCCACTTGTAGCCGAGTGGCAGGTGCAGCTCCTGCTCGCTGTCGGCCTTGCCGTCGACGCGCAGGAAGACGTTGGTGGGGCCCTGCTCCTTCACCCTGTCGAAGGTGTTGAGGGAGTTGGCGAAGACGCTCAGGTCGTAGGTGCCGTCCTGGGGTACGTCCACGGTGAAGTCGAGAGCGACATCCGAGCCGGTGCGCAGACCGCCCACGTCGTAACCGCCGGAGGTGTAGAACTTCGACACATCACGCGGCGAACCCTCCGGGCCGTTCTTCGAGTACCCGGACCCGCTGTGGGCGGCGTCCTCCGCTTCGTAGGAGCCCTGCCAGCGCACGGGCGGAGACTGGGTGCCCTTCGCCTTGCCGGCCGGGCTGAGGACGATCTCGTAGGCCGAGGACTCCTTCAGCGTCGGAAGCACGCCGTCGCCGAAGTCGACGACCACCGTGCCGTCGGCACCGACCTTCAGGTTCTGCTCGGCGAGCAGCTTCGGGCCGGTGCTGTCACCGACCTGTCCGCTCCACTCGACCTCCTTCACCCACGCGTGCACCCGCTCCCCGAAGACCTTCTTGGGGACCTTGGCGAAGGTGATGTGCCCCTTGCCGGTGGAGCCGCCGAAGATCAGCCGCGCCTGCTTCTTCTTCTCGTCGAGCGTGGCGACGCCCTGCATGGTGTAGTTCTCGCCGGGGAACGGCGGATTCACCTTCACCGTGTGGCCGCTCATCGAGGCGTACGAGTTCAGCAGCCACCACTGGCCGTTGCCGCGGCCCGACTGCACCGCCGAGTCGGAGAGGTTGCCGTCGATGTTCCAGTACGCGATGTCGGCGTCGACCTTGGACTCCTCGATCGCGGACACCCACTGGATCATCTGGCCGGGGACGGAGGTGTGGTAGTTGAAGGCGTACTCGTTGATGTTGACGGGGAGTTGGGTGCCCTCGCGGTCGGTGCCCTTGAACAGGTCCTGCTCCCACGCCCGGTACTTGGCGACGCTCTGCCGCACCGCCTCCGGGTGGCTCAGCTCGTGCCAGGTGATGACCTCCGGGAGGGTACCGGCGGCCAGGGCGTGTGTGAGGAAGCCCTTCACCTGGTTGTAGAGGACGCTGGTGTTGGGGCCGGCGATGCGAGCGTCCGGCATCCTGCCCTTTATGAGCCTGTACACGTCGTCCCAGGCGGCGAAGAAGTCGTCCGGGTCGTCGAGCCAGCTGGTCTTGTTGTAGCTCCACTCGCCGGTGCCGAACATGTTGCCCTCGGGCTCGTTGAACGGCACGAAGACGATGTTGTCCTGGTACTGCTTCGGCAGCTTCAGGACCTGGTCGACCTGCTGTGCGATCTTCTCCTTGTAGAGCTTGACCTTCTCCTCGGGCGTGTCGCCCGGCCACTGGTAGGGGAAGCCGCGGTGGATGTCGGTCATGTAGATGTACACGTCGCCGTCGGTGGAGTCGGCCAGCGGCTTCACCACCTCCAGGGCGTCGGCGCCGGGGTGCTGCGGACCGTCCTGCGCCTTGGTGGAGACCGTGCGCAGCCCCATGCCCTCGATGAGGTTGTTCGTCGGGACGTCCGGTCCGTACACGCCGTAGAGAGTGCCGGAGGCGCCACCGTGGAACGCGCCGGTGTCCGAGCCCAGGTCGACGGTGAGCTGCCCCTCCCGGACCACGGTGACGGTGGCCTCGACCGCGCGTCCGGCCGCGGTACCGGCGACCGTGAACGTCCCCGGCTTCGCGTACTTCTCGGACGGTACGGGCTCCCAGGTGACGGGCGTGTCGCGGTCGTAGCCGTCGGAGAAGGAGGAGCGGACGGCGGCGGGCAGGGACGGGGCGGTCCCGGTGGTGGTACGGACCTCGAAGGACGTCCGTGAGAGCTCCTGGACGGTCGGCACGGCATCGACCGTACCGGCCACCTGCTCGGGGCTGAGCGCCGCGTGCCACACGGTGAAGTCGTCTATCGCGCCCTTGAACAGCGGATCCGGATAGAAGGACTTGCCGATGTATCCGGCGGCCGTGGCCGAACCGTCCAGCAGTTCCCTGGCCTTGACGCCGGTCGCGGCGGAGGAGACCGCAACGCCGTCGAGATAGGTGGTGACTTGGCCGGCGGAGCTGTCGAGGGTGACGGTGACCGTGCGCCACTCGTCCGCGGGAAGCGGCGCGTACCCGGAGACCTGTGCTTCCGCACCCCCGCCTCCGGTGGTGACGGCGGTACGCAGCACGCTTCCGTTGTACGGCGTGGTGAACAGGTACTTGGTGCTGTTGGTGCCCAGGTCGAAGATCCGCTGCCAGGAGGACTTGTCTCCGCTCCATTTCACCCGGGCGGAGATCGTCAAGTCGCTCGCGTCGCCGAGCACTTCGCGGGGCAGGCGGACATACGCGCCGTTGGAGGTGGGTGCCCCGCCGGGCAGAGCCAGGGCCTTGCCTCCGTTCGTGCCCGCGACGGACTGGGCGGTGGAGCCGTTCACCAGCGTGGCCGTCACGCCGTTGCCGGAACTGTCGGTGATCCTCCCGGAGGCGAGGTCGTCCTGGTCGAAGCTGTAGCGGGCGGCGGGCTGGGGCGCCTCGGCCGCTTGGGCGGGGGCGGCCGGCGCGCCCAGCAGGCCGGCGCCGAGGGTCAGCGCCACGGCGGCCGCGGCTCGGCGCCGTGTGGATCTGTCGGCGGATGGCATGGATTGCGTCCTCAGTCCTTGAGTGGCGGAGAGTCGAATCGGTTCGAATCGCGCGTCCCCGGAACGCAGGGCGTTCTCGGGGTACGGGTCGGCTGCCGCGCACCTGAGCGGGGAGGCCGAATGCGCGTCCCCGGTTGCCGGAAGGATCGCCTCATCGAACCGGTTCGGCGAAGCTAGCACCGGGGCACTCGGCCAGCAATCCCTCTGACGCCAGGTTGTCGCGGCCTGTTTTCGGGCCGTGGGAAATGTGGACAGGGGTGTTGACAGGCTCCGAGAAGGATTCCTACCTTCGCTTCACGCGAACCGGTTCGACGACCGGCTCGCTATCGAACCGGTTCGACGAAGGAGTGCCGTGAACATCGGTGAGATCGCCCGGCGGGCCGGTGTCTCGCGGAGCACCGTGTCCTACGCGCTGAGCGGCAAGCGCCCCGTTTCGGACGGGACACGCCGGAAGATCCAGGAGGTCATCGACGAGCTGGGCTACCGGCCCAACGCGAGCGCCCGCGCCCTGGCCAACGGCCGGACCAGCACGATCGGCCTCGTCTTCCCGCCGGCCGGCAACCACTACACCGGCATGCAGCTGGACTTCATCGGCAGCGTCGTGGAGGCCGCCGCGGCCCACGACTACGACGTGCTGCTGTCGCCGAGCGGCGTGGACAGCGACCGCTCGTTCCAGCGGCTGCTGGGGGAGCGGCGGGTCGACGGCGCCATCCTGATGGAGATCCGGCTGGCGGACGACCGGGCCGATCACCTGGCCGCGCTGGACTTCCCCTTCGTCGCCATCGGCCGCACCGCACACCCCGAGGACGGCTGGTGGGTCGCCCTGGACCACACCGCACTGGCGGCGGCGTGCGTCCACCACCTCGCTGACCTGGGCCACCGCAGGGTCGCCTTCGTCAACCGTCCCGAGCAGCTGCTGCGGGCCGGGTACGAGTCCGCGCACCGCGGACTGGACGGGTTCACCAAGGCCGCGGCCGAGCGCGGGCTGACGGTGCGGACGTACTGCTGCGGGGACGACGCCGCTTCGGGCCAGGCCTGCCTGGAACAGATCCTCCATGACGACCCGGCCACCACGGCGCTGGTCACGTTGAACGAGGCCGCCCTGGGAGGCCTGTACCGAGGGCTGGCCCGGGCGGGCCGCCATGTGCCGCGTGACTTCTCCGTCACCGGAGTCGTGGCAGCCCGCTGGGCGGAGACGGTGACCCCGCAGCTCACCGCGGCGGATGTGCCGGCCGAGGAGATGGGCCGGCGTGCCGTGGAGCTGCTGGTGGAGCGGCTGGGCCAGCCCGACCTCCCTGTCCGGCACCATCTGCTGGCACCCCCGATCTCCCTGCGGGCCAGCACCGGTCCCGCCTCCGGCGCCTCGCAGCCCTGACCCCAACCGCCTTCCTCCGGTACGCCGGCCCGCTCACTGCCTCCGTTCGGTGTACCCGTCATCCCCACGTCGCCCCTGCCTCGGCACCTCCATGCCAAGAACGAAGGAACCCGCGATGCACAGCAGCTCCAGACGGCGCCTCGCCGCCGTGGCCCTGTCGACCGTCCTCGCCGCCGCCGGCACCGCCTGCTCCTCCGGCTCGGGCAGCACCGGAGCGAAGGGCGCGGACAGCGGAACGTACACCATCTGGGACCCCTATCCGCAGTTCGCCAAGGGCTCGGCGTGGACCGAACTGCTGGACAAGTGCGGCACCGAGGCCGGCGTGAAGATCAAGCGGACCGGGTTCGACACCAGCGACCTGGCCAACAAGACGCTGCTGGCGGCACAGCAGGGCAACTCCCCGGACGTCCTCATTGTCGACAACCCGGTCGTGTCGACCCTGGCCGAGGCGGGGGTGCTCACCACGACCGACGACAACAAGCTGGACACCTCCAAGGTGGACACCAACCTGCTCGCGGCCGGTCAGGTGGGGGGAGAGACCTACGGCACTCCCATCGGCGCCAACACCCTCGCCCTCTACTACAACAAGAAGGTCCTGAAGGAAGCCGGGGTGGACATCGCGTCGGTCAAGGACTGGAAGTCGCTGACGGCGGCCCTGGAAAAGGTCAAGAAGGCCGGCAAGAAGGGCATCACGTTCTCCGCCATCGGGACCGAGGAAGGCAGTTTCCAGTTCCTTCCCTGGTTCTGGGGCGCCGGCGCCGAGCTGACCGAACTCGGCTCCGTCCAGGGCGTCTCGGCCCTCACCCTGTGGAAGGACTGGCTGGAGCAGGGCTATGCCCCGAACTCCGTACTCAACAACACCCAGACGACCAGCTGGCAGGAGTTCACGAGCGGCGACTACGCGTTCGCGGAAAACGGCACCTGGCAGCTGGCAGGCGCCGAGAAGGCCGGATTCGACTACGGCGTCCTGCCCATACCGGCCGCTGACGGAGGCAACGCGGCCGCCCCGACCGGCGGCGAGTTCGTCACGCTCCCGGTCCAGGAGGACACCGGCCGCTACACCACCGCCCAGAAGCTGGCGGCCTGCCTGACCAGCACTCAGAACCTGTACGACACCGACACCACCCTGTCCTACGTGGCCCCCACCAGCGAGGTGCAGGACAAGCAGGTGGCGGCGAACCCCGAGTTGAAGCCCTGGGTCGACGCGGTGAAGGCAGCCAAGGGGCGCACCAGTGACGACCTGGGCACCGAGTACCCGAAGATCTCCGAGCAGATGTGGAAGGCGGTCCAGTCGGCCCTCAGCGGGACCGAGTCGCCCAAGGACGCGTTGACTTCGGCCCAGGCAGCGGTCAAGTGACATGGGCCCGATGAAGCCGACGACACATCCGCCGGACCGCTCAGCCGTCCGTACCCGGAACGGGGCGGCAACCGTCGCCCCGCCCCCGGCCCGCGGCGCGAAACCAGGCCGCCCCGCCTCGACGCAGTGGGCCGCCTGGGCCTTCCTCGCCCCGGTGACGCTCTATCTCGCCCTCTTCTACGCCTATCCGCTCTACCGCAACATCGACCTCAGCCTGCGCAACTACACCGTCCGCTCCTTCGTTCAGGGCAACGCACCGTTCACCGGTCTGGAGAACTACCGCACGGTCCTCGACGACCCGACCTTCGGCCCGGCGCTCACCCACACCGTGGTGTTCACCGCCGTCTGCCTGTTCTTCCAGTACGCCATCGGCCTGGCCCTCGCGGTCTTCTTCAACCAGCACTTCCGGCTCTCCGCGACCCTGCGCGCCCTGTTCCTCGTACCGTGGCTGCTGCCGCTGATCGTGTCGGCGTCCACCTGGTCGTGGATGCTCAACAGCGAATCCGGTGTGGTGAACGCCTTGTTGAGCGCGGTCGGCATCGACCCGGTGAACTGGCTGACCTCGCCCTCCTGGTCGCTGACCTCGGTAATCATCGCCAACATCTGGATCGGCGTCCCGTTCAACCTGGTCGTGCTCTACAGCGGACTGCAGTCCATCCCCGCCGGCCTGTACGAGGCGGCGGCACTCGACGGGGCGAACGCCTGGCAGCGGTTCTGGCGCATCACGTTCCCGTTGCTGCGCCCGGTGTCCGCGATCACCCTTCTGCTGGGCCTGGTGTACACGCTCAAGGTCTTCGACATCATCTGGATCATGACCAAGGGCGGCCCGGCCGACTCGTCCACCACCTTTGCCACCTGGTCCTACCAGCTCGGCTTCGGCAACCTCCTGCCCGCCTTCGGCCCCGGCGCGGCGGTCGGCAACCTGCTGGTCGTAGCCGCCCTGGTGTTCGGCCTCGTCTACGTGCGGGTCCAGCGAAAGCAGGCGCTGTCATGAACCGAAGCTCCAGCCGTACACCGTGGAAGACAGCCGTCGCTCTGCTGCTGACCGCGATCATGCTCTTCCCGGTCTACTGGATGCTCAACGTGTCCCTCACCCGCGACCAGAACATGCGCAAGAGCCCGCCTGACCTGCTGCCGATCCATGGCACCCTCGACGGCTACCGCACGGTCCTCGACGAGCAGCTGCCCTACCTCGGCACCAGCCTCGTCATCGGCCTCGGGACCGTCGTCCTGACCGTGGCCCTGTCCGCCCCGGCCGGCTACGCGCTGGCGAAACTACGACCACGCGGCGGGGGACTGCTCGGCTTTCTCCTCCTGGTCGCCCAGATGATCCCCGGCATCATCATGGCAATGGGCTTCTACGCCATCTACCTCCAGCTCGGCATGCTCCAGTCCGTCCCCGGGCTGATCGTCGCCGACTCCACCCTGGCCGTCCCCTTCGCGGTGCTCATCTTCACCGCGTTCATGTCCGGCATCCCCGGCGAACTGCTCCAGGCCGCGAAGACCGACGGAGCCGGCGCCCTGCGCACGTTCTGGTCGATCGTCATGCCGATGAGCCGCAACGCCGTCGTCACGGTGTCCTTGTTCGCCTTCCTGTGGTCCTGGTCCGACTTCGTCTTCGCCAGCACCTTGGTCAACGGCGGCAGCCACGAGCCGATCACGCTCGGCATCTACCACTACATCGGCAACAACAACCAGGAGTGGAACGCCATCATGGCCACCGCTGTCGTGGCATCGCTGCCCGCCGCGGTGATCCTCGTCCTCGCCCAGCGTTACGTCGCCGCCGGCGTGACCGCCGGTGCCGTCAAGGACTGAGCCCGTACGACCCGTCACGACCGACCCGGCTGCGCGCCAGCCGGCCGGTGCCCCCTGCTCGAGAAACGAGTCACGCTCCATGACCGCCGCCCGATCCGGCCCGGCTTTCTCCGTCCACGACATCCCGTTCAGCACATACGGCTCCTGGTTCGACGTCTCGCCGGTGGTGGGGGAGAAGACGTACGCCGAAGACCTCCACCTGGTCTCGCACCAGAACGGCATGCACGCCGTCCTACGCCTGGTCCCCCTGGACCGAACCACGGGCCACCGCGTCGACACCCGCTTCGAGGCGACAGCGGCCCTCCTCAGCTGGATCGGTTCGGCCGGGCGCATCGACCTCGCCTACGAGTCACCCGACACCGTGCGCCTGCGGGGCACCGGCCTCGGTATCAGCGTCTCCGCGGCCGCCGAGACGCTCACCCCGTTCAGCGGAACGTACTTCTTCCAGGACCCGGCAACCGACGCGTACGTGTTCACGTCGTACGAGACCGGACGCCGATACCGCGTCACCGTGCTGTCCGGCTTCCTCGCCGACACAGCCGGTGTCCAGGGACTGGGCACCCGCGACCGCGGCCTTGTCGTGACACCGGAGGCGGGCGGAGCCTGGGAGATCGTGATCGAGGAACTCGACACCTCCCGCCCTCCGTACACGTCCTCGGCGACCTTCGGTGAAATCGTGCAGGCCGCTGAGCAGTCCTTCGCGGATTTCCTTGAAACGGTGGCCCCGTGGCGTTCGCCCGCCACCCCGGCCGCCGAACTTGCCGCCTACGTCATCTGGTCGGCGACCGTAAGCCCGACGGGCCTCGTCACCCGGCCCGCCGTGCTGATGTCCAAGCACTGGATGGACAAGGTCTGGAGCTGGGACCACTGCTTCAACGCCCTTGCTCTGGCACCTGGTTGCCCCGAACTGGCCCTGGACCAGTTCACCCTTCCCTTCGACCACCAGGATGACACCGGCGCCCTGCCGGACTCCGTCACCCACTCCGAGGTCCTCTACAACTTCGTCAAACCCCCCATCCACGGCTGGGCATACGGCCATCTGCGCCGCCGCCTGCCGACGCCTCCCGACCAGGCCGAACTGGCCGAGGCCTATGACCGGCTGGTCCGCTGGACGCACTTCTGGCTCACCGCCCGGCGCGCACCCGGCGCTGCCCTGCCCCACTACCAGCACGGCAACGACAGCGGCTGGGACAACGCCACCACCTTCGACCCCGAGCGGGTTGTCGTCACCGCCGACCTGGCCGCGTTCCTCGTCCTCCAGTTGCATGAACTCGCCGACCTCGCATCGGAGTTGAGCAGGCCGGACGAGGCACGCCGGTGGCAGCGAACGGCCGAGGAGATCCGGACGGCGCTGCTGGACGAGCTCTGGACCGGCGAGCGCTTCGTCGCCCGGGGCTCAGCCACCGGGAACACGTGGAGCAGCGCCGGCCTCCTCGACCTGATGCCCATCGTGCTGGGCGAGTATCTGCCCGACGGCGTCAGCAGCGCACTGGCCGGCCACATCAAGTCTCATCTCACCCCGTACGGCCTCGCCACCGAACTGACCACCTCACCCCACTACCTCGCCGACGGCTACTGGCGCGGCCCCATCTGGGCCCCGGCCACCGTCCTCGTCGAAGACGGCCTGCGGCGCGCCGGCCACCGCTGTCTGGCGGACGACATCAGCGCCCGCTTCCGCGCCCTGTGCGAGACCCACGGCTTCGCCGAGAACTTCGACGCCCTCACCGGCACGGGACTGCGCGACCGCGCCTACACCTGGACCGCCAGCAGCTACCTCCTCCTCGCCGAAGCACACGCACACCGAGCCAGGCACTGATCCAGGCCCGAACTACTACCGGCGGCGAACGTTCCTCCCGTGCGGTCCTGCGAGGCCTGACGTGCCGCAGGCCTGTCGGATGGTGGTAGCGAAATGGGCCCGTCCCGGTCGTCCTCGCGGCGGACAACCTCCCAGGCGCCGCAGCTTGCCCCATAGACCTGGGTGCGCGGCCACCGGTGACCTCCAGCGGCAGGGTGCGTGGGGCTGCCCACCGGCCCCGGAACCGTCCGAGGTCGTTCGCGCCTATCTGCTGGGCACCGACCCGTATGCGCGACGCGCAGCCGCGGTCGGGGTGGGCGGCCCATGCCGCTCAGCGATCCGTCGTCTTGCCGGACACCGCCGCGACGAACCGGTCCCGGTCCACGATGGCACGGTCGATCTCGCCCGTCGCCACGAGTTCGCCCGCGCCGTCGACCGCCTGAACCTTGAACGTGAGACGTCGGGCGGCTGGGCCAGCAGGGCCCTGGGCGGACACCTCCACCACACCGCCCACCCCCGTGGCGCGCAGATGCCGGACCCGGACCGCGGTTCCCACCGTCGTCAGGCCGGTCGCGACGAGCGGTCGGGCCGCTCGCGTGGTCGCCGCCTCCAGCCACTCGATCAGTCGCGGGGTGGCCAGGACGGGCACGTCACCGCTGCCTACCCTGACGGCGGTGTCGGCTTCGGTCACTTCATGGCGCATGCCTCCACGCTATGGCCGTACGCCTACGCCTACGCCTACGCCTCGCGCCGACCGGTGCCGGGCCGTCAGTCCGATGCGGTCCTCCGAACCCGTCACTATCACCACAGACGGGAATCCCATGACGTTCGAACTCTGGCGCAACAGCAACAACCGTTACGCGTCCCTCATGGGCCATTTCCCGCCTTCGGCATGATGGTCTGGCGCCGACCGCCTCGGGGTCGTCTTCGAGAGCCTCCCGTTCGTCGTCGATGAGGTCGAGCTGTTCGAGCATTTGGTCGATGCCGTCCTTGACGGCCAGGAGTTGGCCGCGGGTGGACTGTTTGGGACGTAGAACGGGCAGTGTGCGCAGGCCAGTCGGTGGGGGCACTTGGCGAAGAAGTCGTAGCCGCAGTAGCCATCGCCCAGGTCGTAGTACTTCCAGGGCTGTTCGCCGCCGGTGGCAGCGCCGGTGCGGATGGACTCGCGGTCGATGAGGACCTGGATGGTGCCGAGCCACTGCTGGAGATTGACCAGGGTTAACGGCTCCCGGGCGTTGAGGAGTTGGGTGGCGATGGTGGCACGGGCCCGGTGGCTGGTCAGGGCGTCGTGCGAATCGGAATGGGGCACTTCGGACTTGCGGCAGAGTGCGGGAAGGATCTTGTTGTTGAGGTAGTCCTTGCCGACGAGCCGCCCGCGGTGGCAGAAGCAGTGCTCCCGCATCTGGTCAGTCTTCGCCGAGCACCCTGGACCCGGCCCTGCGGGAACTCCAAGCCACTTTGACCGGTGCGGAGTGGGCCGAGGTCGCTCACCGTCTCGCCGGTGCTAGCCCTTCCCCCGGTTCGCACTTCACGAACATCAGGTGTGTGATCATACTCTCAAGGGCTGTGTCCTTCGCCGCCGGCCGCGTGACGCGTCGCCGGTCCTTCCGTGCCGTACAGGGGGACGGGAGGTCCGGAGGGACGTCCGGCCGTGGCCGAACCGAAGGGACCCCGCCCCGGCAGGCCACGGATCGGACGGGGGCGTCGCCACTCCTCGGCCGCTCGCAAAGGACAGGGAGTAGGGCCCTCATGCCACAACAGGACGCGGCGTCGCCGAACGCGGGAGCCGAACGACTGGTCGCCGGTCGTTACCGCCTGCTATCCGTTCTCGGCGAGGGCGGTATGGGCATCGTGTGGCGCGCCCGCGACGAGGTACTGCACCGCGAGGTCGCCATCAAGGAGGTACGCGCTCCCGTCGGACTGCCCGTGGAACGGGTCGAGCGGATGTACACCCGCTTGGAGCGGGAAGCTTGGGCGGCGGCGCGCATCAGTGCGCGTGGTGTGGTGACCGTCCACGACGTCGCCACCGACGACGGCCGACCCTGGATCGTGATGGAGTTCGTCCGCGGCCGGTCGCTGGCCGACGTGATCGGTTCCCAGGGTGCCCTGACGCCGCGGGAGACCGCGCGCATAGGTGCCGAGGTGCTGGCCGCGCTGCGCGCGGCGCATGGCGCCGGAGTTCTGCACCGCGACGTGAAACCCGCCAACGTCCTGCTCGCAGACGACGGCAGGGTGGTACTCACCGACTTCGGCATCGCCACCATCGAGGGGGACTCCGCGCTGACGATGACCGGCGAGGTCATCGGCTCTCCCGAGTATCTGGCGCCGGAACGGGCACTGGGCCGGACTCCCGGCCCGGCGTCGGACCTGTGGTCTCTCGGAGCGCTGCTCTACACGGCCGTCCAGGGCCGTTCGCCCTTCCGCCGGACCACCCCGCTGGCCACTCTGCGCGCCGTCGTCGACGACGAGTTGCCCCCGCCGCACCGGGCCGGACCGCTCGTGTCCGTCATCGAAGGCCTGTTGCGCAAGGACCCCGACGATCGAATGCCGGCCGAACAGGCCGAGCAGGAGCTGAGCCTGGCTGGTGCTGATGGCACCTCCCGCGCCGATACGGCCACGCTGTCGGCCCCGCTCCCCGCAGCGGTCACCGAAGAGCTGCCCACCGCCGAGTCCCCGCTCGGGGGGAGCGCACCCACGGCCACGGCCGGGGCGTCGACCGTCTCGGCGTCACCGCCTGTCCCTGAAAACGCCACGGACACCAGGGACCTGGCGGGGACCGCCGATGCCCCCACAGCAAAGGGACCTGCGGCTTCCGGGGCGTCGGCGAAGACCGCCTCCGCCCCCTCCGCACCAGAAACGGGGACGACGGCCACGGTCGACGTACCCACGGTCGACACACCCACCGCCCCGGCTGACCTACGCACGGGGGCCGATACACCTATCGCCCCGGCTGACCTACGCACGGGGGCCGATACACCTATCGCCCCGGCCGGCCTACCCACGGGGGCCGACACACCCACCGCCCCGGCTGACCTGTCTACGGCCGCGGCACAACCCGGCGCCCCCGCCGCCCCGGCACAGCCCACGCTTCCCGGTACCGTACCGGCGGTCACCGCCGAGACTGCTGCCCCGGCGCCCCGCTCGTCCGGCGACGCGGTCGGTCTGCCCACCGTGGACAGCCCCGCCATCCCTGGCGTTCCCGCTGCGCCCGCCCCGCCACCTTCCTTGCCGGAGGCCGCCTCGGCTTCGGGTATCGCAGAGTCGCCCACCGGATCGGCAGGCCCGGCATCAGAGCCCGTACCCACGGCCGTTTCTGCGGTACCCCCCTCGTCGGCGGCGCTCGAGCCCGAGGGCGCCGAAGCGGGTCACGGCCCTACCCGGCGGAGGCGGCGCATCGGGTACCTGACCGCGGCGGGAACGGTCGTGCTCGCGCTGCTCGTCGGCGGCCTGGGCTATGCGCTCGGCGGCGGCGACGGTGAGGGCAACAAGGGCACCGGCTCACCCACGGGGCAGGCACAGGCCTCCGCCTCCGGTGCTGCGAGCAGCGGGTCGGATGACACCGCCGCACAGCCCGTCTCGGTCACCGTGACGGGAGGCGCGACCACGTACGTCGGAGACTGCCCCCCGGCGGAATCCAAGGCTCCCCGATTTACCGCGACCTTCACGGTGTCCGAGTTGCCCGTCCAGTTCTCGTACCGGTGGGTCTCGACGAACGGGTCCGTGATCGACCGGCAGTGGAGGACGCTGGCGTTCCCGGAAGGCGGCCCTCGCACCCATCAGGAGACGGTGCGGCTGTCGACGTATGCGCAGACCGGAACGCTCCACAGCCAGATGGCCGTGGAGATCCGCTCACCGTTCGAGGCGGTGTCCAATTCGGTGCCGTTCCTGGTGACATGCGCCTCGACGGCGGGCGGCTAGTCAACCGGCCATCAAGGCAACGCCATGCATCCGAGTCAGCCCCGCGCATACGCCATACTTCAACGAGTACGAGTTGGACCGCTGCCGGGCCGACTCGTACATCGTCTGTCAAGTCACACTCGATGGGCCGGAGTTCAGTGGGAGTGACGTACGACTCTCTCCCTCACAGCGGATCAACCGCAGGGTGCGGTGCCTCTGCCCGCACCCGAGACTTTCGCAAGGAGTTTCTGTGTCGTCGGTCATCGTGGGACGCACGGGTCCCTTCGCCGGTCAGAGCGTGGTTCTGGGCAACTCTCCGCTGCGATTCGGGCGCAAGAGCGACAACGACGTGATCATCGTCAGCGTCAGTGCCTCCCGCCTGCACACCGAGATCGTGGCGGAGGACGGCGCGTTCGTCCTCTACGACCGCAGCAAGAACGGAACCTTCGTGAACGACCGGCGCGTCACCCGTCATGTGCTCGTGCCCGGCGACTCCATACGCATCGGCGACGAGACCTTCCTGTTCGAAACGCAGGAGGCCGTTGAGACGGTCATGGACCTCTCCCAGTTCGACCTGCCCCGTGCCGATGCCTCGGCGAATCCGGGCGTGCTGCGGGTCACGGTGACCGGAGGTGGCCCGGTCGGCCTCGCCTTCGCCCTGCTGCTGGAGAACGCCCTGCCGGGGAGGGTGGCCATCACCGTCTACGACGGCCGGTGGACCAGAAACGGCTCCACTGTGGTCTGGAAGGGCGAGGACCAGGGCAACGTCCGCCGCCAGCAGGTCGTCACCGTCCAGAGCCGGCAGTATCTCGCGCTCACCGAGGAGATGCAGTCGACGCTGTTCGACGTGGGCGGATACTCCGAGATGTGGCCCCTGGGACCGGACTCCGTGGACGGCCGTCCGCCCCGCAACATCCGGATCGCCTACATCGAGGACAAGCTGCTGGAGCTGGCCAACACCAAGTCGGCGATCCACCTGGTGCCGAAGCGATTCGATGCGTCGGAGCAGCAGCACCTGCTCTCCCAGGAACACGTCCTGGTGGTCTGCGAGGGCGGCCGTTCGCGCACCCGGGAGCACTTCGGGGACCGCTTCGGCACGGCCGATTCCTCGATCTACTCCCTCAACGGGGAGCACCTTCAGGACGTGGTGCTGGGACTGCGGGTCAAGTCCCAGCTCCCGGACCCCATGAGCGTCCTGCTGACCGTGGCGCAGAACCGGTTCCTGCTCAACTCACTGCGTGGCGAGGGGTTCCTCAACATGAGGCTGACCCGCAAGGAGGCCCGCAACGTGATCGGCATCGACCCGGTCCGGCAGGTCTTCGAGGAGTGCATCGCGGCCCGGCCCTGCCTGATGAGCCGCCACGAGGACAACGAGTTCGTCTGCCCGACCCATGGCACTCTGTTCCTGCCCGCGCTGCTGCGCAGCTCGCCGCTGTGGAAGCAGATCCAGGAGGGTCTGAGGCTGTTCGGCGTCCCCGAGGACGATCTCAGCGCCATCACCTCGTTCCGGCTGGACATGGTGCAGCGCCCCCGGTTCACGGCCCAGCTCACCCGCCCCACGGCCACGAGCCCCGGAACCTACGGCTTCCTGCTGGGCGACGCGGCCAACGCCATCCACTTCTGGCCCGGACGCGGGCTCAACAGTGGCCTCGCCTCAGCCGTTTCCCTCTCCCGCTCCCTCAGCCGGGTCTGGCAGGGCCGTCCGCTGCGCGACGCCGACTTCATCCGGCACGAGGCGGCGATGTCCATGCTCCAGTACCGGCACAAGAGCCGGGCCTGGAACGCGATGGTCACCACCGACGAACGAGGCGTGACCCGCGCCATCAAGGACATCATCGCCGACAGCGTGGAAGGGGACCGGGGCGTCGCCGAACCCGCCGCCGAGCGGTCCGATCTCGACGTCTTGCTGGACCGTATGGGCTCGATCCGCGAGCGCCTTGCCCCCCGCCTGCCCGGAATGCCCAGTGACGAGGAACTGCGCAGCCACCTGTCCATGCTCGCTCCGTCGACCCTGCGGACCCTGCAAGAGAGCGGTGCCTGGGACACGCTGATCGTCGGCGGCGAGGAGGCCGACATCGACATCTTCTACCAGTCGGACGCCCCGGTCTTCGTCGCCCGCCCCATCGATCCGCGCATCCAGGCGGCAGGACCGCTGCAGCCGGGGGCGCTCGACCCGGCGTGATGCGGGCACTCCGTCCCTGAGGCCGAAGGTTCACACCCTGTCCCCGCCACCAGAAGAAGGGGCCCGGCGCGGCTGGGCCCCTTCCGCGATCCGCCGCTGGGGGCACGGCTGTCAAGCCAGGTGCTGGCTTCCGCCACCGCATCCCCGACGCCCCAGGCGGCCAGCTGACGGGCCACGTGGTCGCGGGCCTCGGCGACGACGGAGGGATCGGTGGGCAGATCTCAGGACTGGCCGACCCCTGCCCAAGCTCTTCGAGCAGGGGATACCCCATGCGGGACACGAAGGGCCGGCTGGTCACCGTGGCTGGGCGGGCGACAGTTCCTCTACGCGACCCGGGCGGACGCCGCCCGCCGCCGGCCTGAGGACCTCGTCGACGAGGAGCCCTGGCCCGGGCGCCCGCGGTGGACGACACGCTCCGGCTCTACTTCCGGTGCGCCCATCCGTCGCTGACGCCGTCGTCGGCGGTCGCGCTCCCGCTGCACGAAACTCACGCGCCTGACCGGCAGGCCGGTCGTCCGGCTCGACCCCCGCCGGTGTCGCTGACAGGTCGTGCTCCGCTCGATCCGACTGGCCGTCAGGTGTCAACGTGCGGGTGTGCGGGCCTCCTCTTCGGCTGCTGGACCTTCCCGGCGGTGACGACGAGTGCCCGACCATGCAGGCATCGGCCGTCGACCAGGTGTTGAGGATAGGGTGCCGAGATCTCGTCGGGCGGGGTAACCGCCCTGCGTGGGTGCTGTGACAAGACCGCGACGAGGCAGTTGGCCCCCGCGCGGCCCGCCGTTCCGGAACCGGCGGGCCAGCGCCTCGAAAGGCACCGTCGCGGGGTAAGCGGAACGTACCCCTCCGCTGTCCAAAACGGAAGCCCCTTGTTTCCCGCGGCGGTCAGGCCGCCGGTGCGCGTGAGGCCGGGCCGGGGCCTCCTCAGCGCAGTTCTCCGGGCTCGTACGCCCCACCAGGACGACGCCGGGCAGCGCACGGCCGATGCCTGAGCTTGATCTTTAATCCCGTGGCGCTTTCGTGGAAGTGCCTCTCCGCAGTGCGAAACTTCATGGAACGCCCTGTCACGGTCACGACAGAGTGACCGTAGGGGTGTGCCTCCCCGGGGGAAACGGCGCGGGAAACGAGGTAATCGTCCGCCTGAGCACATTAGGCAGACGTCTCCGGGCGTTAACGGTGGGAGTCGCGGCCGTGGCTGTCGCGGTGGTAGCGGCCGGCCCGACGCCAGCGGTGGCGGCCCCGCGATGGGGCAGCGTACGAAGGCGCGGAAGTGACCTTCGCCGTCGCCGGTGCGAGCTGTACCGCCACGACCGCAAGCAACGGCTCGGCGTCCTGTGTGGTCGCGCCGTAGAGCGCACCTGGCTGGTGCGGCCTGAGCGTCAAGGCTCTGATCGACGGCTGAGACATTGCCAACGCCGACCCCGCTGTGCTCAAGGCCAGTTGCAGGACGCCGCCGACCAGGCTGTGGTCGGACGAGCCGTCGAACTTGAGCTGGGCGTAGGGGCGTCCGCGCAGAAATGTCGCGCCACTACGGATCGTTTCGGGCGTCGCCACGTGCACGGTGAACGAAGTGGACCAGCCGCTGAACGAGGACGGCAGGGTTCCGGTGACCGCGGCCTTCGCCGGGGACGACTACATGCGGAGCGAAGGTGCGGACCAGGTACGCAAGGGGCGACCGTGGAGCTTGACTCCGGCGGACCGGATCCTGCTGGTAGCGGCTTACTGGCGTACGAACTTGACGCTGAGGCAGCTCGCCCCGCTGTTCGGGGTGTCGAAGTCGGCCGCTAACCGCATCATCGGCGCAGTCGAAGAACTACCGGTATTCGACCAACCACCAGGTCGTCATCGACGCCGACTCCCAACTCATTGTCGCCGTCGGCCGACCGGTCACGGGCAACCGCAACGATTGCAAGGCGTGGGACCTTTCCGGTGCGAAGGCCGCCGTCGGCCGGGCCACGGTCATCGCGGACGGCGGCTATCGGGGTACCGGCCTGCTCATCCCGCACCGCCGTGAACGCGGCCAGACCGAACTGCCGACTTGGAAAGAGGAGCACAACGCCTCCCACCGCAAGGTCCGGGCCCGCGTCGAGCACGTCTTCGCGCGGAGACCAGAGAGGCCCAGGGGAGACGGCTCCCCGCCTCCCCGGCTCGGAGAGCGCTCAGTCGATACAGAATTCGTTGCCCTCGATGTCCAGCATTGGGATGCAGGACTCGTTTTCCTCATCGGCATACAGCGTTTGCACGTGGGTGGCGCCGAGCGCGACCAGTCGTGCGCACTCGGCTTCGAGCGTGGCGAGGCGCTCGTCCCCCACGAGCCCGGTGCCGACCCGGACGTCGAGATGCACCCGATTCTTGACGATCTTGCCTTCGGGGACGCGCTGGAAGTACAGACGCGGGCCCACGCCTGAGGGATCACTGCAGGCGAACCATGATCCCTGCTTCTCGGGAGGCAGGGTGCTGTTGAAATCGTCCCAGGTGGCGAACCCCGCCGGTGGCGGCGGTATGACGTACCCCAACACCTCGCACCAGAAGCGAGCGAGGCGCTCAGGGTCTGCGCAGTCAAAGGTGACTTGGAACTTCTTGATCGCTGACATCGGCGCACCGTACCGCGTACCACGGGGACCATGCCGCTCATTTCCACAGGCGGTTCCGCCCGCCACTCGTCGCATCCTGGGCCGCCGTGGATACCAAGTGATCAAACCGGACAGTCCACCAGAACGACGCGACCGTGGCGGCGGAGCGCCCCAATGGTTTTGCCTGAGCAGTTCAGGCTCAGACCTGAGGACATCCCGGACGACCCCGAAGACACCGAGGCGGGCCGCGACCTCCTGGCGGACTTCACCGATTTCGACTGCTGGAGCGCACCGGCTGCCCCCGCCGTGGAGTTGTCAGAACTGACGTTGGGAATCGTCGGGTTGGGCCGGATCGGCCTGGCGCTGGCCGAACGGGCTACCGCCCCGGGCATGGCGGTCCAAGGCCTCGCGCGGCGCCCGACCGAGACTTCGGTGCCCCGGGCCAAGTCCCTCAAGGCTCTGCTCGCCACCAGTGACGTGGTCTCCCTGCACCTTCCGTTCACGCCGCAGACCCGGGGAATGATCGGGCGCGCGGAGCCGGCGGTGACGCGGCCGGGGTCGATCCTGCTGAACACCGCCCGGGGCGGATTCGTCGACGAACAGGCGCCGGCCGATGCGCTGCGTGACGCGGTACACCCGCTCGCGGCGGCAGCTGTCGACACGTTCGGGCACGAGCACGCCGCCGTCGCCTCGCCGCTCTTCGGTCTGTCGAACGCCCTGCTGACCCCTCATGTCGCCGGGATGACCAAGGGCGCCATGGCCACGGCGGCCACCCGGCGCGCGGACCACATCGCGGCCTGGCTCGCCGGCTGCCCGGACGGTGTGCCCGTGGTGACCGCCTGACGCCCCGGTCAACGCTCTGAGAGGGCGGTCTGCGACTGTTTGACAGGCTCTCGGGGCGCACGGTTCTTGGCCGGTGCACAGTCGACGATCCAGATGTTGCGACCCCGGTCGGCGAGGCATGCCCAGAGCGCGAGCAGGAGTGCGCCTGCTGCCACGACGAGAGCCACCAGCAGGGCGCCCTCGACGCCGTGACCTTCTGCGAGGTTGCCGGACACGGCCTGTCCGCCAGCCGTTCCCAGGGGACCACCGGCGCACAGGATCGTCATGGCGACCGCTGCACGTTCCGTGGGGGCAAGTCGTTCGGTCAATGCGTACAGGCTGATCATGTACGGCGCGACGGTGAAGCTCGCCAGCGCGACGGCGACGGGAAGGGACACTAGCTGGGCTCCGGCGAAGAGGATCAGCATGCCGGCGCAGAGCGTTGCGGCGAACGAGACGTAGCGGGCGCGCAGGGAGAACCGCGGCGGGAGCCAGGCACAGGCGGCACCCACCAGGGCACTGCCGATGCCGAACTCGGCGTACACGAGCCCCGAGGCGCCGGGTTCGTCGATCGTGTCGGCATACACGGTGACAGCTGTCTGGATCGCTCCGAAAACCGCCCCCATCGCGGCCATCGCCAGGAACATGACGGCCAGCGGACGACGCGGCAAGTACGGCTTCCCACGGTCGCCCGAAGCGGGCTGCTGCGTGGCGCGGTGGGAGTAGAGGAGAGCGAAGGGGAGGGTGCTTGCTGCGATCAGAGACATGGTCGCCACGGCGGGCGCAAGCGGACTGACCGACGCGAGCAGCCCGACGAGCGCTGGTCCGGCGACGAAGCTCATCTCGTCGGCGGATGCCTCATAGGACAGAGCCGCGGACAACAGGTGGTGTTCGTTGTGCGAGCGCACCAGACGCGACCAGTGCACGCGTACGAGCGGGCCGACTTGGGGTTGGGTCAGGCCCACCAGGGTGGCCGCAGCGAGCATGCTTTCCTGTGTTCCCCGGCTCGCGGCCAGCAGTGCGGCCCAGGCAGCGAAGTTGGCGATAGCGGCGGCGGCTCCGACGGATCGGTGGCCGTAGCGGTCGGCCAAGGCCCCGACCAGGGGGCCGCCGATGGCGATGGCGATGCTTTGGGCCGCACTGGCGAGGCCGGCGAAGGCGTAGCTGTGGGTCGATGCCTGGACCAGGATGAGCGTGGAGAGAGCCGAGGCGGCGTATGGCAGGCGGGCGAGGAATCCCAGAGGGAAGAAGCCGACGCCGGCGAGGCGCAGCAGGGAGCGGTACGACACTGATGTCTCCATCGGGCACGTCGACGAGACGCGCCACCCAGCCACCAACGCGTCGACGAGCCCGATTCTGACCGTCAACGTAGTGCTGGCTGCTGATGGCTGTACAGGTCCCTCGACCGAAGTGAATCGACGCCCCGGCAAGGCCCGAACGGCTGACCTCCCCCGATCTGGCGACAACACCACACCTGTCGCGATGGACAAGCGCAACAGGCTGAACCCCCGGAGAACGTACGTTTTCCAGTTGGGCTTGACGCCTTGTGCCGCAAGGTCGACGGGAGTGCCGCCGTCGAGAAGGGGTACTTCGGGCAGAAACCACTTGCAGGCCTCCGCTGAACCGCTCCCGAAGTTGCCGATGAAGTTGATCCGGAATGTGTGCCGAACCCCGTGGTCCGCATCTGTACGCCTTCTTCGGTTGCATGTACTACGCCGCGATGCGTCCCGCCGAGGCCATCCACCTGCAGAAGCCCCGTTTTTTGCGTCTAGAAGAAGCCCAGCTTCTTCGGCGAGTACGACACCAGCAGATTCTTCGTCTGCTGGTAGTGGTCGAGCATCATCTTGTGTGTCTCCCGCCCGATCCCGGACTGCTTGTACCCGCCGAACGCCGCGTGTGCGGGGTAGGCGTGGTAGCAGTTCGTCCAGACGCGGCCTGCCTGGATGGCCCGGCCGGCGCGGTAGGCGGTGTTGATGTCGCGGGTCCACACGCCCGCGCCAAGGCCGTACGACGTGTCGTTGGCGATCTTGATCGCGTCGTCGAAGTCGTCGAACGAGGCCACCGAGACGACCGGACCGAAGATCTCCTCCTGGAAGACGCGCATGCGGTTGTCGCCCTCGAAGATCGTCGGCCGCACGTAGTAGCCGCCCTTCAGGTCACCGTCCAGGTCGGCGCGTTCGCCGCCCGTGAGCACTTTGGCGCCTTCCTGCCTGCCGATGTCGATGTAGGACAGGATCTTGGTCAGCTGCTCGCTGGACGCCTGCGCGCCGATCATCGTGTCGGTGTCGAGGGGATGGCCGGGTTTGATCAGCTCGGTGCGGGCGATGGCCGCTGACAGGAAGTCGGGGTAGTTGCCGCGCTGGATCAGCCCGCGGGAGGGGCAGGTGCACACCTCGCCCTGGTTCAGCGCGAACATCGTGAACCCTTCGAGGGCCTTGTCGCGCAGCTCGTCGTCCTTCTCCCACACGTCGTCGAAGAAGATGTTCGGCGACTTGCCGCCCAGCTCCAGCGTGACGGGTTTCAGGTTCTCCGCCGCGTACTGCAGGATCAGTCGACCCGTGGACGTCTCGCCGGTGAAGGCGACCTTCGCCACCCGGGGACTGGAGGCGAGCGGCTTTCCGGCCTCAGGACCGAAGCCGTTGACGATGTTCAGCACACCCGGCGGGAGCAGGTCGGAGACGATGCTGAGCCAGTAGTGGATGGAGACCGGGGTCTGTTCGGCGGGCTTGAGGACGACCGCGTTGCCCGCGGCGAGGGCGGGCGCGAGCTTCCATGTCGCCATCAGAATGGGGAAGTTCCACGGGATGATCTGGGCGACGACGCCCAGCGGCTCGTGGAAGTGGTAGGCGACCGTGTCCTCGTCGACCTCGCTGAGCGAGCCCTCCTGGGCGCGTACCGCGCCGGCGAAGTAGCGGAAGTGGTCGATGGCCAGCGGGATGTCGGCCGCGAGGGTCTCGCGTACCGGCTTGCCGTTCTCCCAGCTCTCCGCGACCGCCAGTGGCTCCAGGTGCGCCTCCATACGGTCGGCGATCTTCAGCAGAATGTCGGACCGCTCGGTCGCCGACCTGCGCCCCCAGCCCGGTGCGGCCGCGTGCGCCGCGTCGAGCGCCGCCTCGACGTCCTCCGCCGTGCCACGGGCCACCTCGGTGAAGGGCTGCCCGTTCACCGGACTCGGGTTCTCGAAGTACTGCCCCCTCACCGGGGGCACGTACGCGCCGCCGATGAAGTGGTCGTAGCGGGACTGGTAGGAGACGATCGCGCCCTCGCTTCCGGGCGCCGCGTATCGGGTCATGCGGAACTGGCCTCCTTCGGGCAGCGTTCCCCGCCGCCTGGCAGGTTGTGCGCCGGAGGCTAGAAAGGCGGACGTTGCATCCACGTTGCGACTGCCCGTCTCAAGACCTAGACGTCTGACCAGCCGCCCGGGCCGGCCAGCTCCGACTCGAGTGCGGCCAGGCGAGCACGGATCGCTGCCGTCGGCCGGGCCGCGGCCAGTGACCGCCACACCTCCAGGTCGTCCTCGCCCCACGGCGCGTGCGCCCAGTCGGCCAGCAGGTCGGCATCCCCGCGGGCGATCAGTGCCGCGCGCACGGTGTCCGCGAGACGGCGCCTGAGCCGTACCACCGCCGGTGCCTGGGAGGCGGGCAGCAGCGGGCCCGCATACGCCGCCAGGGCCGCGGTCACCGCGCCGGCCGCCAGCTGACGTTCCACGACGGCGACGTCCGAAGCGACGGGTGCCGTGAGCCGGTACGGACGCGAGGCGAGCAGATGGGGGCCGAGCACCTGACGCAGCCGCGCGACTTCCGCGCGCAGAGTCACCGGCGTCACCGACTCGTCCTCGTACAGCGCACACAGCAGCTCGTCGCCGCTGAGGCCGTCGGGGTGGCGGGAGAGCAGGACGAGGATCTCGCTGTGCCGGCGGCTGAGCCGGATGCTGCGGCCGCCCGTCGTCAGCAGCGCCTGGTCGCGGCCCAGCGCCGCCAGTTCGGGCCCGCCCACGTCGGGGCGGCTGGGGGTGAGCAGCGCCAGCTGGGACTCCGCCGCCCGTGCCACGGCCGTAACGAAGCCCAGGCTGTGCGGGTGCGCGAGGCCGTCGCCACCGGTGATGTCCACGGCACCCAGCACCCGCCCCGTGCGGGGATCGTGTACGGGGGCCGCCGCGCAGGTCCACCGCTGCACGCGCCGGGCGAAGTGCTCGGCGGCGAACACCTGTACAGGGCGGTTCACGGCGATGGCGGTGCCAGGCGCGTTCGTCCCGACCGCGCTCTCCGCCCACCGCGCACCCGGCACGAAGTTCATCCGCCCCGCCCGCCGCAGTGTCGTTGCGTGGCCCTCGACCCACAGCAGCCTGCCATGCGCGTCGCACACCGCCATGAGGTGCCGGCCGTCGAAGGCGAACGTCCCCATCAGCTCGCGGAGCAGCGGCATCACGGGAGCCAGGGGATGCTCGGCGCGGTGGACGCCGAGGTCACCGCCGGTCAACTCGATGTCGGCGGTGCCCTCCGGGCGGACGCCGGCCCGCGCCGAGCGCCGCCACGAGTCGGCGACCACGCCTCGCACCCGCCGCGGCACCGTGCCGGCCTCGGTGAAGGTCTCGTACGCGGCGTGCAGCACTCGTACGCGCTCGGCAGGGTCGGCCCCCGACTCCAGAGCCACCCAGGGATCGGTCAACACGGCCTCCCACAGGGCGATGTGCTGAGGACATCGTCACTCGCGGCGTGCGCGGCGACAACCGTTCCGACGGGGGTCGGCGACGGCGTGTGCCTGCTGGGCGGCACCGCGGAGCCATCCGCGAAGACCGATGACAGCCCCCGTCCCGGTGTCCGCTGAGCGGACAGTCGTGACCGGAAATAGCTCTTGACGGAGCATCAATACCTGACTGAGCATCAGGCCCACACAGCACCCGCAGCACGGAGCACCCGCAGCACACAGCACCCGCAACACACAGCACCCACACCACGCAAAGCACCCCACCGCACCCGCACAGCTCTGGCACCACCGATCCAGGCATCGCTCGACTCCCCTTCATCGACGAGAAAGTGCGGCTCCCCACATGACCCATCAGAGATCCCGCCTGCCCAGGACCATCTCCAGACGCCTGGCAGCCGTTGCCCTCGCGGCCACGGCGGGCCTGCTCGCCGCCCCGCCCGCGTCCTCGGCCACCCCCGACCGGATCCAGGCGGCCACCGGCGTCGGGACCCTGGCGGCACCCGACATCCCGATCAGCAACGTCAAGGCGCACCTCGCGCAGTTCCAGTCCATCGCCGGCGCCAACGGCGGCAACCGGGCTCACGGCCGTCCCGGCTACCGGGCCTCGCTCGACTATGTGAAGGCCAAACTCGACGCGGCCGGATTCACCACCACCGTCCAGCAGTTCACCTCCTCCGGCAGCACGGGGTACAACCTGATCGCCGACTGGCCCGGCGGCGATGCCAACCAGGTCCTCATGGTCGGCGCGCACCTCGACTCGGTCTCCTCCGGCGCCGGGATCAACGACAACGGCTCCGGCTCCGCGGCCGTACTCGAGACCGCCCTCGCCGTGTCCCGCGCCCACCTTCAGCCCACGAAGCACCTGCGGTTCGCGTGGTGGGGCGCCGAGGAACTGGGGCTGGTCGGCAGCAGGTACTACGTGAACAACCTGGCGGCCGGCGACCGCGCCAGAGTGTCGGGATACATCAACCTCGACATGGTCGGCTCACCGAACCCCGGTTACTTCGTCTACGACGACGATCCGGCGATCGAGAAGGTCTTCAAGGACTGGTACGCGGGCATCGGCGTAGCCACCGAAATCGAGACGGAGGGAGACGGCCGATCCGACCACGCGTCCTTCAAGAACGTCGGCATACCGGTCGGCGGACTGTTCACCGGCGCCAGTCGTACGAAGACGGCGGCGCAGGCCGCCAAATGGGGCGGCACCTCGGGCCAGGCGTTCGACCGGTGCTACCACTCCTCCTGCGACACGTCGACCAACATCAACGACACCGCACTCGACCGCAACAGCGACGCCCTCGCCCACGCTGTCTGGACGCTGGGAACGACGGAGCCGATGCCGCCCGGCGAGTCCTACGAGAACGCCACCGACGTGGCCATCCCGGACAACGCGGCCGCGGTGACCTCGGCCCTGGCCGTCTCCGGCCGCACGGGAAACGCGTCGGCGGCGCTCCGGGTCGGGGTGGACATCAAGCACACCTGGCGCGGTGACCTGGTCGTCGACCTGGTGGCGCCGGACGGGACGGCCTACCGGCTGAAGAACTCCAGCAGCTCCGACTCCGCGGACAATGTCATCACCACCTACACCGTCGACGCCTCCAGCGAGGCAGCGAACGGGACCTGGCGGTTGCGGGTGCAGGACGTCGCCTCGCAGGACACGGGCTATGTCGACAGCTGGAAGCTGACCTTCTGACCTACCGCGGTCAGAACCAGTCGCGGGCGTCGACGATCAGCGCACCGCCCTCACCGGTCCCGGTGACCGTGTTGTGGTTGATTCCGTCGGTCAGGACGAATTCGAGGACCTCCATGGCGGGGTCCTCGTAGGCCGGGCCGTCCGCGTTGGAGAGTGCCGTCACGATGGTGACCGGCTGCTCGGGCCAGTGCAGCAGCGCGGCGACGCCGACGGGGGGCCGGCGGAAGCGGAGCGTCGTATGGACGGTCTCCGAGTCCGCACGGCTCACCCGCAGCACGGTGAAGATCTCGTTGTCCAGCTGGGAAACCAGCCGCGCGAAGCGCTCGAACCCCGACTCCGAAGACTCCTCACCCGTGGTCATGCGTCGCCCGTTGTCACAGACCGAATTCGTTCATGGCGGAGGGGCACAGCGTCTTTCCCTTGCACCAGGCGGTGATCACGCCCACCGGGAGACCGTCGGGGCTGTTCTGCTGGAGCGAGTGGGAGAAGGGTTGCGCATTGGTCCCGATGACCGTGTTCTCATTCACGTACTGGCCGCTGCGGCTGTATCCGACGACGAAGCCGGAGAAGGTCGGGCCGCCGAAATTGCCCGGGGGAATCTTGTCGCCGCGCTCGATCGCGACCTGAATGATGCTGACGCTGCGGAAGTTGTGCTTCTCCGAGTACTTCAGATATCCGAACCCCTTCTTGAAGTTGGTTCCCTCCCCGCGGATTCCGTCGCGCACCGGCCACGGCAGCCCCTCACGGTCCTTCGGCGTTGCCAGCGTGAACCAGGGGTTCATGCTCACCGTCCGGGGTCCTGCCGCGTTGTTGACCACATCGGCGGTCCTCGCCTGAACCGTCGTCAGGGCCTGCTCGGCCGCGTCCGTGGGGGCCATGCCGCGTTCCTGGTTTTCCGCGCGCAGCGTCTGGTACTTGTGGTGCGTCGCCTTGTTCATGAAGACGAGCCCGGTGTCCTGCGCGGCTGGAGCACTGTCCTGCGCCTGAGCGGCGGTGGCGGGAAACGCCAGCACAACTGCTGCCGCGCCGGCCACGATCTTTGCAGCCTTCGCGGCAGCCCGTGTGCGGGGTGCGCTCGCGGTCCGGGGCAGCCTGGCGGTCTTCCTCATGATTCCCCATTTCTCAGCGTGTGCCCGTGCGTTCGGCAGACCGGCTCTCCCGGCCGCGGGATCTGCAAGGTCTGGGGAAGGCTTGCTCGAAATCGATCGGAATCGGCACGAGAACCATCAGTCTTTCCAAGGGGTTGCCACGACAGCGGCCGCTCTTACCACTGCGTGGGCATGCGCACAGCATGCCTTGACGCTAGGGGGTGGTCAGCGGCCGGTGGTGTTCTCGGTGTAGGCGGCTCAAAACGATGACGTGAGGCATCAGTTACGAGTGCGGCGCAACCGGACGACAGGGCTCAAGGCGGTGCGCGCAGGCACGACACGCCGCTCCGGTTTTGCCCAGTCGCTCCCGTTACGGCGTCTCACCGGGTTGAGGACTTGCTCGGTGGGCGCGCCCTGGCGCCGGTGCAAGCCCATGGCGCGGACGGCCGACAGATCGTGCACGGACGGGTCGATGCCGAACTTGGCCATGCCGAGCAGGTACTGAGGACTGGTGCCAGCTCCCACAGAGGTCGGGCCGTGGGAAGGGGGCTGGGCTGCCGTCGTACGTGCACGAACCCTTCAAGGTCGGTGACGGACCAGCGCTGGGGGGCTTGGTAGTCGGTGGGGTCGCGGACGGTGGACGCCGTCGGCGTCTCGGCGTCGGGCGGCCCACCGGGC
Organism: Streptomyces spinoverrucosus; assembly: GCF_015712165.1. Lineage (NCBI taxonomy): Bacteria > Bacillati > Actinomycetota > Actinomycetes > Kitasatosporales > Streptomycetaceae > Streptomyces > Streptomyces spinoverrucosus. Next base: position 171,117 of record NZ_JADPZX010000001.1, on the reverse strand, counting down.
GAAGTCGGCGATGCGGCAGCCGGCGGCCGCCTCCGGGTCGGGGGTGAAAAAGGGCTCCGGTGCGGCCTGGGCTGTGGACTCGTCACGTCTGGCGGGGTGGCCATGGTGTGGTGGTGCTCCTCGGCAGGGTGACCGGGGTCGGACATCGGCCGGACGGCGGGCCGTGTGCAGCAGCGGTGCCCAGGCGGCGGCGTCCGTGAAGTCGCCGGCGCCGACGGGGACGGTGTCCATCACGACGCGGTCGGGCCGCAGCAGGACGGCGTCCGCCCGGCAACGTGCCGGCCAGGCGGCCAGGGTGCCGTCGTCATGGAGGTCGTCGACGTGGAACATGCGGGCGCCCAGTGCCGCGGCCACGACCGTCATCCGCGGGGTGGGCGGGGCAGTGGTCAGGACGGTGAAGGAGTCCCCGAGGACGTCGTCGAGCCGTACACGCTCGCCGTCGACGATCACCCAGGGCTGCGGGCAGCAGGTGCCGGCCGGATCGCGGCCGGTCAGCCGGGGGCGCCGCCGTACCAGTGGGCCGGTGGTGAGGGCGGGGCTGAGGTCGCGGCCCACCGCCGCGGTCAGGCCGGGGATGCGGCAGGCCGCGCCCGCGACGGCTCGGCGGATGGCCGCGGCGCGGTCCTGGCCGCCGGTCACGGCCCAGCCGAGGGCGACCGCGGTGCGGATCATGTGGCGGGCGTGGGGCCTGCGTTCGCGCTCGTAGGTGTCCAGCAGTCCGTCGCCCGGGTCGAGGATCTGGAAGCGGGTGAGCGGCTGCTGTTCGGGCAGCGCGGGCAACTGCTCGGCCACGTGCACGACACGGACCGGGACGCCGGAGGGGTCGAGCAGGGCGACCGGCTGTCCGCCACCGGGTACGTCGATGTCCCGGACGGTGTTGCCGTGGCGCGGGCCAGCCGGTCTAGGTCACCCCGCTCGGCGGCGCGGAACGCCGGACCGATGAACCGGGACGCCTGCCCCTGCCGGATGACCATGCACGGTGAGCCCGCGAAGGTGCCGCGCAACCACAGCTCCCGCTCGGTGCGGGCGGCGACCGCGAACCCGAAATCACGCGCGAACACCTCCGATGGGGCTCGACCAAAGAATTGACGAAGTCATCAGGATTGGCGCTCGCTGCGGCCGCGCACCCCCGAGGACAGACCGGCGGCGTTCCCGGGGCGATGAGCCGTCTCCCGACGAGCTCAGTCAGTGGGTAGGAGCCACGCTGGGCTCAGCCCCAGTTCTGCGAGTTCTTGCTCTTGAGTCGGTTTTCCATGGGGAGTGCTCTCCTTCATCGGGTTACGTTGCGGGGCTTGTGCCCGTCACCCCTATGACGGAGCAGCTTCAGGGGAGGTAACAACATGCCCGGTACCGATCCCACGGATCCGATCGTCGAGGCCTTCGAGTCCCAGCGTGACCGGCTCCGAGCCATTGCCTATCGCGTGCTCGGATCACACGCCGACGCGGAAGACGTGGTCCAGGAGGCGTGGCTGCGTCTGTCCCGTCAGGACGCTGACACCATCAACAACCTCGGCGGCTGGCTGACCACCGTGGTCGGCCGCATCAGCCTCGACTACCTGCGGTCGGGCCGGACCCGCCCTGAAGTCTCCCTCGACGACAAGCTGCCCGAATTCACGGTGACGCTCGACGACGCTCCCGCTCCGGAAGAGCTCGTCGCACTCGGGGACTCCGTCGGCCTCGCGCTCCTGACGGTCCTTGACTCGCTGCGCCCGGACGAACGACTGGCGTTCGTGCTGCACGACGTGTTCGCCGTGCCCTTCGCGGAGATCGGCACCATCCTCGGCAAGTCCGCCGACGCGACCAAGATGCTCGCCAGCCGCGCCCGCAGGAAAGTACAGGCCGCCCAGCAGCCGGCGAGCGCTGGACGGCACCAACGCGAGGTGGTCCAGGCCTTCCTGGCCGCGGCCCGCGACGGTCAGTTCGAGCAGTTGCTGCAGGTTCTCCACCCCGAAGTGAAGTTCACCGTCCACACCCCGAACGGCCGGTTCGTCACGCTCGGAGCCACCGAAGTCGCCACCCGCGCGCGCGTGGCCGGCAGCGCGGCACGAGGACATGCGGCGACCGTCAACGGCCGGCCCGGCGTCATCTCCTGGAGCGAGGACGGCACCCCGCTCTCCCTCCTCGTCTTCACCGTCGCCGACGGCCACATCACCGAGATCTCCGCCGTGATCGACCCGGACAGGCTCGCGCTCATGGACCTGCCGGACCCGGTGTGACTCCCTGCCGGCTCCCGCCGAGACGGTGAACGCAGCCATCAGGTGGGCGAAGCGTGCGGGGCGGTCCTGGGATTGTCCTGAGCGCCCCGCACCGATCGGCGGGGCCGGTGCCGGGCGGTCAGCATCCCATCGTCGTGGTCGACCGCCCGGCAAAACCTCGTCCTGGACGAGGCCGGGCTCGACTCGACGACCCCGTCCTCTGCGAGGAGGCGGCCAGCACCTCCAGCCGCTCCAGCGCCCGAAGCTCGGCGAACTGCTCACCTACGCCCGGCCGGGCGACCCCGCGCACATCTCCGAGATGTTCTCCCGTGGCCGCCTCACTCCCGGCCGCGACCTGATGGAGATTTGCTACGGCGGCGGGCCCGCGGCTCTCACCCAGGACCGCGACCAAGTGACCGTGCGCCCGACCGACGGCTCCGTGGAGAGCACGGCCCTGGTCATCGGCGCCGACGGCATCCACTCCACCGTCCGCTCCCTGTCCTCTTCGACCAGGTCAGTCAGATTCCCTGACCCTGCACTCCGGGCAAGGTTCCGGCACGGGCATCGCGGGTGGCGAACTACTGGCCCGGTTGCTCACCGAACACGACCGCCTGCCCGCCGCCCTCAGAGTGTGGGAGCAGCGGCTGCCCCCCTCATCACCCGCCACCAGAAGGAGGCCCCGCGCACGCAGCACTTCTTCATGCCCGTCCACCGCTTCGGATACCCGGAGGCCCGTGAGGCGGGCGGCGGCGCGGCCGGCGGACTGGCATGCCGTCGGGTGACGCCGGATTCACCCCTACGGGAGGCGTATGCGCGTGTTGCTGGGACAGACGGGTGGAGCGATGACACGGCTGGGCGGCCCGGATGGTGCGTCGCGAGGGCCTGACTGACGGTGGTTCATGTCGAGGCCGGGTTCATTCCAGCTGATGCCCTGTCCGCTGCCCGGCCACGGCGGAAGGACACCGATATGTGCTCTGCCCGCATTCTTCTCGCCACGGCGGCCGCCTCCGCCGCGCTCGCCTTCGCCGCGCCCGGCGCCGCGTTCGCCGTACCTGCGGGGGACGACGGAGGCCGCGACGACTCCTCGTACAGCAAGGAGTACGACAGCGATTCCGGCCGCGACCACGACAAGGGCTCCGACAAGGAACACGACAAGGACTACGACAAGGACTACGACAAGGGCTACGACAAGGACTCCGAGAAGGACTACGACAAGGACTACGGCAAGGACTGGGACAAGGACAGCAGCCACGACGGACCGCGCGGCGGAATGCACACGGGTGGCGGTGCGCTCGCCGCGGTGCGGGGTGACGACTGGAGCTCGGACCACGACGGCGGCAAGTACGAAGACGATTCCTACAAGGACAAGGGCGGCAAGGACGGCGGGCACGGCAAGGAGGGGTGGGGCGGTGACGACCACGACAAGCCGCGCGGCGGTATGCACACCGGCGGTGGCGGCCTCGCCTCGCCCGGGGTCACCACGGGCGGACTGGCCATGCTCGCCGTAGGTGCCACCGGCGTGTACGCGCTGCGCCGCAAGAAGGCTGCCGAGTCGGCGTCCTGACCGGTGTCCCGCGCTCCAGGGATGCGGCCGCCGCCGGCGCACACCGTGGTGGCGGCCCGCGCTCCCGAAACACCGAAGCCCGTGCTGCCGTACCCGAGTGAGGTGGTGCCCGATGGCAGCAGATCCCTCCTCCACGCCTCCCGCCGAGCGGGCGATGGACGGGCACCAGGCCGGCAACGGCGGGCGGCTGACCCTGTGGGGCGTGGCCATCGTCATCCTCGCCGTCAGCGTGTTCGGCGGTCACGAAGAGTCGGCCAGCACCCCGAAAACCTCCCCTTCCCCGCGCCCGACCGTCGCTCTCACGGACACGCGCGAGGCCGCGCGGCCGCTGCCCCGCTCCGAACCGACCCGACTGCTCATCCCGAAGATCTCCGTGGACGCCCCCTTCATCCCCCTCTCCGTTGGAGCCTCCGGCCAGCTCGAGCCGCCGCCGGCGGCTGACACCAATCTCGTCGGCTGGTACGCCGAGGGCGCCTCGCCCGGCGAGCCCGGCACCTCGATCATCGCCGGGCACGTCGACACGGCCACCTCGGCGGCCGTCTTCGTCGGCCTCTACGAACTCCGGCGCGGCGACCGGTTCTCCGTCGAACGGGCCGACGGGCGCAACGCGGAGTTCGTCGTGGACGCCGCGGAGACCTTCCCGAAGGACGCCTTCCCCAGCAAGCGCGTGTACGCCGACACGGCGCGCCCCGAGGTTCGGCTCATCACCTGCGCGGGGACTACGACCACTCGGTGAAGGACTACACCGAGAACCTGGTGGTCTTCGCCCACCTCGTGTGAGGCCGCTGGTGTGATGCGGCCGCCGGCCGGTATGGGCCGGCGGCCGCGCGGCGACGCTGCTTCGCGGTCAGGTCACGTCGACTTCCGTGTCTGCCGAACCGGGGACCGGCGTCCACCGGGGGAGAAGATCCGGTCCAGGTGGTACTCCAGGACCGCGGCGGCGGACTCCGCGCTGCGCTGGCCGACGAGGATGCTGGTGCCGAGTCCTGCGGACATGGCCAGCAGGCTGACCGCCTCCGACCGGGTGTCCACACCGGGCCGCAGCAGACCGGCCTCCTGTGCCTGGCGGAGGAGACCGGTCACGGTGGTCTCGGCGGCCTCGCGGCCTGCGACGCGGTCTACGCGCTGGGTGCCCCCGCATTGGCGGAACAGGACGTGGAGACGTCCTTCGGCACCACGCACGTCTACCGCTACGGCCCCGCGGACCCGGCCGCTCGCGACCGAACCCCCGTCGTCCTGGTGCACGGAGCGGGCTCCTGCTCGGCCATGTGGTACCCGAACACCCCCACCCTCAGCGCCGAGCGCCCCGTCTACGCGATCGACACCCCGGGCGACCCCGGCCGCAGCGTGCAGCGCGAACCCATTCACCAACCCGAACGCGCCGCACAGTGGCTGGACGAGACGCTTGCCGGGCTCGGGCTCGACCGCGTACACCTCGTCGGAACCTCGTACGGTGGCTGGCTCGTCCTGAACCAAGCGCACCGCAGGCCCGGCCGCCTCGCCTCGGTCACGCTGCTCGACCCCGGCGGTCTGGAAAAGGTGGGGCTTCGCTTCTTCGTCTGGATATTCGCCGGCCTCTTCGCGACCTTCGCCCCCAAGGCGCTCCGCCCACGACTGGCGGCCTTGCTGGAACAACCGGTCCTGGTCATGCCGGAGCTGCGCACGATGATCAGAACAGCCGTCCGCGCCTACCGCATACGCCGTCCGGCTCCACAGCCCCTGTCCGAGGTCGAGCTGTCGACCATCAGCACCCCGCTCTACCTGGTTCTCGGCAAGCGCAGCCTGCTGGTGCACCCGGAGCGGCAGGTGGAGCGTGTACCCCGCCTGGTGCCGGGCGCCCGAGCCGAAATCATCTCGAACACCGGCCACGGACCGCAGATCGACCACGCGGAGGAGATCAACCGCCGGATGCTGGACTTCATGAACTCCGTCGACTGACGCGAGGCTTGACGAGGGTACTGCTCGTCACGCTGTACGAGCAGTACGGTCACCAGGGCTTGCGCCGGCGGGCAGTTGCGACGCCTGTGCCGGGACCGCCCGGTTGCCGCAGCGACCGCGGGTGCTGCTTCTCAGCCCGCGAAGGTCGGCGGTTCCGCTACACCGACGAAGTTTCCGGCGACCGGCCGGATACGCGCTGACCACCCCAGGGCCGTGAGGTCGTCGGTCAGGGTCCGCGGATCGTGGAAAACCTTCACGATGCGGTACCGACTGCCGTCGTCGAGCCGACGCACCGCCGCGGGGACGGGATGATCCGCCAGGACCTCCTCTCCCCGTGCCCCGGCAGGACCGTCGTCGACAAAGACCGCCCTACCACCAGGCCCGAGCGCGGCGGCGACGGTCTGCCAGAAGTCGGGCAACCGCGTCGGCGGGACATGGGAGAGCCAGAAAGCGAAGAACACCGTGTCGTAGCGCCGCTGCGGCCGCCACTCGAACAGGTCGGCCCGAACGAAGCGAACCTTGGCGGACGTGGCACGCACCCGAGCGATGGCCAACACTTCGGCGGACGCGTCGACCGCCGTCACCGAACGCGCCCGCGTGGCAAGCAGCGGTGTCCACTGGCCCGTCCCACAGGCCAACTCCAGCACGTCCCCGGCAATAGGGAGGTCATCGACGACGGCCAGCAACTCCCGCAGGTCTTCGCGCTCCGCGTAGGGCCGGTCGTATTCGGCCGCGCCGTCCCTGTAGTAGGCCATCTGCTCCGCCAGAAGGGCGTCGTCATCCATGCAGGCTCCTCCCATACCGCTACCGCCATGACGACCGTGCCGTTGCCTCTGTCGTCTGCGACGACCCGCCGGCCGCCGCCGGTTCCCTGCGGTCTCGGGTCGGCTCCCGCCTGGCCCGCGCCCGCGCCTGCCCGGCTTCTTTTGCCGATTCCCGTCAGCCCTCGACGCCGTGCCGCGTTCCATGCGCTCCCGTCGGCAGGGATGCTGTCCACACCGCGGCGATCATGGGCGCCGCTGAGCATGGCGTCGGGTAACGGGAGGTGAGTGATGGTCAGTGGTACGGCTTCGGGCTGGTGGTTTCGGCTGGTCGCCCACCCCACCCGCGGTGTCGTCCTCGCCTTCGCGTTCGTCATCGTCGTCGGCGCGGCTCTGCTGACGCTGCCCGGTGCCGCCGAGTACGGCAGCCGCACCAGTGTGCTGACCGCCCTGTTCACGTCCACGGGAGCGTTCAGCGGCGGTCTCGCGATCGTCGGCACCGGCAGTCACTGGAGTACGTTCGGTGAGGTCGTGGTCCTTGTTCTGATCCAGGTCGGCGGGTTCGGCATCATGACGCTCGCCTCGCTGCTGGGTCTGGTCGTCGTCGGCCGGCTCCGGCTGCGTACGCAGCTGACCATGCAGGCGGAGACCGGGGGCGTCGGCGTCGGTGACACGCGCCGCGTCGTGCTGGGCATCGCGGGCACCACCCTCGCCATCGAGCTGGCCGTGGCCGCGCTCCTCGCGCTGCGCTTCCGTTTCGGATACGGCCAGGCAGTGGGGGAGGCGGTCTACCACGGCGTCTTCCACGGGATCTCAGCGTTCAACAACGCCGGGTTCGGGCTGCGCGACGACAACCTCGTCCGCTACGCGCACGATCCCTGGATCGTGCTGCCCGTCACCGTCGCCTGCGTGCTCGGCGCCCTTGGCTTTCCCGTGCTCCTCGAGTTGTCGCGGGGTGGGCGTAAGCGTGCACACGGCAGGGCGGGGCACCGCTGGTCCCTGCACACCCGGCTCACCCTCGCGACGTCCGCCGTCCTTCTCACCGCCGGCACGCTGATGACCTGCGCCCTGGAATGGGGCAATCGCGCGACGCTGGGCCCCATGGCGTGGGGGACCAAGGTGATGAACGGGTTCTTCTACGCCGCGAGTGCGCGTACCGCGGGCTTCTTCACCGTCGACACCGGCGCCATGGAACCGGCCACCCTGCTGGGCACCTGCGTGCTGATGTTCATCGGCGGCGGCAGCGCGGGCACCGCCGGTGGCATCAAGGTGACCACGTTCGCCGTGCTGGGGGCCGCGATCCTGGCCGAGGTCCGTGGTCGTACCGCCGTGGACTTCCTGGGCCGCCGGATTCCCGAAGCGGCGTTGCGCCAGGCACTGACCGTGGCGCTCCTGGGCGTGGCGCTCGTCATGTCGGGGGCACTGGTCCTGCTCGTCGTGACCGAGGAATCGGCCGAAGCGGTCCTGTTCGAGAGCGTCTCCGCGTTCGGCACGGTGGGGTTGACCACCGGCATCACCGGTGATCTTCCCGCGGTAGGCCAACTCACCGTCATAGCCCTGATGTTCGCCGGACGCCTCGGCCCGATCACGCTCGCTTCCGCGCTCGCCCTGCGCCAGCGCGACCGCCGGTACACACTGCCCGAGGAGCGACCCGTCATTGGCTGACTACCTCAAGACCCTGCGCCGACGCCGCCGGCACCGCGCCGAGGAACCACGCCCGGTCAGCGACTCCAAGGTCGCCGTGCTCGGGCTCGGCCGCTTCGGCCACTCTCTGGCTCTTGAGCTGGTGCGACGTGGGTGGGACGTGCTCGGCATCGATGTCGACCCCGCAGTCGTGCAGAAGGTCGGCGACGAGCTCACCCATGTCGCCGCGGCCGACTGCACCGACGCCCAGGCGCTGGAGCAGCTCGGCATCCGACAGTTCACCCGGGCCGTGGTCGGCATCAGCACCGACCTGGAGGCCAGCATCCTGAGCACCTCCAACCTCGTCGAGGCGGGCGTCCCCAACATCTGGGCACGGGGGACCACCCGCCAACACGGTCTGATCCTCGAACGCGTCGGCGCCCACCACGTCGTACTGCCCGAGCACGAGATGGGCGAGCGCGTGGCCCACCTGGTCACCGGTCGCATGCTCGACTTCATCGCGTTCGACAGCGACTACGCCCTGATCAAGACCCTCGCCCCGGCGGTCGTCGGCGGCGTCCCGCTCGGCGAGAGCCGGGTGCGCAGCAGGTACGGCGTGACCGTCGTCGGTATCAAACGCCCCGGCGCCGACTTCACCTACGCGACCGCCGAAACGGTCGTCCACCCCGGTGACGTCATCGTCGTCACCGGCAGGACTCGGGCGGTGGAGACGTTCGCGGAGCTGGAGCCCGCCGCGCCAGTCAGGGGATGACCGGCCGGCCGACCCGGCGAATGCCTGCCCTTGCTGTGGGGGAGTGGGGCCGGGCGTGGGAATGAGTGACCGTGGTCCGCCCGCTCCTGCCAGTCTGGTCGGCGCTGGCCGGCCTCGCGGCCGTGCTTGACCGTTCCTGCGGCATCGGTACGCTGAGCATCGGCCTGGCGCCGCGCGGGCACCGCGTCACCGGGACCGACCTGAGCCCCGTGCCACCACCCGCGCTGCCGGTGAGGCCGCCGGCGGGAGCCTGAGCCTGCGCGCGGCCGCCGCCGACATGCGAGCCCGCTGCTTCCCGACGGCGGATTTGACGTCGTCGCCTGCGTCGGCAACGACGACACCGGTCCAACTGTGCGGCGCCGTGCCCGCTGTCCATGGCGCACTACCGAGGCTCGGCCGCCTGCAGAAGCCGGTGGGGCAGGTATCCGGTGGGGCAGGTATGGGGAGCTGACTCGGATCCGCCAGCCCCTGCGGCGGGCGTGGCAGGTCAGAGCCAGGATGCCCACGTCGATCGCGGCATCGGCGTCGTTGCCGCGGTCGGCCACGGAGAAGTGGTCGCGGTGGGCCTCCAGGGCGTCGACGAGGGCGAGGTTGAAGCTTTCCTCGTCGCCCTCGACGAGTGGGGAGAGCAGAATGGCGGGTGGTAGCTGAAAGCCCCACCTGGCCACCTTGTCCAGGTCCGCCAGAGCGCGATCCATGGCGGGCTCGGGATCGTCGGCGCGCAGGTAGGCGTGCACCGCCTGGTAGTACGACGCGTAGGCGGAGCCGTCCGCGAGGGCGCCGGGGGCTCACCCTAGATCAATGTGCGAGGTCACGGCCTTGGGCCTGAACGGCTGCGTACAGCTCCTGGCCATACCGGGTGAGGAAGCGGCAAGTTGCTCAGCCGATGCGGCTGATCTTGATCGTCGCACGGGTCCCGTCGGTGTGTACGGTCTCGATGCGGAGTCCGTGATTGATCTCGATCACACCGTACGCCGTCGTCGTCATGCCCGAGGACAGCGCCAGGGTAGGGCCCTCGGCATCGACGCTCACCACGAACAGGCTGTCGACCCGCGGCTCGGTCGTGACCTGGCTTCCGAAGCTGATGGCGTCACCCGCCTCGATCTCGACCTCACAGGCACCATCAGTACAGGCATCGAGATTCCTGCCATCCGCCGCCTTCTTCTTCGGCACCGGCGCCTTTGAGGACGGCGAGGGCGGAGGGGAGGACGAGTGCGATGCGGTGGTGCCGACCGACGGAGGTGCGCTGGAGGCGGGCTTGTTCCCCGCTGAGGTGTCCGACTCGCCGTCGCCGCCGCAGCCGGCGAGCAGTGCGGTGGCTGAGAGCAGCGCTACGACGACAGCATGGCGGTGAGCAAATGGGGGGATCGCCGAGATAAGCCCAAAAGGGGCCATGAAAGGATCTTGAAGCGTTGAGCGCGTACCCCGTCACCCGTTCGGCCCGGCTTCGTTGGTGTGATGTTGGGCTTGTCGTCTGGGGCCGGGGCGGGATTGTGACCTCGATCGAGCGGACCGCGTATCCGCGGTTCAAGCGGCTGATCACCGCGCATGAGCTGCATCTGTTCTTCGCTCCGACCCGGGACGAGGTCGAGTGGGCGTCCGGCGCCACGGACTGCGACGAGCATTTGCTGGCCCTGCTGCTGATGCTGAAGTCGTACCAGCGCATGGGGTGTTTCCCGAAACTGGAGGACGTCCCGGAGATGGTGGTGGACTTCGTACGGCGGGCGGTGGAGCTGCCGGAGGGCACGCTGCCGCTGTACCGGGCGGTGAAGACCGCGAAGAACCACCGGGGCCTGGTGCGGCAGCGGGTCGGGGTGGTCTACGACCAGGCGGAGGCCCGCCGGATCGCCGAGGTGTCGATCCGGAAGGAGGCCGCGGCGAAGAACCGCCCGGCCGATCTGATCAACATCGCGCTGGAGAAGGTGGTGGGGGCCGGCCTGGAGTTGCCGGCGTTCTCCACCCTCGATGCGATGGCCTCGACGGTTCGCAAAGAGGTGAACGCGTCGATCTACACGGGCATCCACGACCGTATGAGCGCGGTGGAACGTGCGGGGCTGCCGCGGCTGCTGGAGGAGCGCGACGCGGACGGCACCACGCAGTACAACCGGCTGAAGAAGTCGGCGCAGAGTCCGACCTGGTCGCACTTCAAGCGGCTGATCACGCACTTGGATTGGGTGGATGCCCTAGGCGACACCGGGGTGTGGATGGACGGTGTCGCCTCGCGGAAGGTCACGGACTTCGCGGGGGAAGCGGACGCGGCGGATGCCTCTGAGCTGAAGGCGTACGTGCCCGTCAAGCGGGTCGCGCTGATGGCGTGTCTCGCACACAAGGCCCGGATGCGGGTCCGCGACGAGCTGGCGCTGATGTTCTGCAAGCGCATGGGGACGAAGGTCAAGAGAGCGAAGGAGGAGCTGGAGGAGATCCGGCTCGCTGAGCGGGAGATGACCGAGGCTCTGATCGGCAACTACCGCAGTGTGCTCAAGGACATCGACGACGGCGGCCCGGCCCAGGCCGCGCTCGCGAAGGCCGCCGAGATGACCGCCGGGGCCGTGGCCGCCCTTGAAGGGCTGGACGAACAGGCGTCGGCCGAGGAGGTGGCCCGGCGCCTGGGCGGCGAGGTCTCCCCGGCCGTCCTGGCGCTGATGAAGGCCCTGCTGGTGCTGGCCGGCGGGCTCGGCACGGTCACGAAGACCGTGGAGGGCTTCGGCGGGTTCGCCAAGCAGTACGAGCAGATCGAGAAGGTCTCCGCCCACCACGGCAACTTCTGGGAGGTGCTGCTGTACGGGCAGATCGGCCGGGACCGGGCGCTGATGTTCGACCTGGCCGAGAAGCTGGAGTTCACCGCCACCTCGGAGGACGGGCGGGTGCTGGACGCGCTCGCGCACGCGCGGCGCAACGAGGCGGCCCGCGGCGAGTACATCAGCGCGATCGGCGAGGACGGCAGGCGCATCGACATCTCGTTCGCCACGCACAACTGGCAGAAGGCCGTGGTCGACAAGAGTCGGCCGGGGCAGTTCGTCCGCCGGCACTTCGAGGCGATGGTCTTCACCTACCTCGCCGAGGAACTCCGCTGCGGCGACATCGCCGTGTCCGGCTCGGAGGAGTACGTCGACTGGTCGGGGCAGCTGCTGCTGTGGGAGGCCGTCGAGGAGAAGCTGCCCGCCTACCTGGTGGAGGTCGGGCTGGCCGAGGACGAGGACCAGGCCGCCGCCTTCGACGACGCCTCCTTCCGCCGCCAGCTGGAGGACCGGCTGCGGGCCGCCGCCGCGGCGGCGGACGCCGGATACCCGGACAACGAGAGCCTGGTGATCGACCCGGTCACCGGCATCCCCTCGCTCAAGCAGCACCGCTCGGAGGGGCAACGGCCGTCGGCGAAGCGGCTGGAGCAGGAGATCAAAGCTCGGATGCCGGAGCGCACGCTGATCGGGATCTGTGCCCGGACCGCGTACTGGGTGGAGTGGTGGCGCCGCTTCGGCCCGCCCTCGGGCAACGACCCGAAACTCACCGACCCGTTCGGCCGGTACGTGCTCACCACCTTTGTCAAGGGCACCAACATGGGCCCCTACGAGGCGGCCCGCCACATGCCCGGCGTGAGCGGGCACGAGCTGGCGTACACGGCGAACCGGCACTTCTCCCTCGTGCTGCTGAACGAGGCCATCGCCGACCTGGTCAACGCCCACGCCCGCCTGGACATCTCGCAGGCGTGGGGCGACGGCACCGCCGTGGCCGCCGACGGCACCCACATGGACACCTACCTCGACAACCTGCTCGCCGAGACGTCCGTCCGGTACGGCAAGCCGGGAGGCATCGCCTACCACCACATCTCCGACACCTACATCGCGCTGTTCACGCACTTCATCCCGTGCGGGGTGTGGGAGGCCGTCTACATCATCGAGAGCCTGCTCAAGAACGCCTCCGAGGTCAAGCCCACCACCGTGCACGCCGACACCCAAGGCCAGTCCCTGCCCGTCTTCACCCTCGCGCACCTGCTGGGCTTCGACCTCATGCCCAGGATCAGGAACTGGAAGGGCCTGACCTTCTACAGGCCCAGCAAGACCACCGAGTACGTCCACATCGACGCCCTGTTCGGCGAGCCCGGCAAGAACACCATCGACTTCGACCTGATCGAGTCCCAGTTCCGGCACCTGATGCGGGTGGCGGTCTCCGTCCGCGAAGGCGTCATCTCCTCGGCGACACTGCTCAAGCGCCTGCGCTCCGGGTCGCACAAGAACGCCACGTACGTTGCTTTCCGCGAGGTCGGCCGCGTGATCAGGACCGTGCAGCTGCTGCGGTACCTGACGGACGCACCACTGCGCCGGCGGGTGACGGCGGCGACGAACAAGGTCGAGTCGTTCAACCGGTTCTCCCAGTGGGTCGGCTTCGGCAACCAGGGCGTCATCGCCGACAACGACCCCGTCGAGCAAGAGAAGACGATGAAGTTCAACTCTTTGCTCACGAACGCCGTGATCTTCCACAACGCCCTGGACATCGCCGAGATCGTCCGCCAACTGCTGAAAGAAGGATGGGAGATCGACCCCGAGGACCTGGCGCACATCTCGCCGTACCTGACCGAGCACATCAAACGGTTCGGCGAGTACAGCACACACGAACTCGGCATCGAACCCGAGGCGTACGACCCGAAGCTCGACGTCGACTTCACTCCGCTGCGCGAGCAGGACCTGACCACCGCCAGCCTTGGCCGCGCAGCCTGAATGCCGAGGGACTCCGCCATGTACGCCACCGTACGCACCGGCCGATGCCTCTACAGCGCCGAGCGCTCCTACGTCGGCGAGGACGGCACGACCGACGTCATGGCCAGGCTGCTCGCACAGGCCCAGGATGAAGGCGCGTGACGTCCCCACCCAGCCCCGCTCAACGAACAGCCCGACCACCCGTCACATCAACTGCGGCCGCGGTATCAGCCTGCCCTCTTCGCGATTCCCGCACTCGCACCGTCGGACATAGGGGGGCAGAAGATGTAGGAGGTGACGCCGCTGCCAGCATTCCTCCATACTGGCGCTTCACGCCAAATCAGGGGTCCCCCGGCCCAGGGGTCGCAGATTACCACCGCTTTGTACTGCCCTGAGCCTGAATCGCACTGCGCTGCAGCGCCTTGTCCCCTCAGCTCGTACCAGCAGTCCTCCGGCCATGCAGCGGCCGTGCCCGCAGCAGCCGCGGACGGAAATGCTGCGACAATTCCGGCTGTCAGTGCGGTAGTGCAGAACAGCGACAAGAATCGCTTCTTCATGAAGAAACTCCTCACCTTACCGGCGCAGAAAAATCTCAGACCCGGGTTTCGAAACCGGCGCTCGTAGCTCGGCTGTCGCCATTGCAGTAGGCGATCGAAACCGCCCCGTCCCAGTTCCGCCATGGGCCGTATCCCCACGTAACGTCTCCATCAGACGGGCTGGTGCACACGGCGATGGCTCGAAAGGATCCCCCGTTGGCTTTGTCGCAGGTGGCTTGCGCCCCCCAGTCGCCCCATACGGCGGACTTACAGCCGGTGGGCCGACTCATAGCCCCAACATCCGTCGCCTCAGACGAGGCTGCGGCGTTCACGGAGATGTGTTGGCCGGCCAGCGCAGGAGCTGCGGCTCCTGCCACGAGTGCCGCGGTCAACATACCCGCAGCCCATAAATGTCCTGCATGCACGCTTTCGCCCCTTCTGTGTTGGTCAGGGCTTCAGGCTGTCAGGTCCGGGTCTGCTGAGTCGTTGACTTGGAGTGGCCGGTTTCTTGACGATCCGTTGCCAGCGGCGCAGGCGACGCATTCCGGGCGAGCTGCGCGAGTTCCAGGTGACGGTAGTCACGAGGCGGGATGCCGTAGGCCGCGCGGAAGGCGCGGGTGAAGACGACATGGTGGGTGAAGCCCCAGCGGTGCGCGATCTCGCCGACCGGCCGGGTCCGCAGCGCCGGGTCCGCGAGGTCGCGCCGGGCGCGTTCCAGGCGCTGTGCGCGGATGTAGCCCATCACCGTGCTCGGCCCGCCCTCCGCCAGAGCCCTCTCGCGGAAGATCCGGTGCAGTTGGCTGACGGAGATGTGGTGCACGGCGGCGATGGCGGTCGGCGTCAGCCCGGGGTCGTGGAGGTGCTGTCGGATGAAGGCGCGGACGCGGAGCAGGAGCGTGCGGTGGTGGGTCTCCGGCGGCAGGGTTTCGACGACGTCCAGCTCGTGCGCGAAGAGGGAGGCTAGAAGATCCAGCAGAATCGGTTCCAGGCGGGCGGCGTCGGCCGGGGTGTAGGAACCTGGTTGTGAGGTCAAGGTGTTGAGGAAAGCAGCCAGAAGGGCGCCGGTCCCTTCCATGGCGGTCATCGGGCGGCCGATCACCCGTTCCATCCGGGCCGGGGGGAGCGGGAACGCGGCGCGGGATATCTCCATGCTGACGCATTCCACCTCGGTCCCGTCCGCGCCCAGATTCACTTCGATGGGGCGGTAAGTGAGGTTGGTGCGTAACGCGCAAGGGCCGTACACAGCTTCCTGATCGTCTATCGTCGCGACCACGGTGCCCCGCCTGATGAGGGAGAGGTGGTAGCGGTCGGGGTCCGAGAGATGGATCAGGGCCTGGTTCCTGCGGGCGAAGGCGGGCTGCCACTGCATCGTGTGCACGGTCAGCTCATTGAACTGCAGGAGATGTTGTGTGCCGCGATATCCCGCCTGGTGGGCACTGGTCAGGTCCGACGGCGCGTGAGTCAGGGCCAAACGTTCGCACCAGGCGTCGAAGCGGTCGGCCGACGGTAAGTCCTCGGTGCGGAACATGGTCTCGATCATGGGGCTCCCCGTGGGTGGACAGCTGAGGAGTCCAGTCTGCGGGGAGGCCAAGTCGTGGTAAACAGGGGCCTGTTGGGAGTGGACCTGGTTCCCGGGCTACGGCCCGGGAACCAGACGTGCGCGGCGCGCCGTAGGACGCGTGAGGCGTCGAAGGAGTCAGGCGGCGCCCCAGACGCTGCCGAGGGGGACGACAGTGCCGTAGCTGTCGCCCTGCGGCGAGACGGTGATCCAGTCGTCGAGCGGTGCGACGGTACCGTAGTTGTTGCCTTGCGGCGTAGCACTGACGGGCTGGCTGGTGCTCCAGTTGTCGACGAGCGCCGGGGTTGCCGCTCCCATGACGAGGGCGGCGGCCACCACGGCGACGCCGAGTACGCCGCGCGAACGGGAAGTCCTCATTCGCGGTCATCTCCTTTCCCTGACGCTGCGTGATGTCCTGAGGATTCCCGCAGAATCCTGATGTACTCCAGCCTGCCGGGACTTTCCGCGTATCGCTTTGTCCCTCGCTCGCCGATGGCTTGACCCTCCGTGCACAGAGGAGAGGGACACGCCTCTCCAGCCTCGACACTTTGCCCCGCGACCCGTGTCGCCGAAGCGGCGATTGCCGAGTACGTTGCCGCAGTCATGCCGGGCCTGACCCTGGACGGCCTCGCCAGAACCTGTAGCGAGCTGCGCACGTACGGCAAGGCGACAGGCATCGTCACCGAAGAGCGCGGAGGGGTACTCGTGTATAACCCCCGACAAGTAGCTGCCGATAATCACCGCTGCGATCTGCGACGTCCATACACGCCTTCGGAGCACTGCCGCAGTAAATACCGGATTTACTGCGGCAGTGCCGGTACGGTCCCCTCGGCGCTCCATCGATGGCCTCGCGTGTTCGACCGAGCATGATCACGAGGGCTGGGCGCGAGGTGTACGCATTTACTGCGACAGAGCTGGAAGGGGTGGACGGGTGGCAATCGAACGGGCGGCCGTGCCGGAGAACGGGGGCGCGTTGCGGGTGCCGCACGCCCGGGTCGTACCGCTGTCCGCCCCGCCGCCGTCGTACGCCGCGGCGGTCGAGCGCTACCTCACCGGCGCGGGCATCGCGAAGTCCTCCGCCCGGATCTACCGCATCTCGCTAACCACCTGGGGGTGGATGCTGCGCGGAGAGTCGGCGCCGACCGGCCCGGCCCGCCGCGGCGCCAAGCCCGACCCCTTCGACCTCGCAGCCATCGACGACCCCGGCCTGCCGCCGGTGCTCGCCGAGCTCGCCGCGGCCCGCGCGGACGAGATGGACGCCGACACCGTCAACCGCGAACTGTCCATCGCGCGCAAGGCGATCGGCTGGTGGCAGCCCCAGGGCTGGATCATCGGCGACCCGACGATCGGGATCGAGCGCCGCCCGGCACCCCCGGACCGCACGAAGGCGTTGTCCAAGCCCCAGATCACCACCCTGTGGCAACTGGAGGCGTCCGTACGGGAGAAGACGTTCTGGAAGCTCCTCTACGAGAGCGCCGCGCGGGCCGAGGAGATCCTGTGCCTGAACATCGAGGAGCTGTTCCCCGCCGACAAGCGGGGCCGGGTCGCCTCCAAGGGCGGCGCCGTGGAGTGGATTCACTGGCAGTCCGGTACCGCCCAGCTCCTGCCGCGGCTCATCGCCGGCCGCACCCACGGCCCGCTGTTCCTGACTGACCGCAAGGCCCCCGCCCGCACGCCGACCCTGGACACCTGCCCGGTCACCGGCCGCGCGCGGCTGTCCTACCGGCGGGCGGAAGAGATCTTCGAGGAGAGTACCCGGCTGCTGGCCAACCCCCTCGCCAGCCCCGACGACTTCGACGACCTGGAGGGCTGGACGCTCCACCGGCTCCGGCATTCTGCGTTGACACAAGACGCGGAGGACGGCACCTCAACACCGTTGCTGCTGGCCCGCTCCCGCCACGCCTCCGTACGGTCCCTGGAGCGGTACGCCCGCCCCGGGGTGGACGCGGTCGCGGCGCACGTCGCCGCGAGCGCCCCGGCCGCCCGGCGCCGCGGCTGACTGTGGTCAGCCGTCCGGCTGTAGCTGACTCAGTCGTAGGGCTGGCTCCCATGGCCCAGACGCGAAGCGCAAAGGCCGTATGGAGGGCTGGGGTCGGTGGTGCGGGCTCCGCAGCCCAGCAATGCCCGTGGTCGCGAGCGGTGCACGAGTCGGGACACTCGTCAGGATCGGGCTTCCCGATCACCGGGTTCCGGGTGTCTCGGCCGTCTCGTTCCACGGCACCAGTCTGCGCCGATCTGCAACCACCCGCACCGTCTCAGGGCTTCAAGATCATTCTATGGCCCCTTTTGGGCTTATCTCGGCGATCCCCCAATGTGTTCCGGCGCATGGTCCCCCCGTTTCCGTACGCATTCCAAGACAATCCCTTGGCCCAGTTGTACCGGCCCTGCACCCCACATCGGCCGAACCTGCCATCACTTCAACCTCATTGAGCGAATCTCCACACTCCGGCTACGTGCTCGTGATCCCAACTCCCGGGCCGGCAGCAGGACTCCGACGAGCGCGCTGGTATCGATCGCCTCACCGTGGCGGCCTGCGTCCCGGTCCACCGTGGGCCGGAGGGCGAAACGGCGGTAGGCGGGGGCGAAACGGCGGTCACGCACCGCAGATGCGCTGTGCCTGGGATGCCGTCCTGTCACGATCGGCCTTGGCGTCGGCCACTGCCTGCCCCCCGACGATGCCCGGGTGCCCGCCTTGAACGATGAGGTCCTTGTACGACTTCAACGAACAGGCGTAGGGACACCACGGGAAAACTCCGGAAGGGGAGGGCGTCGAGACTACGACGTAAGTTCGACCCACTGGTTCGGGTCGGCGGTGGCTACGCACCTGTCGATGGGGTTGGGGTCGCCCTGTTGCTCCTGGCAGCGCCAAGTGGCCTCGCCGACGTGGACGGTGACGGGGGAGCTGTTTGAGCCGTGTGCTTGGTAGGCGTTGGCGATCTGAAGAGCGGTGGAGCATGACGTGTTGGCGCTGCCGTACACGGCGAGTCCGTGGATACTGTCCGATCCGCAGTACCCTTCGGGCGCCGCGTCCGCGCTCCCCGAGAGTGCAGTCAGGGCCGAGACCGTCAACATTGCGACGACCGCCAGACCGGCCCTTGCGGCTCCTTTGAACGAATCCATGCTGAAGTCGTCCTTCCTCGGTATCGGCGGCTACGACATGAGCGAAGCCGCGTCTGTGCCAGGCCGAGCGAAGTACCAACTGGGCATCAGCGCCGGGACCGTGGCCGGCCAGCCGCCCCGGCCTGCACGAGCGCACCTCCACCACCATCACTCACTCGGACCATCCCTGCCACTCGGACAGAGTCCGCAGTGGAGGAGCGGAAGCGGACGATTACTGTCAGCTGCAGCCCTTCGCTATTCCTTCCGGCCGAGTGTTTTTCCAAGACGCAGCCCATGTGAGACTTGACGGATGGATCCGAGTGAAGGACCGGCAGGGCCGAATCTCTCGGTGGCGCGCATCGCCGTGGTCGGCGCGGTCGCAGCAGCGGTGACCTGCGTCGTGGCTGTGTGTACCGTTCCGCAGCCGTCGACTGGGGTCATTGTGGTCGGATTATGCTTGCCGACATCTGTGGGGGTAGTGATGCTCTGGCAGGCATCGGTCTACACCTGGCGGCGGGGCGCTATGCGTCCACGGGCATTCGTCGTCGATGAGGGCCGCGCATTCGTCCTGCTGCCGGACCATGCGACGACACGCGCCATCGGCCTTGTACTGATGTGTACCTTCGCGGTGGGCTACCCCATCATCGAGGCGCGGGAAGCCTCGTGGGGCTGACCGGGTGGGCGGTTCTGGGACTGGCCCTGATCATCGTGTCCAACGCTGCCCTGCATGTCGTGTTCCTCTGCAGGGGCACCCCCCGCCCGCTCGTGGATGTGACGCCCGCCGGTGTCACAGCTCGCGGATTCTTCGGATCGGTGCATGTGGCATGGGAATCGTTCAAGCCCAACTACGCTATTTGGCCCAACCGGCAGATGCGTGTGGGACTGCCGGTCTACTCACGAAGAGCCGTATTGCAGCGCGGGCCGCGACCGTACGGCGTCCGACTCCCGGCGAAGCGGGAACCGTTCTACGACCCGTTCGAACTGTCCGGGGCATGGGCGACTAACCCCTGGTGGGCCGGCCAGGCCATTGCGTGGTATTGCAGGTTCGGTCACAGCCGCAGCCAGATCGGCACCGCTGTCGAGCACGATCTGCTCGTCTCCCGGCTGCGCGTGCACCGGCGCGAGATCGATGAGCAGCTGAGCAGCTACCAATGAGCGCTCAGTGGCAATCGGCCCATGTTCGCTGCCGGAGAGCGCTGCGTTAGTTGATGTCCGTTCCGCTCTTTCGGGAGGGGTAAGTGGGCCGGCCACGGTGTCGCCGGGAGGCTGGGGCTGCGGCTGGACGAACAAGCCCTGCTCGGTCTCAGTCAGGATTCCGCACTCGACGCGCCGCTGGAGTTTCAGGCTGGTGTTGTTGACGGTATTGGGCGCGATCTCCAGATCCATCGCCTCGCACACCTGCCGCGCCCGCAGTGAGGCCACGGCCGCGGCGAACACCGCCCTGAACTGCTGGTGGGCCGGGTGGTCCGGCAGCTTCGGGGTCGGCGGCGTGGACGGCTGCGGATCGGGCAGCTCCAGCAGTGTCTTGCCTTGATCCGGATCTCCTCGGCGGCCCGGCCAAGTTCGTCCAGCCGTGCTGTCAGCTGCGCGATCTGCTCTCGCGTCGTCCCGGCCTGGGCGGCGATCTCCCGTTCCCGCTCCTCCAGGTGTGCCGGCACCGCGCCTAGGGTGTGCTGATCGCCGGTCATGTGCTGTGCCAGGCCGGTGCGGTGGTCCCGGTCAGCCCGCGCACTATCACCGCGGTCATCGCCCAGTACACCCGCGACTCGGAGGTGCGGGGCTGGTGCTCGTAGCCGCGCACCAGCCCCAAGATCCCGCAGCATCTCCGCGGCCTCACCCAGCGTGCGATCCTCATCCCGCGCGGCGCGCTCGCGCGCCTGCCCGTCGTGACCGTAGCCGTGTCCCGGGAACGTGAACACACCCACGACATCCAGGCCCGCGTCGGCCGTCGCCTTACCGACTTCGCCAACAGCGGCAGGCTGCACTCCCGTGCGACGGCTGCCGCTGTCGACCTCGACGAGCACCTCGACCCGCCGGGCGCTGTCGCGCACCGCCTTCCCCAACCGCTGCGCGCCTTCGACTGATTCAACGCCGACTTTCAGGGACACCTCGTCCGCCAACCGGCGCAGCCGCTGCGCCTTGCCGGCATCGAGCCACACCGGGTACGTGATGAACAGGTCATCCACGCCGGCCCGGACGAATGCCTCGGCCTCGCCGATCGTGGCCACCGACAGCCCGCGGGCACCTGCCCGAAGCTGTCGGTTCGCGATCTGCGCACACTTGTGGGCCTTGGCGTGCGGACGAAGCGAGAACCCTTGAGACTGCGAAGTCTCAGCCATCCGCGAGATGTTCCTGTCCAGAATCTCCGGATCGGCCACGAGTACTGGGGTCGCCAGCCCATCAGGCAGCGGTATCGCCATCTCGTGCCTCCCACCATGAAACATGTCGCGATGATCATGGCAGGTCGGCGAAACGGGCCAGCAGGGTCATCGCGGACGACGGGATCCACTGCACCATCCCGGACAAGGCCGATCACGTCCGCAACCACAAGAGGCCCGGCCCCGCGGCGGCCCCCCGCCGGCCATCGACAAGCCCGACAACCGTCGGGGTCACGCGGCCGAGTGGGGCATCAACCGCCTCAAAAGGCACCGGGCCGTGGCCACGAACGGTACGGCAAACTCGTGTTCCGCAAGGAGGCGACCGTTCGCATTCGCGGCCATCAACGAGTGGCTGTGACCAGCTGTCATACGAAACCGGCCTGGATGGCGCGTGAGCCTCAGGAAGTCATCGCGGCTCGGTCGGACTCGCTGCGCAGAACGCAGAATTCGTTGCCTTCGGGGTCGGCAAGGACTGCCCAGCCAGAGCCATCGGGATTCCGGTGATCGGCGACGAAGGTGGCACCGATCTCCAGCAGCCGTGCCACCTCCTGCTCACGCGAGGTCTCAGGGCGCAAGCACAGATGGATCCGGTTCTTGATCTTCTTCGGCTCGGGCACCTGGTTGAAGTGCAGCACTGGGCCCTCCGTCAGAAGCACTTGAGTCTCCTGATCACCCGGTTTGTCCTCGGGGTGCAGTGGACGGCCGGTCACCCTGCTCCAGAACCGGGCCAGCTCGTAGGCATCCGCACAGTCAATCGCCACGTTCTGCAATACCGAAACCATGCGCGCCAGCCTCCCTGATTTCCACTCCAGAAACCAACGAGTCGCGCTCATCGTTCGCGCACACATCTTGGTGACGGGCCAGTGCTTTACGAGCCGGAGGGTGCGTCGGCGGCCGGTGTTGAGCAACTGGGGGCGGTGTGGTCCAGGGGGAGGTTACGCAGGCCGGTGGTGCGGGCGGCGCGTATGTGGTCCTCGGCCCGCGCGCCGGCGGTGCCGCAGTTCAAGCGCGGCGATGGAGACGTCCTTGGTGTTGATGGCGAACGCCGTGAGGCGCATGCCGTCGGCGTCGGTGAGGCCCAACTGGGCGCTGGGCTGCGGGCGTTCCTCGCGGACGATCAACCGCGTCTCCTTGGGCCGGTCCGTCAGGCAGTCACCGCCGAGTTCGGCGACCCATGCCACGTCGCGGATCTCGCCGTCCGGCTCGACGGCTGGCGTCCAGGCCGATGCCGGGACCTTCGGAACGGCCTGCTGGATGGCATCGGGGATGGTCATACCGACCGAGTCGGTCAGCCACCGGCCGCGGGCGGACAGCAAGTCGACGAACTCGTGGATCCCCCCGCCCGAATCGGTACGGATGAGCGTCTGACGTCCCCGTCGGTATTACTTCGGCAGCTGCTTCAGGGCGAGCCGGGAGGCCACGATATGGTCCGCGGCGGTATTGCTTCCCGCGTTCCCGGGCCCGAGCAGGGCGGCAACCGGCTCCCCGGATCCGCCCCGGCCGTGGTCGACGAACTTCATCAGCAGATGGTGGCCGAAGCTCTTCTTCCGGCTCGCGGCGGGCATCCTGCTTCTCGGAATGAGCGATCACGAGCACTCCGTCCAAGTCCACGACCACTGCCCGCTCGCGTCCGATGCAGGGTCACCGGCCAACGTCCATGCATCTGCCCGGACTTGAGCGCGAGCCTGCCGCGGCGCGGGCGGGCCGGCGCACGCTTCCCGCCCGCTGCCGGCGTGTCGACCAGCCGGGACACCGTCGGATCGGAGGCCACCGGACCGAACACCGACGGCGCGCCCCGCAGCATGCCAACGTCCGCCGGACCGTCCCCGCCCAGCGCGACCGCGAGCGCCACATCCACCAGAACCTCGCCTGGATCATGCACCGCCCGCGGCCGCGCCACGGCGCCAACGCCGCCGATGACGATCTGGACCCAGACAAGTCTCATCGTTGCAGGTCAGAAGCGCTCTTCGCGTTTCTGATCATCCACCGGACGGGCCGACACGGGCTCTTACGTGCGCTTGAACCCTCGGCTCCGCTCCACCTTCGCGACATGCAGCGTGTAGCTCTGGTACCACTCGACTCGCCCGCGCTTCTGTGCCGCGCGGTGCTCGGCGTTGTTCCTCCACTCCGTGAGGGCGTCGGCGTCGCGGAAGTACCCGACCGTGATGGACAACCCACCAGGCGTGTGCGCGTGGTCCATCCCCAGGAACCCAGGGACGTCCTTCACCAGCTCCTCCATGCGGGCGGCAGTCTCGCCGTAGCCGCTCTGGTCCTCGGCATGCACCGAAGTGAAGACAGCGGCGTAGTAGGGGGGTTCAAAGGCTTCAACCGGTGTGACAGGCGCTTTGGAGTGATCGCTCATGTTGCCACTTTGAGGCAGGACGCGGCCAAGGATCCAGGGCTTTGCCCGGACGGGATGCACAAGGGGTCCAGCTGTTGAGACTCATCGGCACTCAAAAAAACGGACTTCTCTCCCTTCGCCAGTCCCCGCCCGACGCCGCGAGTTGCCCGCCTCCTACTGATCACTCACCACCCGGCCTCGCGAATGTGATGTACCTCACAGGGTGACATCCTCCATCCTCAGGTCATCATATGACCTGACCACTCACAGCCGAGTGTGGGCCGCAGCCCTGCCCGGCGCAGCAGGACGAGGATGGGCATGAACGACCAGGACAGGCCGGCGCGGCCGCGCGTGGGTGTAGTGGGTCTCGGGGCCATGGGGCTCGGCATGGCGCGTAGCCTGCGCGGAGCGGGCTTCGACGTGGGGGTTCACGATCTGCGTCCGGAGGTGGCCGCGGACTTCGCCCTTGACGGCGGGACGGCGTTCGCCTCCCCGGGCGAGCTGGCGGCCACGGTGGATGTGCTGGTCGGCGTGGTGGTCAACGCGGCCCAGGTCGAGGCGGTGCTGTACGGCGCCGCCGGGGCGGCCGGGCGGCTGCGTCCCGGTGCTGTCTTCGTGATGTGCTCCACCGTCGATCCCGGCTGGTCCGCGGCGCTCGAAGGGCGTCTGGCCGAGCAGGGCGTGCTGTACCTGGACGCGCCCATCTCCGGCGGCGCCGCCCGGGCCGCGACCGGCGAGCTCACCATGATGACGTCGGGCTCCGACGCGGCGTACGCGGTCGCGGACCCGGTGCTCGAGGCGATGAGCAGTACCGTCTACCGTCTCGGCGAGCAGGCGGGGCTCGGCTCGAAGGTCAAGATCGTGAACCAGCTGCTCGCGGGCGTGCACATCGCCGCGGCGGCCGAGGCGATGGCGCTGGGCATCAAGGCCGGCGTACCGGCGGAGGCGCTCTACGAGGTCATCACGCACAGCGCCGGCAACTCCTGGATGTTCGAGAACCGCATGGCGCATGTGCTCGCCGGTGACTACACCCCGCTGTCCGCGGTGGACATCTTCGTCAAGGACCTGGGCCTGGTGCTCGACGCCGCTCGGCCGGAGCGGTTCCCGCTGCCTCTCGCCGCCACCGCCCATCAGATGTTCCTCCAGGCGTCGGCCTCGGGCCTGGGAGCGCAGGACGACAGCGCGGTCATCAAGATCTTCCCGGGCGTGGACCTGCCCGAGCCGAAGGAGGGCTGACATGGGAATCCGACTCGGCTGCATCGCCGACGACTTCACCGGCGCCACCGACCTCGCCAACAACCTGGTGCGCGCGGGTATGCGCGTGATCCAGCTGATCGACGTACCGGCGACCGGCCCCGAGCAGGCGGTGGACGCGGACGCAGTCGTCATCGCGCTCAAGTCGCGGACCGTCCCCGCCGCCGACGCCGTGGACTCCTCGCTTCGCGCGCTTGAGTGGCTGCGGTCGGCGGGGGCCGAGCAGATCTACTTCAAGTACTGCTCCACCTTCGACTCCACGCCCGCCGGAAACATCGGACCGGTCACCGAGGCCCTGATGGACGCGCTGGGCACCGACTTCACCATCGCGACGCCCGCGTTCCCCGACAACGGGCGCACCGTCTTCAAGGGACATCTCTTCGTCGGCGACGTGCTGCTCAGCGAGAGCGGTATGCGCCATCATCCGCTCACGCCGATGACCGACTCCAATCTGGTCTCGGTTCTCGCGGCGCAGACGAGCAGGGCGGTCGGCCTCATCGATCACAGGGCGGTGGCCGAAGGCGCCGAGGCGATCCGGGGGCGGGTCGGCGCCCTGCGCGAGGAGGGTGTCGGGGTGGCCGTCGTCGACGCCGTGTCCAACGACGACCTGGTGCGGCTGGGCGCGGCGGTCCGGGGGATGCCCCTGGTGACCGCGGGTTCGGGACTGGCGATCGGCCTGCCCGCGAACTGGGGGTTCAAGCCGTCCCCCGCCGCGGCGCACCTTCCGCCGGCCGACGGTCACGCGGCCGTCGTATCGGGATCGGTGTCCGTGGCCACCAACCGGCAGGTGCTCGCATTCCTGCGCAGCGGGCGGCCCGCCTTCAGCGTGGATCCGCTGCGGATCGCGGGCGGCGAGGACGTGGCCGGCCAGGCCCTCGCCTTCGCCGAGTCGCACCTGGCCGACGGACCGGTCCTTGTCTACTCCACTGAGGAACCGGACGCCGTCCGTACGGTCCAGGGACGGCTCGGGGCCGCTGAGGCCGGTGAGCTCGTCGAGCGGACCCTGGCCACGGTCGCGCAGGGGCTCGTGGAGCGTGGCGTCCGCCGTCTCGTCGTCGCGGGCGGCGAGACCTCGGGGGCGGTCGTGCAGGAGCTCGGTCTCACCGGGCTGCGGATCGGGCCCCAGATCGACCCCGGCGTGCCCTGGTGCGCGGCACCCCTTCCCGACGGCAGCACGCTCCACATCACGCTCAAGTCCGGCAACTTCGGGGGCCCCGACTTCTTCAGCTCCTCCTTCGCCCTCCTCGAGGAGGAGACGCCGTGATGGATCCTGTCGAGCACGCCCGCCACGAGATCGTCCGCGTCGGAACCAGCCTGTTCACCCGAGGCTACGTCCACGCCAGCGCCGGCAACATCAGCGCCAAGGTCGGCGACAGCCACCTGATCACGCCCACGGACGCCGCCCTCGGCTTCCTCGAACCCGACCGTCTCGCCCTGGTCGACGCGCGGGGCGAGCAGACCACCGGCGACCGCGCCAGCAAGACCCTGACGCTCCACCGGCGGATCTACGAGGCCGACCCCACGGCCCGGTACGTCGTCCACACCCACTCCACGCACCTGGTCGCGCTCACGCTCGCCGGCGTGTGGAGCCCGGACGACGTACTCCCGCCCATCACGCCGTACTACGTCATGAAGGTCGGGCACGTCCCGCTCATCCCCTACCACCGGCCCGGCGACCCGCGTGTGGCCGACCTGGTGACCGACCGGATCGCCGCCCACGCGGCCGACGGCACGCCGATCAGGGCCGTGCTGCTCGACCGGCTGGGCCCCGTCGTCTGGGGCCCCGACGCGGCCACCGCCCTCGCCGTACTCGAAGAACTCGAGGAGACGGCCCGCCTGTGGCTCCTGACCGACCGTCGCCCCGAGCCGCTCCCCGCCCACGCCGTCGACGAACTGAGGAACGTGTTCGGCGCCACGTGGTGACCAGCTCCACCCCTGTCAGAGAATCCCCTGAGCCGCACGAAGGATTCCGCTCATGTCCATGCCCACAACGGCGGCCGGCGTCCCCGATCTCGCTCAAGAGAGCGCCGTCTTCCGCAAGGTCGTCCGCCGCATCGTCCCGTTTCTCATCCTCTGCTACGTCGTCTCCTACCTGGACCGGGTCAACGTCGGCTTCGCCAAGCTGCAGATGTCCGACGACCTGGGGTTCAGCGAGGCGGCGTACGGTCTGGGTGCCGGCCTGTTCTTCATCGGCTACTTCTTCTTCGAGGTCCCCTCGAACCTGATACTCCAGCGCGTCGGCGCCCGCAGGTGGATAGCCCGGATCATGATCAGTTGGGGCCTGGTCTCCGCGTCGTTCATGTTCGTCACCAACGAGGCCACCTTCTACGTGCTGCGTTTCCTGCTCGGCGCCGCGGAGGCGGGCTTCTACCCCGGCGTGATCCTGTACTGCACCTACTGGTTCCCCTCGCAGCGCCGGGCCCGGGTGATCGCGATGTTCATGTCCGCCATCCCGGTCGCGGGGATCTTCGGCAACCCGCTCTCCGGCTGGATCATGGACCGCTTCCAGGGCGTCAACGGCTGGCACGGCTGGCAGTGGATGTTCCTGCTCGAGGCGATCCCCGCGGTCCTCATCGGCGTGGCCACGCTGTTCTACCTCGACGACGGTGTGCGCAGCGCGAAGTGGCTCAGCGACGAGGAGAAGGCCGTCGTCGAGCGGGCGATCGCCGAGGACACCGCGCACCAGACGGTGCACGGCCGGGTCTGGGACGCGTTCCGCGAGCCCAGGGTGTGGCTGATGTGCTTCATCTACTTCTGCTTCGTGATGGGCCAGTACGCGCTGACGTTCTGGATGCCCACGTTCGTCGAATCAACGGGCATCGAGGGACCGCTCGCGATCGGCGTGCTCAGCGCGGTGCCGTATCTGGCCGCCCTGGTGGCGATGAACCTCTTCGGCCGCTCGGCGGACAAGCGGCGCGAACGCCGCTGGCACCTGGTCGTACCGTCCCTCATGGGCGCCGTCGGCTTCTCGCTGGCCGCCGGCTGGTCCGGCTCGACCGCACTCTCGCTCGTGGCCCTGTCCTGCGCCGCCGCCGGAGTGCTGACCTGCGCGCCGCTGTTCTGGTCGCTGCCCACCGCGTTCCTCGGCGGTACGGCCGCCGCGGCCGGCCTCGCCGCGATCAACTCGGTGGGCAACCTCGCGGGGTTCGTCAGCCCGTACATGATCGGCGCGCTCAAGGACTCGACCGGCTCGACGTCCCTGCCGATGTACGTCCTGGCCCTCAGTCTCGTCCTTGGTGCCGCCGCCGTGCTCAGCACCGACAAGCAGACCGTCAACCGCTGACGGACCCCCTGAGGGTCCTCGATCAGGAGAGCCGGCATGCCGAGGTTCGCCGCGAACCTGTCCATGATGTACACCGAACACGATTTCCCCGACCGCTTCGCCGCGGCCTCGGCGGACGGCTTCGAGGCCGTCGAGTACCTCTTCCCCTACACCTACGACGCCGCAGAGTTGCGCCGCCGGCTCGACGACCACGGCCTGCGGCAGGTGCTCTTCAACGCGCCCCCCGGAGACTGGAACTCCGGGGAGCGCGGCGTGGCGGCGCTGCCCGGACGTGAGGCGGAGCTGCGCTCCGGGTTCGACCGGGCGCTGGAGTACGCCGCCGCGCTGGGCTGCCCCCGGCTGCATGTGATGGCCGGGCTCGTACGACCGGACGCGACCGCGGGGGAGCGGGCCAAGCACCGGGACACCTACCTGGCCAACCTCGCCTGGGCGGCGGGACGGGCGGCCGACGCCGGCGTCGACGTCCTGATCGAGCCGATCAACGGCCGCGACATGCCCGGATACTTCCTCACCACGCAGGGCGAGGCGCACCGCCTGGTCCAGGAGGTCGGGGCCCCGAATCTCAAGGTGCAGCTCGACCTCTACCACTGCCAGATCGTCGAGGGCGACCTCACCACCACGCTGCGCCGTGACGTGCCGACCGGCCGGGTCGGCCATCTGCAGATCGCCGGCGTGCCCGACCGCCACGAACCCGACCGCGGGGAACTCGACATCCGGCACCTGTTCGACGTCGTCGACGAACTGGGCTTCGACGGATGGATCGGCTGCGAATACCACCCCGAGTCCGGCACGAGCGAGGGGCTCGGCTGGCTGAACGACTACCGAAGCAACCGGAGGGACCAGGCATGAGGATCGTCATCACGGGCGGCTTCGGCTTCCTGGGGCGGCAGCTGGCCGCCGCACTGCTCCAGGCCCGGACATTCGAGGGTGCGCCGATCGACCGGCTCGTGCTCGCCGACCGATTCGTGCCCGCGGGGTCGCCGGAGGCGGACGATCCCCTCGTGAACGTCGTACCGGGCGACCTCCGCGACAGTCTCGACGAGGTGTTCGCCAAGCCGGTGGATGTGCTGATCCACCTCGCCTCCGCGGTCTCGGCCGAGTGCGAGGCCGACTTCGACCTCGGCATGAGCGCCAACCTGGACACCACCCGCGCTCTGCTCGAAGCCGCCCGGACGCAGTCCGCCGCGGGCGGGGCGACGGTGCGCGTGGTGTTCTCCAGCAGCGTCGCGGTCTACGGTTCCGACCCGATGCTGCCGCTGCCGCAGGTGGTCAGCGAGTCGACCCTGCCCACACCACGGTCGAGCTACGGCACCCAGAAACTCGTCTGCGAGCAGCTGATCGCCGACTACACCCGCCGTGGATTCGTCGACGGACGCGTCGCCCGCCTGATGACCGTGGCCGTGCGGCCGGGCAAGCCGAACGCGGCCGCCTCCGGTTTCCTGTCCGGCATCATCCGCGAACCTCTCTCCGGCCTGCCGGCCACCTGCCCGGTCGACCCCGGCCTGCGGGTGGCCCTGGCCTCGCCACGGCGCACAGTGGAGGGCATCCTCCGCATCGCCGAGGCCGTACGAGGAGCCGGGCCGGGTCGGCTGGACGGTGGCGTGCCGGTCAACCTTCCCGCGCTGACGGTATCGGTCGCCGAGATGCTGGCCACGCTGCGGCGGGTGGCAGGCGACCCGGTGGCCGACCTCGTGACGGTCACGCCCGACCCCGGGGTCGAGGCCATCGTCGGCTCGTGGCCCGCCGTCTTCGACAACGCGCGCGCCGCGGCACTGGGGCTGAAGCCCGACCCGAGCTTCGAATCGGTGCTGCGCCAGTACATGGAGGACCACGCCAAGGCGGTGGTCATCGATGCGTCGGCCCACTCCGCCCGGGTGGAACGGTCCGTGCCGATAGACTGAAAACCATGTTTTCCAAGGTGAGCGGTCCCGTGCGGCTCGCGGACCAGGTCGCCGCGGTACTCGCGGACGAGATCGAGTCCGGGCGGCTGGCCGAGGGCGACAAGCTGCCGACCGAGGTGGAACTGGTCAAGCAGCTGGGCGTCAGCCGTACGGTCGTACGAGAGGCCGTGTCGCGGCTGCGCAACGCGGGCCTGGTCGAACCACGGCAGGGCCGCGGCGTGTTCGTCCTGCCCCGCCGCACCAGGCCGCTCGACCTCGAGGCCGAGGCCGCCGACACCAAGGCCAAGGTGCTGCAGATCGTGGAGGTACGCCGCCCCATCGAGGGCGAGGCGGCGTACCTCGCGGCCGCCCGAGCCACCCCGGACGACCTGGCCCGGATGAGCCGGGCCCTCGACGCGATCGACGCGGCCGTGGCGGCCGGCGGTGACGGCGTGGACGAGGACCTCGCCTTCCACCAGTCCATCGCCGAGTCGACCGGCAACGCCGTGATGGTCTCGACCGTCCGCTACCTGGGCGAGGTGCTGCGCGGCGGCATCCGCGTCACCCGCGCGAACGAGGCGCGGCGCCAGGACTTCATAGAAGCCGTCCGCCACGAACACCACGCCATCTTCGCCGCCATCGAGGCCCGCGCCGCCGAGTCGGCCCGCGCCGCCGCACGCCTCCATCTGAAGCACGCCGCGTTGCGGCTCCAGGACGCCGACGACGGATTCTGGAACGACAGCCCGGACCTCGCCGTGGACCTCGACACAGCGCCCTGACCGCGGGCAGGTCCGGGGAGGGGCTGAGTCGGCAGTGCCACACCATGACCTACGTACGTCCGCCACTGCGCCCTGGTGAGTCCTGTGCCGGTCCGGTCGCACAGGCTGCGGGCAAGGGACCTGATCAAGCCGAACCAGGGGCGAGCAGCCCGACCTCCCGTGCCCGTCGGACCGCCGAGGAACGGTCGGTGGCGCCGAGCTTGGCGTAGATCCTGCGTATGTGGGTGTTGACGGTGTTCGGTGAGACCGACAGCTCGTTCGCGATCTCGGGCCGGGTGAGGTTGGTGGGCAGGTAGCGGAGCACGCGGAGTTCGCTGGGGCTGAGCTCCTCGGCGGGGAGCGGGGACGCCCACTCCGCGGGGCCGAGTGTGCCGTCCTGGACGGCGTCGAGGATGTCGGCGATCAGAGCGGCGTGCGATGTTCCGTGGGCGGGCAGGGTTGGCAGCAGCCTCCAGGCGCCGGTCATAGCGAAGGGGAGGATCAGCCTTTCGGGTTCGGCCAGATTCAGCGCCTGTGCCAGGGCCAGGTCTACGGCGGCCTCGTCGCCCAGTTCGCGGCTGGCGAGCGAGTCCAGGAGATGCGCCTCGAGCCGGGTGAGGGCGTGGTTGACCGGCGCGGTTCCGTCCAGGATCGTCTGAAGCTCGCGGCGGGCGCGGTCGGGGTCGTGCTCCGCAAGGCTGATGGCTGCGGCGGCGTTGCGGACCTCACCGAGGGCGGCCTGCTGGGCGTCGAGCGCGGCAAAGGTGCTGCGGGCCTCGTCGATCATGCCGAGGCGTGCCTGGGTGGCGATCGTCCAAGCGGTCACCCGGGTGGACAGCGCGTGCCGTCCCGGCATCGACGCCTGGACTTCGCGGGCGGCGGCGAACTCCGCCAGGGCCTCGTGGTGTTGGCCGCGCGCGGCCGGCAGGACGGCGGCGATCAGGCGGAGGAGCAGCCGCAGGCCGGGTTCGCTGTCCGGCGAGGTGACGCGTCGGGCGCGCTCGAGCCACCCTTCGCCGTGATCGAACGCGCCCGTCCAGATCAATGTGCCGGCGAGGGTCACCAGCGCCGGTGCGATCACCGGTTCGGTGTCCCAGCCGTGGCGTGCGGCCCGGGTGATCGCCTCTTCGCAGCGATGGCGGGCGAGGGTGAGGGAGCGAGTTGTCGAGGTGAACCCGAGGTGAGCGAGGCACGCCACCTCCAGGTACGGCCGGCCGATGTCGCGGGCGAGGGCGGCGCCCTCCAGCAGGTGCCGCTCGCTGTCGGCCAGCCGCATGGACCACGCCTCTGTCACGCCGAGGTTCAGTAGCGCGACGGCTCGCAGATCGCTGCCGAGCGCCACCTCGGCGCCGGAGTGGCCGGCCACCACGGCGGGCACGGCGCCGACCTGCTCGAAGACGCTGTCGAAGTCGCCGCGCAGCCGCGCGTACAGCAGGTTCAGGGACGCGAGGGCCAGGAACAGCCTCTGTCGGCGGTCCTGCGCCGCCGTGTCGGCGGAGGAGCGGGCGACCTTCAAGTGTGCGTGCGCCTCCTCCAGGCGGAGGTGGGTGAGGTCGGCGATCGCATGGACCAGTGCCAGGTCCGGGAAGTCCTCACCGGGCTGGGCGGGGAAGGAGCGCAACAGCTCCGCGACGGTTCCGGCCTGGCCGTCCAAGGTGAGGCTGAGAGCGTGCTCGGCGAGAAGACCGGCGGCATCCCTCCAGTCTCCGGCGGCCTGCAGGTGGCGAATCGCGTCAGCGGTCTCGGCATGCTCGACGCACCAGCGCGCGGCGACCCGGTGCAGGTCCGGGATGTCCGCGGCGGCCGTTCGACGCAACTCCAGCCGCAGAAGGCCGTTGAACAGACGGTGGTAGCGAAACCAGGTCCGGTTCACGTCGAGCGATACGACGAAGGCGTTGGCGTCCTCCAGGTCGAGCAGGATCCGCTCCGATCCCGTGGCGCCGGTGAGGAGGTCCGCCAGTTCGCCGTTGACCCGGTCCAGCACGGAGGTCCGCAGCAGCAACCGCTGGACCTCGGGCGGCTGGCGCTCCAGCATCTCCGCCATCAGGTACTCGCCGACAGCACGGTCACTGCCGGAGAAGCCGGCGACGAACCCTTCGGGGTCGGGGTGACCGGCCAGCGACAAGGCCGCGAGACGCAACCCGGCCGCCCAACCCTCGGTCCGTTGATGCAGCGTGACGACCGCCTCGTCGGACAGCGTGATTCCGGCGACGGTCAGCAGCTCGCGGGTCTCGTCCACGGTGAAGGGCAGCTGCGCGGCGCGGATCTCCGCCAGCTCCCCGGCAAGCCGCAGCCGGTGCAGACGCAACGGCGGGTCGTGGCGCGTGGCCACGACGGCGTGTACGCCGGACGGGAGTCGCATCAGCAGCGCCGCGAGCTGATCGACGGCCGCGGACGAGGTGAGTTCGTGCAGATCGTCGATGACGAAGACGAACGGCCGCTCAGCCGCAGCCAGTTCAGACAGCACCTTGTCCACCATCGCGTCGGCGTTGAAGCCGGGTGCCACCGGGGGCGGTTCCGTGGGCCCGTCGGCGCCGGCGGCCGCACGGATGGAACTCAGCAGGGCCAGCCAGAACAACTGCGCGTCCGCCTGTCCGGGCCGCACGGTCATCAGGGCGATCCGGCGATCCCGGCCCGCCGCGTCGGCCCAGCCGCGCAGCAGCGAGGTCTTCCCGCTGCCCGCGGGCGCCGAGACGACCGTCACCTGGTGCTCGGCGGCGCGGTCCAGCGCGTCGAGCAGGCTGTGGCGGCTGATCAGACTTTGCAGGACCGGAGCGCCGCCCGAGTCCGCGGCAGGCGCCAAGCGGCGGATTGCGCCCTCTCGTTCAGGCATGAGGCCAGCGTAACCCCCGGCGATCACCGCAATCAGGTGATGTGCGCTCACCTTTCCGCCGGGGAGCCTGAGCACATCTCGCGCCATTTGCTGACGAGTCCCCAGCTCTGCTCAGGTGAAAGGATCTCCGATGTCATCCCACTCCGCTACCGACCGCCGCACCTTCCTGGCCAAGGGGGCGGCGCTCGCGGCCGTCCCGGCGGCCGCTGCCCTGACCGGCGGACCCCTCGCCCAACCGGCGTTCGCCGACGATCTGCCCGACTACGCGCCCATCCCGCAGGCGGCGCTCGGCCCGGCGGTCAACGAGCAGGGCTACTACGTCGGCAGAGTGCGCAAGAACCTGTACTACGTCACCGACAGCGCCTACCAGGCCGCGTTCCTGACCACCCGCGACGGCGTCGTGCTCTTCGACGCGCCCCCGACCATCGGGCACAACCTGCAGCGGGCCATCGACCAGGTCACCGCCGCCAACGGCGTGTCCAACAAGGTGACCCACATCGTTCACTCCCACCACCACGCCGACCACCTCGGTGCCTCGTCGCTGTTCGGCAAGGACGTGACGCGGCTCGGTCACACCGAGAACAAGCGGCTGCTGATACGCGACAACGACCCGACCCGCCCCGTGCCCGACATCACCTTCGACAAGCACTACACGCTGCGCGTCGGCGGGGAGCGCATCAAGCTGACCTGGCACGGCACCAATCACACCGCCGACAACATCTACATCCACCTGCCGGACCACGAAACCCTCATGCTGGTTGACGTGAACCTGCCAGGCTGGGTGCCGTTCGACACGTTCAACATCAACGAGGACGTCCCCGGCTCCCTTGCCGCCCCGGGCAAGGCGCTGGCCTACCCGTGGAAGCACTACATCGGCGGACACATGGGGCGGCTCGGCACCCGCGACGACATGGTCGTCTACCAGCAGTACCTGAACGACATCGTCGCCAACGTCAAGAAGGCCCTGGGCGCGGTCGACCCGACACCGTTCTTCGTCAAGTACGGCAACAACACCTGGGCCGCGGTCAAGCACTATCAGGCCGCTCAGGTCGACTACGCCGCCGCACCGGTGATCAAGAAGTACACCGGGGTCCTCGCCGCCGCCGACGTCTACACCGCCAGCACCACCTTCCTCATCCTCGAGTCCATCCGCCTGGATCTGGGCGTGGGCTCGCAGGTCCACGCCTGACCGGACACAGCATTCCGGGCCGGTGCCCGACTCCCGCAAGGCGTCGGGCACCGGCCCGGTCGAGGCCACCGGACGCCGAAGCCGCCCCGGTAGCCGGCGCCGAACAGACAGGTGGTTGGCGAGTTCGCGGAACTCATGACCGCGAAGCTGCGCAGGCGACGTCGTACGGGTCAGCGGGCCGGGAATCGTGCGGCCAGTTCCGCCCGCGCGGCCTCGTCGAGTCGGACCTCGGCGGCGCCGAGGTTCTCGGCGAGATGTGCGCGGGTACGGGTGCCGGGGATGAGGAGGATGTTCGGCGCGAGGTCGAGCAACCAGGCCAGGGCGATCTGCGCCGGCGTGGCACCGAGCTTCTCGCCGACGGCGGCAAGCGCGGGGCTGGTGAGGATCTGGTTCTGAACACCCCGCGGCCATCCCAGCGGGCAGAAGGGAACGAACGCGATGCCTCGCGTCGCGCACTCCTTGAGCACGTCCAGAGACCGCTGATCCGCCAGGTTGAAGAGGTTCTGCACGCAGACGATGTCCGTCTGTGCGAGTGCGCGCAGCAGTTGCCGTCGGGAGACGTTGCTCAGGCCCACCCCGTCTGTCAGGCCCTCGTCCCGGGCCCGGATCAGGGCTGCCAACTGGGCGTCGAACCGTTCGCCGTCCTCGGACGGGTCCATCATGCGCAGATTGACGGCCGCCAGGCGGCTGATGCCGAGCGTGACCAGGTTCTCCTCGATCCCCCGGCGCAACTGGTCGGGCGCGTCATAGCGCAGGACCGCGCCGGTGTCGTCGCGACGGGCGGCGACCTTGCTCACGATCGCCAGGTCGGCCGGGTAGGGGTACAGGGCCTCGCGGATGAGTTCGTTGACCACGCCCGGTCCGTAGTACTGCGCGGTGTCAATGTGGTCGACCCCGCGGTCGACCGCCATCCGCAGCACCCGCAGGGCTTCGTCCCGGTCGCGGGGCGGGCCGAAGACGTTGTCGCCGGCCAGTTGCATCGCGCCGTACCCGACGCGGCGGACCTGCCGGCGGCCGAGGGCGCCCGTCCCGACGGAGCCAGGGTCGGGCATGCGGTACGTCATGCTGCCTCCGATGGTGTGACGCGACGCCGAGCACCGGGCAGCTCCAGCGGGCCGGTGTGAGTGCCCTGCGGCGAGAGCTGGACGATGACGGTGTCCTCGATGGTCATGCCGAGCTCGGCCGACCGTGGTAGGTGCGCGGGATCGACTCGTCGGTGAAGGTTCCGTCCTCGGTGAACATCGCGAACCAGCCGACGACGTCCTGTGCCCCTCGTCAGCGCCCATCCTCGCGCGCGGCCAGGTGAGGGGCCATCGCCAGAATCCGGTGAGCGCGTGCGCCGCCCCGCCGGCTGCCCGTGGGAGCCGCGGGGAGGGTTCGGGATCGACGCGGCCACGGGTCCGCTCCGTGCACTCCGGCCGAATCACCGGGTTCAGGTGATGTCCGCTCACCTGCCCCAGCCAGACCCTGTGGCCGCAGCACACGCCATGCAACTCGCCCCGCGGGCCACCCCCTGCGGCTGACCGAGACAGAGGAGAACTCGATGACGAAGGACTTGGGCGTCTGGACCGCCGAGGACAGCGCCTTGGTGCTGATCGACTACCAGAACGAGATGTTCGAGGTCATCCGCTCGGAGACCGACGCCGACCTCGTCGAACTGAACGTCCGGCTGCTGGCCAGGGCGGCCAGGGCATTCGACATGCCGATCGTCCTGTCGACCGTGGGAGTGCGGTTCGGCATCAACGGGCCGACCCTCCCGTCGATCGTCTCCGAGCTCGACGGCATCAAGCCGATCGACCGCTCGTCGATGAACGCCTTCGAGGACCACGCCTTTCGCGAGGCCGTCGAAGCGACCGGGCGCAAGAGGCTGATCATCGGCGGACTCCACACGGAGATCTGCCTGACGTTCGCAGCCGTCCAGGCGCTGAAGGACGACTACGAGGTCATGTACGTGACCGACGCCGTCGGCGGGCGCTCGCAGACCGCGCACCGCACCGCCATCGACCGGCTGGCGCACGCCGGCGCGGTTCCCACCACGGCGCTCGCGGTCACCACCGAACTGTTCCGCGACTGGGCGTCGCCGTTGGCCGGCCCGGCTCGTGACGTCATCTTCTGGTACTTCAACGAGGTTCCCCAGCTGACCGCCGACATCGGCGTCGCGGAAGCGGAGAAAAGCGCCGCAGCCGCGTCCCAGCAGGGAGCCTGACATGACGGGCCGACTCGCCGGCAAGGTCTGCGTCATCACGGGCACCGGCGGAAGCGTGGGCCGCGCCACCGCTCTGGCCTTCGCCCGCGAGGGCGCCCTGGTCATCGGCTGCGATGTGGCGGTCGAATCGGCAGAGGAGACCGTCAAGATGGTTCATGCCGAGGGTGGCCGGATGGAGTCGCTCCAGCCGTGCCACCTCGACGATCCCGCCGAAAGCAGCCGGCTCGTCGAGTTCGCCGTGAGCCGGTTCGGCCGCATCGACGTCCTGTTCAACCTCGCCGCCAGAGCCCACTTCAACTGGCTGGAGGACGTCACCGACGACGACTGGGACGACGCACGCCGCGACGAAGTCGACCTGGTCTTCTACCTCACCCGTGCGGCATGGCCGCACCTGAAGGCCAGCCGCGGAGTCGTGGTGAACATGGCTTCCCTGAACGGATCCCTCAGCTTCAAACAGCTTCCAGCCCTGTCCCACACGACCAACAAGGCCGCGATCATCGGTATGACGCGCCAGCTCGCCCTGGAGGGAAGCCGGCACGGGATACGCGTCAACTCGATCTCGCCGGGGCTGATCGAGAGCAACGCCACCCGAGGGGAGCTGGCGGACGGCGAATGGGCCCGCCAGATGGTCGACCGCACTCTCCTGGGCCGGTTCGGCCAGCCGGAGGACGTGGCGAACGTCGCCCTGTTCCTCGCATCCGACGACAGCTCCTACGTGACCGGAATCGACCTCGTCGTCGACGGCGGCATGAGGGTCTGGTGACCGATGCGGTCTCCCGGAGAGGGAGGTTCGACGGCTTCTGGACCGTCGCGTTCGCGTTCCTGATCGTGATGGCCTTCGCGACCCTGCCCAGCCCGCTCTACGGCCTCTACCGTGCACGAGAAGACCTCTCGGCCTTCACGATCACCGTGGTCTACGCGGTCTTCGCCGCCGGTACGATCGCCACCCTGCGGGTCGTCGACGCCGTGGCCAGGCGCATCGGGCGGCGGGGCGTGATGCTCGGCGCCGTGGCGACGATGATGGTGGCGTCGGGCCTGCTCGCAGCCTGGAAGGACCTGCCCGGGCTCCTCGGCGGGCGCCTGCTCACCGGGGTGTCCGTCGGCCTGGCCGCCGGCACCGCGATCACCTACCTCGTCGAGCTGCGGGTGCGCGCGGATCCCACGGCCTCGGTGGCCCGGGCACGGACCATCGGCACGTCGGTGAACGTGGGCGCACTCGGCGTCGGGCCACTGATCGCCGGCTGTCTCGCGCAGTGGGCGAGATGGCCACTGACTCTGTCCTACCTCCTGTTCGTCGTGCTGGGGGCAGTCGCCCTCATCGGCCTGGCCGGTACGCCCGAGACGGGTGCGCCGCCCCCCGGGCCGGTCGCCGACCGCGGTGCGGCTGATTCGCCCGGCTCGGTCCGGCTCCCCGTTCCGGCCGCGGCCGCAGCCCTGGCGGCCTTCTCCGCGATGGGCTTGTTCGCCGGGCTGTCGGGACTCTTCCTCGCCACCACCCTGCACCGACCGTCACCCGCGCTGTCCGGCGCGACACTGTTCCTGGTGTTCACCTGCGGGGTGGCTTCCCAGCTGGCAACGGCCAGGATGCGAGCCCCACAGGTGCTCGCTTCCGGGACGGCCTCCATGCTCGCCGGTCTCGTCCTGCTTGTGGTCTCTGTTCGTCTGTCGACGCCCAGCCTCACGCTCTTCCTGCTCGGGGGTGCGCTGATCGGCGCGGGCGCCGGTGCGGTCTTCAGGGGGACCACCGGTATCGTCCTCGAGGCCACCGCGCCCGAAAACCGTCTCGCGATGACATCAGCTCTGCTCATCGCACTCTTCGTGGGACTGTCCGTACCTGTGATCGGCGCGGGAGTCGCCCTGAACCAGGGGGCGAGTCCGCCCGATACCGTCCTGTGGTTCGCCATCCTTGTCGGGCTGGGCATCTCCCTGTCGGGGTGGGTGTTGTTGGGACGCCGGCCCTCCGCCGAGCGCTGAGCGGCCCGCGACAGGTGTCCCGTCATCGCCGGGATCCGATGACAGTCGGCTACCGCGGGACTTCCCCGTCAAGCAGCTGCAGTTCCCGCGCACGGCGCACCGCCGAGGAACGTTCGGTGGCCTGAAGCTTGGCGTAGATGTTGCGCACGTGGGTGTTGACGGTATGGACGGACATGGACAGCTCGCCTGCGATCTCGGGCCGGGAGAGGTTTGTCGGGAGGTAGCGCAGGACCCGCCGTTCCGTGGGACTGAGTTCCCGGATCGGCGGCGCCGGGGGCATCGCGGCCAGGGACGATCCCTGGATGACATCGAGGATGTCGCTGCGCAGAGCGGCATGGGCCGACCGGCCGCGCGGCATCGCTGCGAGGAGGTCGCCTGCGCCGCTCATCACGAAGGGCAGGACGAGCCGTTCGGGCTCGGCGAGCGCGAGGGCCTGTTCGACGGCTTCGTGGGCTTGCTTGTGCTCTCCGAGTTCGCGGTGCGCGAGCGCCGCCAGTATCCGCGCCTCCACGACGGTGGCGACATGGACGACGGAGGCGCTTGCGTCGATGACGGATGCGGTCGCGGCGAGTGCCCCGGCCGGGTCGCCTTCGGCCAGGCAGATCGACGCCCGGGCGTTGCAGATCTCACCCGAGTCCATCAGTGGGCTGCCGAGCGTCTCCAGAGCGATGCGGGCGTCAGCGGATGCTCCGAGGCGGGCCCGGGTGGCCAGCAGCCACCCGGTCACATACCCCGCCAGGGCGTGCGGGTGTGACAACTGCGCTTGCAGATCCTGCGCCCGGGCGAACTCCCGCGCGGCCTCGCGTCGCCGGCCGCGACCGGCATGGAGCATGCCCTTCACGAGGTGGAGCAGGGTTCCGACGTCCGCTCCGCTGTCCGCCTGCAGAGCCACATCGGCACGCGGCAGGGTGCGCTCTGCGTCGTCGAACTCACCCATCCAGATCATCGAGCAGACCAGGGTGATCAAGGCCGGCGCGACAATCGAGGCCGTGCCCCAGCCGTGCTCCTCGGCCAGGGCGATCGCCTCCTGGCAGCGCCGCCGCGCGTACACGAAGTTGGTCAGC
Source organism: Streptomyces spinoverrucosus (assembly GCF_015712165.1). Classification (NCBI taxonomy): domain Bacteria; kingdom Bacillati; phylum Actinomycetota; class Actinomycetes; order Kitasatosporales; family Streptomycetaceae; genus Streptomyces; species Streptomyces spinoverrucosus. The sequence goes on along the minus strand of NZ_JADPZX010000001.1, from coordinate 131,220 downwards.
TTCGAGGCGAAACCCAACTGGGCCAGGCAGGCCACCTCGAGGTACGGTCGGCCGATCACGCGGGCCAAGTCGGCGCCTTCGCGAAGACGGCGCTCGCCGTCGGAGGCCCCCAGCGCCCAGGCTTCGACGGTTCCGAGGTTCATCAGGGCCACGACCCGCAGGTCTCCGGCCAGCGCGATCTCTTCGTCGGATTCGCCGTCCGGCGGGGAGATGAGGGACTCCGCGTGACGTATGACTTCCGCGAGGTCTCCGCGCCGCCTGGCCAGGGACAGGCTGAGCGCGGCGATCACAGCCCGGAGCCCTTGTTGGTCGACTTCAGCCGCGGATGCGACGCAGGCGTCGGCTGCTGCCAGGTGAGTGGCGGCCTCGTGGAGGCGTCCGTGGACCAGGCCGATCATGGTGCGGACGACGCTCAGTTCCGGCAAGCCTGCCCCGGTGCGCGCCGGGAAAGCGTCCAACAGCGCCTGCATGGTTTCTTCCTGGCCGTCGAGCATCAGGCCGAACGAGTGTTTAGCGAGTAGTGCCGCGGCCTCGGGCCAGTCTCCGGCGGCCTGCAGGTGCCGGACGGCCTCGATGGTCTGCCCGTGTTCCGTGAGCCACTCGGCGGCCCGTTGGTGCAGGGCGGGCACTTCGTCCGGCAGGAGCCGGCGCAGCTCCAACCGCAACAGGTCGGCGAACATCTGGTGATAGCGGAACCAGGTCCGCTCCGGGTCGAGCGAGACGACGAACGCGTTCGCGTCTTCCAGGCCGAGCAGGATGCGTTCGGAGCCGGGCCGGCCGGTGAGCCTGTCGGCCAGCTCGCCGTTGACGCGCTGCAGGATCGAGGTCCGCAGCAGCAGGTTCTGCACCTCGTGCGGCTGCCGCTCGAGCATCTCGGCGAGCAGGTACTCGGCGACCGTGCGGCTGCTGCCGGTGAACTCGGCGACGAAGCGCTCGGGGTCGGGGTGGCCGGTGAGTGAGAGCGTGGCGAGTCGCAGACCCGCGGCCCAGCCTTCGGTGCGCGCGTGCAGCCGAGCCACGGCGGTGTCCGACAACGCGATTCCCGTCACGCCGAGCAGCGCTCGGGTCTCGTCCTTGCTGAAACGCAGGTCCGCCGCCCGCAGCTCCGCCAACTGGCCGGCCAGGCGCAGGCGGTGCAGTCGTAGCGGCAGATCCCGGCGAGTCGCCAGGATCGCGTGGACGTCCCCGGGGAGGTTGGTCAGCAGCCGGCTCAGGTGGACGAAGGTCTCCGGGGAGATCAGTTCATGGACATCGTCGATCACCAGGCAGATGCGACCGGTCTGCGCGGCGAGCTCCGACAGGATGCGGTCCACCACCGCCGCCCCGCTGAAGTCGGGTGATGCCGTCGATGGCTCGGCACTGACGGGATCTTCCGACAGGCCGCGTACCGCGTTCAGCAACGCCGGCCAGAAGATCTGGGCGTCCTGCTGGTCGCGCTGCACCTGAACGAAGACCAGCCGGTGCTGCTGCCCTCGGTGATCGGCCCAGGCCCGCAACAGCGACGACTTCCCGCTGCCGGCCGGCGCCGTGAGGACGGCCACCTTGCTGGACGCGGCGCGGTCGAGGGCAGCCACAAGATGCTTCCGATCGATGTGCCGCAGCCGACCGGACGCTCCTGCCGAGCCGCGGCGACCGGGTTTGTGCTGTGGCTCTCCTGTGGGGACCGACACGGGCCACTGGGTAGCAGCCGCGTGATCGGCCTGTCAACCAAACGACCCGGTTGTCCAGGCAGGAATACTCGCCGTCAATGTGGCCTGCTGGTTGGGGCGAGTGACGCCCTCGCCCCAACGGGGAGAGGGATGGGGACCGTAGGCAATGGTCCGAACCGGCCGCGGGCCGTCGTCGTCGGCGGCGTCCTGACGTGCTCCTCGTTCGGCGAAGGAACCTAGATGTTCAACGTTCAACCTCTAGGATACATGTGGATGACGTGAATGCTCAAGTGATTGGTCTGGGGTCGTGGTGCTCGCGAAATGGCCGCCCCTGACGCGTCGCGGCAGGTCGACGAGCGCGTCGACCCGTGGCTCACGTCGGCGGAGTCGGCCTCCTGGATGTCGGTGGTGCGCCTGGTCGCCCGGCTCTGCGAGTCATCGACGCCCAGCTGCAGCGGGACGCGAAGCTGGGCATTGTCGAATGCATGGCCTTGGACACGCTGTCCGGGGTCTCCGGTGGACCCTGGGGGTGAGCGTGTCGGCCGAGCGCACCGGTTTGTCGCCGTCCGGCTTTCCCGCATGCCGAGCGCATGCGGTGGTGGATCGGCCCGCCCGTGCGCCGAGAGCTCCGCGCCGATTGCTCGCGCTGGGGGTCTTGCGCGCCTGGATTACTTGAGTGTTAAAGTGATTGAGTCTGAGGGACCTGCGGGGCCTGGCTCATCGCCAGCCGCCCGGGGCCCGGTCAGGAGCCGTTCCGCCAGTGACACCCGGCCTCACCCGGTAATGAGCCCTCACCTCTGTATCCCGTTCAACGATTCTCAGGAGCAGCAGTCATGACCAAGCCCTTCGCGCGCCGCAGCGTGCTGCTGGCGACAGGAGCCGCGACCCTGGCAGTCTCAGCCGGGGTCGGGCAAGCCGCTGCGGCGACCTCCGCCGGTCTGCGAGATCTCGTCGAGGCCCTGCCCACCCCGTCAGGCGACGAGATCGTCCCGTTCAAGGTCCGCGTTCCGCAAAGTGCCATTGACGACCTGCGCAGCAGGTTGGCCGCCACCCGCCTGCCGGACCGGGAGACCGCCCCCGGATGGGTACAGGGCGCCCCGCTGTCCCGGGTTCGGGACCTGATCGGATACTGGCACGACCACTATGACTGGCGGCGGCTGGAGCGCCGGTTGAACGGCCTCCCGCAGTTCCGCACCACGATCGACGGCCTCCCGATCCACTTCATCCACGTTCGCTCGCGCCATCGCGGTGCTCTGCCGCTCCTCCTCACCCATGGGTGGCCGGGCTCCATCGTGGAGTTCCTCGACGTCATCGGCCCGCTCACCGATCCCGTCGCGTACGGCGGCAAGGCCTCCGACGCCTTCGACGTGGTCATCCCGGCGCTGCCCGGCTACGGCTTCTCCGGCAAACCGACGGAGACGGGCTGGGGGCTGCCCAGGATCGCCACCGCCTGGGACACCCTCATGACGCGGCTGGGGTATTCGAGGTACGTCGCGCAGGGTGGAGACTGGGGTGCCGGTGTCACCACCTGGATGGCCAAGCAGCAGCCGGCCGCCCTTGCCGCCGTCCACCTCAACCTTCCCATCCTGTTCGGCCCGCCGCCCCTGGAGGGCGACCCCACCCCCGCCGAACAGGAAGCGCTGAAGCAGCTCACCGCCTACTCCACGGACGGCTCCGCCTACGCGCTGCTGCAGGGGACCCGGCCGCAGACGATCGGGTACGGTCTGGCCGACTCTCCCGCCGGCCAGGCGGCTTGGATCTACGAGAAGCTCGGTCAATGGTCCGACAGCGACCTGGACCCCGACCGGCTCTTCGGCCGTGACCGGATTCTGGACAACATCAGCCTCTACTGGCACACGAACACGGCCGCATCTTCGGCCAGGCTGTACGCCGAGAGCTTCAGCACCGACTTCCGTACCCTCAACGTGGACGTGCCCGTCGGGGTCAGCGTGTTCCCCAAGGAGCTCTACCAGGCGCCGAAGGTATGGGCCGAGCGGACTTACAGCCACTTGTTCTACTGGAACGACGACATCCCCAAGGGCGGCCATTTCGCGGCCTTCGAGCAGCCGGATCTTTTCGTAACCGAGCTGCGCAACTGCTTCCGTTCCATGCGATAGCCGGTCCGCCTCTCGGCGACCACGGGGTTGGGAAAGAGCGGATAGCGGTCGCTGGGCGCCCGGTCGCTCGTCAGGATCAGGGACCGGCCCTGCCGCTCGCTGACCCGTTCGTTGAGGTCGTCGGCCTGGGCGGCGGTGAGTCGGCGCGTCGCGAAGTCGGCGAGGATGAGCACGTTGGGACGTACCAACTCGCGCAGTCGGCGAGGATGAGCACGTTGGGACGTACCAACTCGCGCAGTCGGCGGTCCCAGGCGCGGTCCGCGTGGCCGCCGGCCAGGTCCGCCAGGACCTGACTGGTCTTGGCGAAGCGGAGGTTGGCGCCCTGACGGATCGCGAGATGCCCGAGCGCCTGGGCGACGTGTGTCTTCCCGACGCCGACCGGCCCGAACGGAATGACGGACTCTCCAGTGCGCAGCCAACGCAGTGCGGCGAGGTCGCGGATCCGGGCGGCAGGCAGCCTCGGGGAGGCTGCGAAGTCGAACTCCTCCAGGGTGACCTGCTGCTCGAACTCCGCCGGGTGCAGGCGGGGTTGAAGGCGACGGTGTCGCGGCGGGCGTCCAGGGTCTCCAGCATGCCGGACAGCTTCAGCGCGCGCAGTGCGTCGCGCAGGGCGGTGTCCATGATGGTCATCACGCCACTCCTTCGTCGTGACGGTGGTCATCACGGTCGTCGTTCGTCATGTCGGCGGTCGCGGCGGTCGCGGCGGTCGCGAAGAGCCGCGCGGGGCCGTGCAGGAAGGCGGCGGCGGCTCGCCGTTGCCCGCGGTCTCGGGTGGGGGTTCGGTCTCGGTGCCGGCGACGAGGACGCGCTTGATGGTGCGGTAGGAGGGGTTGTCGACGAGGGTGGCCTTGGCGCAGGCGGCCTCCAGCCGCTCGTCGCGGTACTTCTTGCGCACACCGAGGACGCCCTGGCGTGCTGCGAGCTCCGCGATGTCTCGCTGCTGGGGAGTGAGTGGGAATCCGGTGGCGCCCGAGTCGCTCTCCCGGTGGGCGCCGGTGGCCCGCGGTTCCTGGGTCGCTCGACGAGCCCAGGGCATGGCGCCCAGCTGCTGGAAGGTGTCCACCGCGGGGGCCAGGTGATGCCGGGCCTGGGTGGTCGCTTTGGCACGGCGCAGGTGCTCGCCGGGGTAGAAGTGGATCCGGGCCAGGTCGAACCAGCCACCGCTCTGCGGACCCTCGGCAGCGAGCGCCGTGGAGGCGAGGAGCAGCATCTTCAACCTCGGGGAGGTCACATCGAGGCCGGCCGTGCGGGCGGCAGCGATGTGGGCGCGGGCTTCGGCGCGCCGGCCGGCATGCACGGCGGCTTCCGTGAAATCCACCGGACGGCGCCAAGGCGCCCGTGTCCTCGTCTGAGAGGCAGGGCCCAGGCAGCCGCCTGCCCTGGTTACCGCCCTCATTGCCCCGTTTGCCTCACTGGCATCCGCATGCACCACATCTCCACCACATACTCCTGGATAGCGGGACAGCCTGAAAGGCAATTTGATCAAGGAGTGTCTCCATGACCGGGTCGAGCCGCCTGCGTGACCAGCGAGGTGGAGGTCCAGTGCCGCTGGTGGCGCGGAGTGAGCAGCTCGGGCTGAAGATCAGAGGCCATGTCCGCAGCCACCCCCGGCCCTGCCGGACCGCAGACATACTCGGGGGCTTCTGGGACTTCGCATGCCGGTGACGGCGGGAGCGAGACGATGGGGTCCGTTACTCCTGGCCCTGGCCGCCGCTGCGGGAATACCGGCAGCCGCGGCCAGGGGCCCCGTCGGGGTGATACCGGATGGCGGTACCAGCCCCCCGCAGGACCTCACCCAGTACGTCAACCCGTTCATCGGCACACGACCCGCCTCGAAGCACGGCGCGGGCAACACCTTCCCGGGCGCCGACGCGCCCTTCGGCATGGTGCAGTGGAGCCCCGACACCCACAGGTCGCAGCCCGGCGGCTATGCCCACACCGACGACAAGATCCGCGGCTTCAGCCTGACCCACCTCTCCGGCGCCGGCTGCGACGGCGCCCAGGACCTGCCGTTCATGCCCTACGCGGGCACAGTCACCACATCGCCGGCCACCGAGCCCGACACCTACCTGGACGGTTTCTCGCACGACGCCGAGTCGGCGCGCCCCGGCTACTACGGAGTCGAGCTCGCCTCCGGCACCAAGGTCGAGCTGACCGCGACACAGCGCTCCGGCGCCGGGCGCTTCACCTACCCCTCCGGCAGCACGGCGTCCCTTCTCATCAACGTCTCCGGCTCGATCGGCGGGGCGTCCGACGCCCAGGTGACCATTGACGAGGACCGCCGCACCATCACCGGCTACGTCGCCAGCGGCCACTTCTGCCGCAGTGACAACCGCTACCGCGTCTACTTCTCGGCCACCTTCGACCAGCCCTTCGCCACCGTCGGCACCTGGCACAACGACATCGTGACGCCCGGCGGCAAGGGCGACAGGAAGAGGCACGAGAAGGTCAGCGTCTCGGGGACCGGCTCCGGCGCCTACGTCACCTTCGACAACGCCCGGTCGAGGCCGGTGGGCGTCAAGGTCGGGCTGTCGTACGTGAGCATCGCCGGCGCCGCCGAGAACGCGAAGAAGGAGCAGGGACCGGCATCGTTCGACGCGATCGCCGAAGAGACCCGGATGAAGTGGAACTCCCGTCTCCGCCAGATCGAGGTCAGCGGCGGCACCGACGCCCAGCGGACCACGTTCTACACGGCCCTCTACCACTCGCTCCTCCAGCCCAACGTCTTCGACGACGTGAACGGCGAGTACATCGGCTTCGACGGCAGGATCCACAAGGTCGCCCACGGCCACCACCAGTACGCCAACTTCTCCGGCTGGGACATCTACCGCTCCCAGGTGCAGCTGCTCGCGCTGCTGGCGCCGGACGTGGCGTCGGACATCGCCCGCTCCATGTACAACCAGGCCCACCAGGCCGGTGACGTGTGGGACCGGTGGTCGGTCAACAACGACTTCGCGGGCGTCATGAACGGCGACCCGTACCACTCGATCCTCGCAAGCATGTACGCCTTCGGGGCCACCGACTTCCCTGCCAAGGCAGCCCTGGCTTCCATGGTCAAGGGTGCCACCACCCTCCAGAAGTCCAGCGCCCGTTACGTCGAGCGGCCCGGTCTCGCCGACTACCAGTCGCTCGGCTACGTACCCGGCGACGTGTCGACCACCCTGGAGTACACCACCGCCGACTTCGGCATCGCGCAACTGGCCGGACGGCTCGGCGACACCAGGACCCGGGCGAGGTTCATGAAGCGGGCGCAGAACTGGCAGAACCTGTTCAACCCCGCCAACTCCTGGCTCCAGCCCCGCAACCGCGACCGCTCCTTCGTCACGCCTTTCGACCCGGCCGATGCCAGTCGATATGTCGAGGGCAACGGCGCCCAGTACCACTGGATGGTGCCGTACGACCTCGCCGGGCTGTTCACGGCGATGGGCGGCAGCGACAGGACTGTCGCCCGCCTCGACGAGTTCTTCACCGAGCTCAACGCCGGGCCGCACAAGCCACATGCCTTCCTCGGCAACCAGCCGTCCCTGAACTCCCCCTGGACCTACGTCTACGCGGGCGCCCCCTATCGCACCCAGGACGTGGTCCGCCGCGCCGTCAACACCCTGTACGGTCCCGGCCCCGACGGCGAGGCGGGCAACGACGACCTGGGCACCATGTCGTCCTGGTACGTCTGGTCGGCGCTCGGCATGTACCCGCAGGTGCCCGGCCGCGCCGAACTGGTGCTGGCCAGCCCCCTTTTCCCGGCTGTCACCGTGCACCGCGACGGCGGCCGGTCAATAACGATCAAGGCACCCGGGGCGGACACGGACACGCGCTATGTGCACGCCTTGAAGGTCAACGGCACCCCATCCTCCAGGGCTTGGCTCCCGGAATCCTTCGTCCGGGACGGCGGCACCCTCGACTACACGCTCGGGGACACACCCGACAGGACCTGGGGCGCGGCACCGGAGGACGCCCCGCCGTCCTTCCGCGCCGGCGAGACCTCGTACTTCACCAGCACCGGCCCCGGACACGTGAAACTCCGGCCGGGTGGCGACGCCCAGCGCGCCAAGGTCACCGTGCGGTCCCTGAAGGACACCGGTACCACCGTGCACTGGAAGGCGGTCCCGCCGGACGGCGTCACCGTCACCCCGGTCGAGGGCGACATCACCGTCCCGCCACGCGGTACGGGCACGGCGAGCGTCCGACTGGCGGCGGCCGCGGGTACGACGGAGGGCTTCACCTCAGTACCGCTCACCCTCACCGGCCAGGACGGCACCGCGTTGCCCAGGACGGTGCTCGACGTCGTCGCCGGCAACCCGGGCAGCGTGCTGTGGAACCTCAACAACAACGGAATCTCGCCGGACGTCGCCAACCCGACCGGCGACTTCGACGGCGGCGGCGTCAGTTACTCCGCCAAGGCGCTGGCGGACGCGGGGGTCAGACCGGGCGGCAAGGTCACAGCCGGCGACTTCACCTTCACCTGGCCCGACGTCGGCCCCGGCGACCTGGACAACATCGTCGCCGGAAGTCCCCGCCAGACCCTCAACGTCAACCAGGGCAGCGGCACCCGGCTCAGCCTCCTCGGCGCCGCGAGCAACGGCTCCGCCACCGGCACGCTGACCCTTACTTTCTCCGACGGAACCGTCCAGAAGGAGCGGATCGGTTTCAGCGACTGGACCCTCGGAGGCGGCAGGCAGCAGCCCGAACACGACAACACGGTCGCCGTCACCACGGCCTACCGCATCGGAGCCGACGGCAGGGACGAGGTCGACACCCACGTCTTCGCCACCGCACCGATCACCCTCCCCAGCGGCAAGCGACTCGTCAGCGTCACCCTCCCGGAGAAGGCGGAGGGCGGGGCGATGCACATCTTCGCGGTCGCGACCGGCTAGCAGCGCGGCGTACGGCCGCGGGCCGATCCAACTCCGTGTGAGCGAAGCCAGGAACGGAGGGCCATCAGGGTGGTCGCAGGCCGTGTCGGGCGTCCGGCGCGGGCTTGGTTGCCCATGCTGGCCAGGAGCGGCGGCACTCAGTCCAGCGACAAGGAGCACGGCATGCCGGCAGATTCGGTCGGACGATTCCTGATGGCTCTGGACCCGGATCACCGGGAGGCTGTCAGGGCCAGGCCTCGCGAGGAACAGGAACGCCTCGCGGCCGCCTGGGAGCGGGAGCTCGAAGCGGACGACGAGCTCGACACCCTGGACGAGTTGTCGCCTCCGGCGGCGGAAGCCGAGGCCGCCCGCCGCGTCATGGAGCGCGGGACCGACTGAGGGCTTCTCAAAGAGAACGCTTCAGAACTTCAGGATCCCGCCTCCACCGATGCGTTGTGCCAGCTCATTCGGCGAAGTGCGCGGGGACGGCCGACCCGCCCCGCACCTCGGTGTGTCAGTCGACCACCACATCGCCCACGACGCCTGCCGGATGCGCGAGTGCGAGACCGAAGTTGTCCTCGACCTCCGCCCTCTCGGCCGCGTCGGGATACGGGTTGGTGCACGACACGCCCGCGCTGGAACCGGACATGAGGCTGGTGCAGGGGCCGGGCTTGCGGTCGGGCAGGCCCAGGATGTGGCCGAGTTCGTGCGCCGATATCCGGACCGTGTCATAGCCCTGGTCGACGGCCTGCCGACCCATGTAGACGGTTCCGTTGCCGAGCGAGGTGGTCACGGCCCGGGGCCAGCCGTTGTCGGCCAGGATCCTGATGTTGGCGCGCTGTCCGGCCGCGGCGGGGCGCAGCTCGACACTGTCCACGCTCTCGTTCCAGACAGCCGCACCCCGGTCGACGGCGGCCCTGAACTCCGCCGACGCACTGGCGTCGTACGTGACGACGCGGGCCGCGAGGGCCGACGCATCGGCGTCCGTCGGCGCGGCGTGCGCCTGACCGGCGGTCATCAGGGCCGCTGCTAAGGCTGCGGTGAGGATGGGGACGAACGTGCGTGCGTGCAAGGTCGGCCTCCTGTGGGGGAAGGTGGGCGTGTTCATGTCACGTTCTGCCGTGCTGCCTGCCCATGCCCGGCGAGCACCAATCCCTCAATCGGCCCGCCCGGCGCGGAGTCGACGCAGCTCCGCGGAGACGCTCACCGCGGGACCGACGAGCCCGGCGACCGTGGTGGCAGGCCGACAGAACGGACTCGGCGACGGCCGCTCACCGGCCGTCCCTGCCTCGCAGCCGCTCCCGCTGAGTGGCCACGCCGTCCAGGAGCATCCGCAGGGCGGTCGGGAACGCACTGGTGATCATGCGGGAGGCAAGGAGGGGCGCCGCCTCGGCGATACGGGGGTACGCGCTGGCGGGCAGTGTCGCGTACGTCGAACGCCACATGTCCTCGTCCGCGCGCAACGACTGCTTCGGCAGGGCCAGCGACGCGGCGTCGAGGGCGGCGAAGGCCAGCGTCTGGTCGATGAACGCGTGGTAGATGCGCACGGTGTCCGGCATGGGGAAGCCCGCCGTGCGGAGGACGTCAAGGACCGCCTCGTCGGCGGCCAGCTCGTTGGCCCGCCCCGAGACACGGCTCGCGGTCAGCTGGGCCGCCTGAGGATGGGCGACGTACGCGGCGTGGATGCGCAGGCCCACGTCGTACAGATCCGGCCGCCACTTCCCCGTGGGCTGCCAGCCGTCCAGCGCCTGCCCGATGAGTCGGTCGCCGATGGCGAGGATCAGATCGTCCATTCCCCGGAAGTAGCGGTACAGCGTGCTGGGGTCGCAGTCGAGGACCAGGCCCAGGCGACGGGCGGTGAGCCCTGCGCTGCCGTGCTCCCGCAGCAGACGCAGGGCCGCCTCGACGAACAGTTCCTCGGACAGGACGGTGCCGCTCCTGGTGGGGCGGCGGCGCCGCCGGAGTTCCTCGGGGACGACGGGCTTCGGCAACTTCAGGCTCCTCAAACGCGGGCGCGTCTTATGCCAACGCGATTGACCTTAAACGAGCGGGACGCCTTTGATTCCGTTCAGGTCCCGCTCAACTCCGATCGACACACAACTGAGAGGCGATACCGACCATGCGCGTACTTCTCGTGGGAGCCGGTGGCGTGGGCACGGCGATCACCCGGATCGCGGCCCGCCGGCCGTTCCTCGACACCATGATCGTGGCCGACTACGACCCGGCACGGGCCGAGGCGGCCGTCGCGTCCCTGGGGGACCGCGGCGACCGCTTCCGGGCGGAGCAGGTGGATGCCGGAGACGAGCAGGCGGTCGCGTCACTGCTGCGTCGCCACTCGTGCGACGTCCTGCTCAACGCCACCGACCCGCGCTTCGTGATGCCCCTGTTCCAGGCGGCGCGCACCGCGGGCGTCACGTACCTGGACATGGCCATGTCGCTGTCCCGGCCGCATCCCGAGCGCCCGTACGAGGAGTGCGGGGTGAAGCTCGGCGACGCGCAGTTCGCGCAGGCGGCCCAGTGGGAGGAGAGCGGCGCCCTGGCGCTGGTCGGCATGGGCGTGGAACCGGGCCTGTCCGACGTCTTCGCCCGCCACGCGGCCGACGAACTCTTCGACCGGATCGACGAGATCGGCATTCGCGACGGAGCCGATCTCACCGTCGACGGCCTCGCCTTCGCGCCGTCCTTCAGCATCTGGACGACGATCGAAGAATGCCTCAACCCGCCGGTGATCTACGAGGCGGAGCGCGGCTGGTTCACCACCGCGCCCTTCAGCGAACCCGAGGTCTTCGACTTCCCCGAGGGCATCGGCCCGGTCGAGTGCGTGAACGTCGAGCACGAGGAGGTCCTGCTCGTGCCACGGTGGATCGACGCGCGGCGGGTCACCTTCAAGTACGGCCTGGGCACCGAATTCATCGACACCCTGAAGACCCTGCATCTGCTGGGACTCGACCGCACGGAACCCGTCACCGTACCCGGCCCCGACGGCACGGTCGCCGTCTCGCCCCGTGACGTCGTCGCAGCATGCCTCCCCGACCCCGCCACACTGGGCGAACGCATGCGGGGCAAGACCTGCGCCGGCACCCTGGTGCGCGGCCTCAAGGACGGGAAGCGGCGCGAGGTGTACCTGTACCACGTCGTCGACAACCAGTGGTCCATGGCGGAGTACGGCTGCCAGGCCGTGGTGTGGCAGACCGCGATCAACCCCGTCATCGCCCTGGAACTCCTGGCGTCGGGCAACTGGACCGGCAAGGGCGTGCTGGGCCCGGAGGCCTTCCCGGCCCGCCCCTTCCTGGACCTGCTCACTGAGTACGGGTCTCCTTGGGGCATGCGGGAGCAGTGAGGGGAGCGCACCGAGGCCAAGGACTGACGGGGGACCACTTGTCGGTGGCGGCTTGCGACCGCGCCACCGGCTTCGGGCGCCCGGCTCAGCGCGTGGTCGATGAACCGTTGCGGGGCGGGGGCCGGGGGCCGGGAACGGGGAGCCGGGCGCGGGAGGTCAGCCTGCCGATTGCATCCGGCGTAGCTGGGATCAGGTCACGTTCCGCACGGCAGCCGGCGCGATCCGGACGACTGTTGGGGGGTCCGGACGTCGAAGTGATGCGCCCCCTGAAGTAGAGGAGCGTCGGCCCCTTCAGCCGCGTCCCCGCCGGTCACGTCGGGGGCTCGGCCGCTGGGTCGATCGGCTGAGACATGGTCGCTGACTGGTGGACACTGTGTTGCGGGCCGCCGGAGTAGCCGTTGGGCTGGGCGTTGCTGTGTTCCTGGCGGATCGGGTTCTGCTGGCGGTAGAGGCTCGGGGCTGGATCTACTGGCGCAAGACCAAGGGCCTGTCGTCCATCGGTGTCGACCTCATCCAGGAGGGTGACCCCGGAGCCCAGGCCGTCAAACGCGCCATGGAACAGGAACGCGTGCGCAAGAACGTCAGGCCGGCGGAAGACCCGCCCTTGTGAAAGACGCTGGGTCGTCGGAGTCTGCCCCGATCGAGGTCTACTCGCCCATGCGTTGCACCAGCTCGCGGGCCGGGATCGCGAACACGTCCAGCCCCCGAAAGATGACTCGGTCTGTCTGAGTCGACGGCCTCCCGAGCTCAATGGCTTCGAGCATGTCTCGCGTGCAGTGGATGCTGATCATCAGTCCACTGGGACGGAAAACGTGCTGACCCGGCCGGTCGGACTCCGAGACCGCGGAGAGATCGCGGAGCGAGTCCAACGCCGTGTTGGCTGATTGCCGAGTCATACCGATCCGCAACGGGCCAACGCCGATTGGTGGGGCGAGCTCGAAGTCCATGCGGGCATGATCCCAAACAGGTCTGTCAACGAGTCACGAAGCTCCATCCAATCCCGAGATGTTGCAGAGCGTGAGAGCTCCACAGAAGTTGGACCAGAACCAGATTCCACGTGCAAAGCCAATCCGAGCATTGCCCGCACCATGGCGAGCGTGACCAGCTTGGCCTCGGTGAGCCGCGGCGATGCCCACTGCGGGCCGCCACGAAGCGAGATGCGGTGCGTCCTTCAGCAGGTCGTCGGTCTTCGGTGATCCTCCTGAAGGGAACGGCTTTTGAAATCGGAGGCCGTTCAGGCGCCCACCGTCCCGTCGATACCCTCACGCAGAAAGTCCGCGTGCCCGTTGTGACGGCCATACTCCAGGAGCACGTGCAGCATCACCATCCGCAGTGACACCTCCTTGCCCCATCTGGGCTGGTAGCCGGCACGGTCCAGGGACTCGGCCGCCCGCTCGATACGTCGTGAGTTCTCCACCTCGGCCTCCCAGACCGCGAACGCCTCCTCCCTGGTCGACGCGCTCGCGTCGTACGCCGCCTGAAAATCGATCTTGTCGGACCAGACCATGGGCGCGTCGTTGTCCTCGAACACTCGACGGAACCAAGCACGTTCCACCTCCGCCATGTGCCGCACCAGACCGAGCAACGAAAGCGTCGAAGGCGGCATCGACCGCTTCCGCAGCTCCCCGGTGGTAAGCCCTTCGCACTTCATGGCGAGGGTTGCACGGTGGTAGTCGAGGTAAGCCCGCAGCATGTCGCGTTCGCTGCCACAACTGGGCGGCCCTATGCGGTTGTCGCTGGTCACCGGTCGTGCTCCTCGTCCGCGCCTGCATTCGGGACCAGTATCCACTCCCGTCGACTGCCTTCAGACGACAGCCACTCCATGGAATCGATGATCTGAGCCAGTCAACCCCGACGATGCCGTGCAGGTCGACGGCGGAGATGCAGTGAAGCGCCGCCCCGACGGCGAGAACCTGAACAGATCGCAGAGCCAGGGGGCGCCGTCAGAGGCTTCACTCGCGGAGGAGGCGGACTTCGCTGAGCCGCCTTGGGAGCATGCTGAGCGCGTCGTTGCCAAGACATAGTTGACCGGTTTCACGCCGCAGGCGCTGCTCTTCGAACCGACGAGGACTACGCCCGGGCCGAACACCGGGTCTCGCGCCAGGCGGATGAACGTGACGTAGGTACCGATGAGCGCCTTGAGCAGCGGCTGGTGTTCGGGCTTTGGCCCGAGCTGCGCGCAAGGGCCGCCCGCCTGCGGTGATGTAGCTGGCCATGGTGCGCTCGACCACCAAGTGGAGGCGGCCCGTCAAGGGACGCCATGGCTTGGAAGAGGGCTGCCGCCCTGGGCGTATCGCTTGTTGGTCGGCTGACAGGGCCCACGGCCCGCGCGGGCACAACGACGCCGTCCGACCCTCGGTCGTCCATGTCGGCTCGCCGGCCTGCCCTTGACCGTCGGGTGGCAGGCAGCCTAGCCCTTCGAGTCCGGCTTCCAGTCATGGACTAGGAGCCCGAGCAGCACCTCGTCCAGGAACTCGCCCATCACCCAGGCCGCGGAGCGCAGCACGCCCTCGCGGACGAAGCCGTTGCGCTCGGCGGAGCGCAGCATGGCGAAGTTGTCCGACAGCGTCTCGATCTGCAGCCGTTGCAGGCCGCGTACGACGAAACCGTAGTGGCACAGCACCGCGACCACGTCGGTGCCGTAGCCCTTGCCGCGGGATGACGGCAGCAGCCCGAGTCCGATGTGCGCGGACCGGTTGTGGTTGTCGATGCCCCACAGCGTCGCGGTGCCGACCAGCGTGCCGCCGTCCAGCTCCACCACGGAGAACGGGACGTGCGCCTGCTCCTTGTCGTCCACCACGAGCCGCGAGTCCTTCGAGCCAGGCGTGATCGGCCGCCACGGCCGGCCTTCGGACCGGGAGGCGTTGACCACGTCGTCGTAGAGCTCGGCCCGCAGGATCGGAATGTCGTCCTCGTGCCGGGCCCTGAGTCCGACCTTGTTGCCTCTTAGCATGCAGGCTTCCTATCCACACAGGCTGGTCGGCGGCAAACCAATAAAGAGGTCGCCTCAGTTGATGCATGCGGCGGTAACAGAAGAGGGCGCCGGCGATGCCGACGAAGGCCAGGAAGTGCTCGCCCCGCACAGTCGTCGCACCGCCGCCGTCCCCCGCCCCGCGGGCGCGTCGGCGCCTCCGACGCCAGGTCCTGGAACAACTGCCACAGCTCGTCATAAGCCGTTCGGCATGAAGGTCACAGGCCGGCGCGGAGGTCTTTGCGCTGCGTGGAGTACATCGTCTGCGGAGCATCCCACTCGATGAAACTGCCGATCGGGCGCATGCCGATGGCTTCAAGAAGGCGCCGTGAGCGGCTGTTGGCCTCCTGGGTGACCGCGATGATGGAGGGATCGTCCGAGGGGATGTGGTCGAAGGCCCAGCTGACTACGGCCGTTACAGCCTCACGGGCATAGCCCTGTCCCCAGTGTTCCGGAAGAAAGGAGTATGACACCTCTCGTCGGCCGTCGAACCGGGACTTCGGATCGATCGACACCGAGCCCAGCGTGACTGCGTCTTGCCGCGTGACCACGGTGAAGAGATTGGGACGGCTCGCGAACTTCTGCTGATAGGTGGCGAGTTGGTCTTCGGCGACAGGCCCGCCCAGGAAGCGCCGGACATCGTCGTCGGTCCACAGCCGGGTGAAGGCGGGCACGTCGGTGAGTTGGGCGGGACGCAGGATCAGTCTGGGGGTCTCGATGACGCATGGCCAGACCGCAGCGGCGGACAGTGAGGACATGAGAGTGAGGCAGCCGATCGAATCAGCCCTCTTCACTACTCCCCGACCGGGGGCTGACGGGCGAGGAACTCGGCGAACGCCTTGGACTGCTTGGGGTCCATGTATGTCTGGCGTCCGTACATGGCCCGTTCCTCCAGCCACTCGACCCAGCCCGCGGTCCGCAGCTCGGCCACGACCACCCGGTCCCGTGTGAACGTCATACGCTCGCCGTCCGCGTGCACGTACCGGGTGTATGGGCCATGCTGCTCCGGGCCCGGTGGGCGTTCCTCGGCCGCGTCCGGCACCGGTATCGGCGCCCTGTCAGCGCGCTGCGCGAAGTGCTCCAGCTCGGCCAGCTCGGCCGCCGGGAAAAGCACGCTCACTGGCTGGCCGTCCGTAGTGAGGGTCACGCGCTCGCCGGTCTGCTCCACCAGGGCGACCAGATGCCCGAAGTCCTCGACGGTGCCTGTCATTTCAACGCTGCTCATGCGCCTGGACACTATCGTCCGCGCTTTGGCTGCGTTGTGCCCAGTAGGCGGTAGGCGGTAGGCGGTAGGGGAGGGGAGCGGGAATGGCGATTCCCAGGTCCTGTGCGGCGGGTGGCGACGACGATTCGGTCAGGCGGGCGCGCGGCCTACCTTCCGGGCGATCCGAATCCTGCATCACGCCGGGTCGGCCTGTGCGGCATGGGGGACGTAGCTGCCTGAGGCGCAGATGCCCTGCCCCCGATGAGCCGCGGATCGATGTCGCTACGGGTGGTGAGGTACGACGCCGCGGCGGGGACGTCCTCGGCGCGCTGGAAGGGATCCCCCAGGCCGCGCGGCTCGCCCTCGCTCTCACCCTGGTAGGCCGCGTCATAAGCCAGAGCGGCGAAGCCGTGCCGGGAGAGCTCCACGGCGTAGCGGTCGGCGGTTTGCCCCTTCACACCGCCGGCCGGGTGGCCCACCACGACGGCCGCGAGCTGTCGTGCTCGCTGTGGACCCGCGACATGGAGGAGCGGGTCCTGCCCGCGCTGCGCGAACTCGGCATCGGATTTTCGTACCGCACTCGCCGCTCGCCCACGGCTTCCTTCCTGACCGGCACGCTCCGCTCTCCCGAGCAGTTCGACGAGGGCGACTGGCGAAGGATCAGCCCGCGCTTTTCGGGCGGGAACTTCCGGCGCAACCTGGCCCTCGCCGACGAGGCAGGCACTACGCCGGCTCAGGTAGCCCTGGCCTGGCTGCCGGCCAAGGGCGAGCACATCGTCCCCATCCCGGGCACCAAGCGGGTCGCCCGCGTGGAGGAGAACGCCGCTGCTGACACCGTCGAACTGGCCCCCCGAGCAGCTGGCCCAGCTCGACAGCCTGCCTCCGACCGCCGGTCGGGACCAAAACGACGAGCAGGTGCGGATGATCGAACGCTGACACGACCGGCCACCCGCAGGACCATCCTTCGATACGGACAACCGTGCCAGACCGTGTTCCCGGCCGGACCAGCGGGCATCGCCTGGGCCGACTACGTCGGCCCAGGCACCGGCTCACAACACCGGCAGCGTCGACTTCGGAGCGTTCGTCCGGCCAGCCCTCGGTCGGCAGGCACAGCGCCTGGCTGAGTTGGCGGGGCGTTGCCGGAAGGCGGCAGAGTTCAGCCGAGTCTCGATGCCGGAAGCTGCCGTTCACGTTGGCCAACTAGGTGAGTACGGTTGGTCGGGCGGCTCTCCGTGAGCGAAGCAGAGTCCGCCGATCGTGATCAGGGTCTGAGGCCATTGCGGGGGACGATGAGTTACATGGTGGCTGCGCTGGCGGCCGTTGCGTCAATTCTGGCCGCCTCCATGACCGTGCTCGTACGCCGGGAGCGACGGCGGATGCCGCTCAATCCCGAAGCACATCGGATCGAAGCGGCGCACACCCGGGGGCTTCGCGTTGCGCGCCGCCACGCTCATGCCCGTAGACATTTCGCCGATCTCAACGGCGTCAGCGCCCTGCGGGACCGTGACTCCCGGCCATAGCGGTCCAGTCAACCGTTGCGAGCTTTCGGCGAGCGTCTTCCACTGGGCTCGGGCCCGGCGGTGCACCTTGTTCTCCGCTTCCTGCTGACGGCTCAGATGTGCTGGCCACGCCGTTTGCGGTGGGGGACCCGTGCCCACGACAAGCCCGGTCCATGCCTGATTCGCTGAACGCCTGACAGTCGTTACGGCTGCCAGGCAGCGATGCCGATCGCCACTACGAGCCGACTGTTCGCGTCGATGACGACGTGCGCGTTCGTTGACGGCGGCAGTACTTGCGGGACGCGGCGGCGATGCCGTCGCCTCGGGTGGGTACCAAAGTGCCGTCAACGATGTAGACGGTGTCCTTGCGCGGCCGGAGCAATTGTCAAGGCCTGTGGATCGGGTCGAAAAGCCCGCACCCAGGCTGACTGGGTCTCCTGAAGGACGGACTTGAGTCTCCCGTAAGGGGAGACACGAGGGTGGGGGCATGGACGGCGACACGCTTTACACGATCGGGGCGTTGGCCCGGCGGACCGGGCTGACGGTGAAGGCCATACGGTTCTACTCCGACACCGGAATCGTGCCGTCGACTGACCGCAGCCCGGCTGGCTACCGGCTCTACGACCTCGATGCGCTCGCGCGACTGGATCTGGTGCGGACATTGCGTGATCTGGGACTCGATCTTGCCGTCATCCGGCAGGTGCTGGACCGGGAGATCTCGGTGCCCGAGGTCGCGGCCGCGCATGCTGACGCTCTGGACGCGCAGATCCGCACCCTGCGCCTGCGGCGCGCGGTGCTACGAGCGGTGGCCAAGCGGGGCTCCAGCCGGAGGAAATTGGTCCGGTGTGGCCTACCGACATTCGGAGACCTGAGGCGAGGCACTGGGCAGCCCTGCCGCCCGAGTCACTGGGACGGCCGTGCCGCGCAGTGCGCCACGGCAAGCCGGGACGGCACCGGCCGTGACACCCTCCCCGAGTGATCCACTGGGTACCCCTCCGCAAAGGCAACGGCGTGAATCGCTCGCCGCACCCGCAGCGGGGCCGCCACCCGCCGTCCACGGCCGGGCGGCAGTACGTGTACGGGGCCGACCTACCAGACCGGCCCCGCATTGCTTTCACTCAGCCATTTCACTGGCGGCTGTGCGCCAGATCTGGACCAGGCAGTATTGATCTGCGCCATTCAGTTTCTCTTCGTGCCCAGGCGGCATGGGCAAGGGTTCCCGGAGTCCCCCCAACGGAGAGGTGAAAGGCCCGCCCTCACGATTGAATATCCACTGCCAGCGCATCCCGTACAAGCCGGACGAGGGCAGGATCAAGGGGACTTCTTTCCGTCCCCCGTCGATGGTTTCCAGCGCGAGGTCGCCGCCGGGAAGCTCCACCTCCACGTTCTCGGCACCGGACCACTGAGCATCGCCTGCCGGAGGCACGGTTGACCAACTTTCCAACCGCACAGACGCCCGGATTACTTGTGGCGGCACCTGTAGATAGACCATGCCGGGGGCGGAAAGCAGCCAATTCGTGCGATCGGCAGGTGGTGAATACGTATCGACACTGGTGTCAACCAGCCCAAAGATGCGATAACTTGGAGAAATCACGGTTTCGAAAACATCCAGCATCCTGCTCAAGGGCACCTCGCACGTCATCGGTTGAGTCGCGGGCAGCGTAGGCGGCCGACGCGGTGGTCGGACGCGTCGGACCGCTGGTTCCGTGCCGAAGATAAGGTCGTCGAAACGGCAGAATCCCTCCTCCACCTTGCACTGCGTTGCCGACATCCTGACCCGCTGCTGGAATGTCGAGGTGTTGGGCAGCACTTAGCGACGCACGGGACTGGCCGATTGCGCGCCGGACAGGTAGGGAAAGCCCCACCACGAAGCCTCGGGTGCCCCGTATCGACCCGATTGATCACTTCGACCTAGCGTTCAGGTATGGGAAAACTGTCGCAGATGCGTGACCCCTTGTCGGTAAACACCCGTATGCATGGCACGGCCCGAACGCGCGGCCGGATGGCGTGGCGTCGTACCGCGACGGCCGCCGCCGCACTGGCTGCTGTCCTTGCCGCAGCCACCTCCCAGAGCGTGTCGGCCGAGCCCGACTGGAAGAGTGACGGCCAGGCTCGGTTACAGCGCGATGCCGACGCAATCCGCGCTCTGGGAGTCGTCGGCGTCCAGGCTCGTGCGGTCACCGCCGACGGCCGGCACCTGGTCGCCACCAGCGGTGTCGCCGATCTTCGGACCCAACGGCCCCTCGTACCCGATAGCTACTTCCGCATGGCGAGTACGTCCAAAGCCTTCGTGGCCACCGTGATCCTGCAACTGGAGGAGGAAGGCAGGCTGTCCCTGGACGACACCGTGGAACGCCGGCTGCCCGGTGTGGTGCAGGGCAACGGCAATGACGGCTCCAAGATCACCATCCGGCAGTTGCTCCAGCACACCAGCGGCATCCACGACGACTACCCGGACTTCTCCTCGCCCCGGGACTACTACAAACACCGCTACGACGTGTACCAGCCCCAGCAACTGGTGGCGCGCGCGATGCGGCACCGGCCGGACTTCCAACCCGGCCAGGGGTGGGCGTACTCCAACACCGGCTATCTCCTGCTCGACATGATCATCGAGCGGATCACCGGGAACCCGGTCCACCAGGAGATCACCAACCGTGTCATCCGTCCGCTCGGCCTCACGCACACCCGGTGGACTGGAACATCGCCCACGTTGCCGCGCCCGCACGCAGACGCCTACCAACTCTTCAGCAAGGGCGCTCTCGTGAACGTCACCGAGCAGGTCCTGAATGACTCCGGGACCTCCTTCGTCTCCACCACCGCGGACATCAACCGCTTCTTTCGTTCGCTGCTCGGAGGCCGACTGCTGCGCCCCGGGCAACTGGAGCAGATGAAACAGACCGTTGCTGTCAGCAAGGACGCGGAGAGGTTGTGGCCGGGTGGGCGGTACGGACTCGGGCTGGTCCAGCGTCCGCTGTCGTGCGGCGGAAGTTACTGGAGCCACGAGGGCGGTGATGGAGGGTACGTGGCCTTGAACGGTGTCACCGACGACGGTACGCGCAGCGCCGTGGTCTCCATGTCCACGGCACGCTCAGACCGCGAGGAGAACATACTTGAGCAGGAAAACGCCGCCAGCGCGCTGATCGACCATGCGTTGTGCCCGGCACAGTAGACCGGCACCCGCGGACATCGGCGTCCCGTCCTGACCATGCTCTCGGTAAAGCCCCTGCGTGCGCCTGGAGGTAGAGAGCTACAGCGGACCGCAGCCCCCGTTCGGTGGGCCCAGAGAAGGTGGCGGTGGACCCGATCGCGGCCCGCGCCGCGGTCGGCGCAGGCGTCCGGCCTGCTCAGTGCCCATCTGCATCTCGAACGCGGCGACTTGGAGGGTACGGGCGGGGACCCTGCCCTCCGAGTAAATGCAGGTAATGCGCTGCCGCATCCCGCCTTACGTTCTCCGGTCACGAGATCGACCGCTGATCGCGTGCGTCGTCAACAACCACAGGGAGCAGCTTGCTGCCTTTCGTCTACCGGATCACCAAGTAACGACCCCGCCGATCGCGACGAGCACGGTCACTACATCGGTGTTGAGGAGTCGACCAGCGACCACGAGCCAGCAGAGACGGCCTACTTGCGGGCTCATCTGCTACCGGCGTCTGAGCTGGTGAGCTGGTGAGCCGGTTCAAGGCGACTGCGAGGAAGCCCGGGGTCGGTGCCATCGAGCTCACGGCACGAGTCGTGTCGGCAACGGCTCAAGCCCAGGAGTTCCACCATGAGCACCGTACGGAGGCTGATCGTCAAGAGATCCTGGCGGGGCTCGGGCTGACCACAACTGCGGGAAGAGTGACAGTCCCTGTCGGCCGTTCAGGCTGTGGGGCCTTGTCAGTGGCCGGTGACAAGATTGCCAGTATGGTCTTCGCACGTACTACTCCGCCGCGGCCTGTCGACGTCACCGCGGTCTTTCCCGAGCTGGCTCCGTTGGCCCGTGCGGCGATTCGGCTGCATCCACGTGCCGGGTCGCCCTCGGTACGGGACAGCTCTGTGGGTGGCTCGTTGCTGTGGCCCGCTGAGGAGCCTTGGCCACACTGCGAAGCCGTGCACCGCGGCACCGGACGGAGTAAGTCGCCGGCAGACATACGCCTTGAGAGGCGCCGACGAGCCCGACTCCACCGTGATCCCCATGGTCCTCACTCCACGCCGGAGGAGACGGCGATCCAGCACCGCAACGACGCAACGTTCATGGAGCGACTCGAAGCCGGCCCTCCCTGGCCCGCGGAGAGTCCAGTCCCCATGCTGCCTGTCGCCCAGCTGTACGTGCGCGATGTCCCTCTCCTGCGGCCGCCCGGGAAAGCCGACGTGCTCCAAGTTCTGTGGTGTCCCTACGACCACGAACCGTATGCCAAGCCCGCCACTGCGCTGTTCTGGCGATCCGCGGCCGATGTCGACGATGTCCTGGCTCTGCCGCCGGACCCGTACGAGGCGGACTGGGACGGCTACGTGCCGGAGCCCTGTCGACTGGCGCCAGAAGCGATCACCGAGTATCCCCACAGCCTCGATCTCAGCCCGGAGGTGCGGCTGATGGTGGGGGACTGGAGCAGATGGCAGGCCGCCGGCGCCGGCGTGGACAGCTCGTACGCGAGCTGTCCGGCGGAGTTCTACGACGGCAATCTGGCAATCGCTCCCGGCTGGAAGGTCGGCGGCTGGCCCCCGTGGGGCCGCACTGATCCCAGTCCCCGATACTGCAGTGTCTGCGAGGTGCAGATGGTCCCGCTGCTGGCCATTGCCTCCTTCGAATGGGACTACGGCAAGCGCGGCTGGGCGCCATACGAGGACGAAGCTGCCGCCTACGCCGCCAGTCATCGCGCCGGCCAGAACCCTGCGCAGCCGACCAAGGTGGAAGTCGGCAGCACCGACAATATGCAGCTCTACGTCTGCCCGACTTCCCCCGAGCATCCGCACACCGACCTGATCCAATGAACTGCCACTGACCCTCGCGGAGCCGGTGACAGAGCCTCGCTGGTGCCGGCCAGGCCGCTTCGTTCGATCTCATTCACCACGTCATCCGGCGAAACGGCGGTGTGCAGGCCGTCGCCGCGTTCGAGAAGAGTTACGGCGCGAAGTTCCCCAAGGCCGTCAAGAAGATCACCGACGACACGGACGAACTGCCGGCGTTTTACGACTTCCCCGCCGAGCACTGGATCCACTTGCGCACCACGAATCCGATTGAGTCGACCTTCGCCACCGTCCGCTTGCGGACCAAGGTCACCAGGGCTCTGGCAGCGCGGCCGCCGCCCTGGCCATGGTCTTCAAGCTCGTCGAGTCCGCCCAGTCCCGCTGGCGGGCCGTGAACGGACCCCCACCTCGTTGCCCTCGTCCGCGCCGGAGCCCGCTTCGAACGCGGCCAGCTCGTTGAACGTCCCGAGGCCATCGCCGCTTGACCTACCTCAACTCATCCCGTACGGACTTTTCGAGGAGCGTGAACGACTTGGGCGTACCGCCCGGCTGCGGCTTACCCTCCTTGCGTCCCACAATCCGATAGCCGGCGTTGAGGTAGTACGCACTCAGGCGTGCGTTGGTGGCCAAGCAGTCCAGACGAACCAACGGCCGGCCCGCCTCGGTCACGCGTCGCTCCGCGACTCGCAGAAGCTGCCTCCCTGTCCCGGGCGGGACACTTCTGCGGTCCACCATCAGCCGGTGCACATAGCCAGCCGTCGGCGGCTGCGGCCCCCAGGCGTCCTCGTCCTCCCACCAGAGCTCCCAAGCCCCGACCACACGATCGGCAACCTCCGCGAGCCATACCTCCCCGCTCTCCATGATCCGGCGGAAGTGGTCCCCGCCCAGCTCACCAGGCTGCCACTGACCAGTAACGCCTTGAGCAAGCATCCAGCGGGCCGCGTCGTCGCGCAGACGCACGACGGCGGCAAGGTCGGCGTCGGCAGCGAGACGGAAGCGTAGATCGTTCACGCCGCGATCTTCGCACAGGCGTCCGCCCCCGCATCGACCGGCCGAAAGCGGGGCTTCCCTGGAAGATGGACAGGCCATTATCGCCGCCTGAGCGAACTCAACTGATCCACACGTATTGACAACTACTCCGCCGAAGGCCGTGCGCCCGTTCCTGGAGAAGCGTTGGCTGTGGGCGTCCAGGAGTGAGGTGCCCGTTTCACAGGCGTCCGCCGGATCGGTGAAGAACTCCACCCGGCGCTGGCGACACTGCCGGAGGTGCGAAACGTGTCGCTCTGGCAGACAACCTGCCGGGGGCGCTGCCGCGCCCGCCCCCCCCAGCCAAGCATCCGCCCACCTACGCCCGGCTCCGGGACGAAGTCGTGGTGGAGGCGGTCGCCGAGGACCTCACCGTGCGGGCCACGGGCCCGGTCACCCTAAGGCGTTGTCTCACGTGGCAAGTTCCTCGGCTTCTTGTGGCAGCTCAGGGCACTGGCCATGGCCAGACTGGCTTTGTTCACGGGTTGTGAAGCCCGTTGTTCACGGGTTTGGGAGGCGCCCAGATCCACGGTCGGGTGATGTTCACGAGTTTTGAAGTCGCCGGGGTGCTTGCCACGGGAGCATCGGGATGCTTCTGGTGAAAGGGCCTGGTCATGCCGCAGATGTCGAAGGTCGAGCTGTACGCGGCGATCCGTCGCGACCACCGCGGCGGTATGAAGATTCGAGAGATCGAGCGCAAGTACAACGTGTCGTGGCGGACGGTCCGCAAGGCCGTCGACTCGGTCTGGCCGGAGCCGAGGAAGCAGTTGCCACCGCGGCCGACTGCCCTGGATCCGTACAAGTCGTTGATCGACGGGATGCTCCTGGCGGATCTGGACGCGCCGCGCAAGCAGCGGCACACGATCACGCGGATCTTCCACCGCTTGGTCGAGGAACATGCTGCGGACGTCTCCTACCAGATGGTCCGGCGCTACGTCGCTGACCGGAAGCCGCAGATCCTCGTCGAGTCGGGGAAGGCGCCGGTCGAGGCGTTCGTGCCGCAGACCCACCAGCCTGGCATGGAGGCCGAGGTTGATTTCGGCGACGTGACCGTCCGGCTCGCTGGCGAGCTTGTGACCTGCTATTTGTTCTCTTTCCGTCTGTCCTACTCGGGTAAGGCCGTCCACCGGGTCTTCGCGTCCTGCGGCCAGGAGGCGTTCTTCGAAGGGCACGTGCACGCGCTTCGAACGCTGGGCGGAGTCCCGCGGAGCAAGGTCCGCTACGACAACCTGAAGGCCGCCGTCGCCCAGGTGCTGGGGCTGAGCCGGGCGAGGGTCGAGGCCGACCGGTGGATCGCGTTCAGGTCGCACTTCGGGATCGAGAGCTTCTACTGCCGGCCCGGCATCGAGGGCGCCCACGAGAAAGGCGGAGTCGAAGGGCAGATCGGCTACTTCCGCCGCAACCACTTCACGCCGGTGCCCGAGGTCGACTCGCTGGCCGAGCTGAACGAGCTCGTCGATCAGTGGGACCTGCGGGACGGACGGCGCCGGATCGGTTCGCGGCCGCGGACGATCGACGAGTACTTCCAGGTCGAGCGGCCGCTGCTGATGCCGCTGCCCGAGGAGCCGTTCGAGACAGGCCGGCTCTTCACTCCGAGGGTCGACCGCTACAGCCAGATCGCGGTCCGCACAAACCGTTACTCGGTGCCGGTCCGGCTGATCGGCAAGCGGGTCCGGGTCGTGCTGCACGCGTCTCACCTGGTGGTTTACGACCGGAACGTGGAAGTGGCCCGGCACGAGCGTCTGATCGCGAAGGGCGGCTGCCGCCTGGATCTGGACCACTACCTGGAGGCCCTGATCCGCAAGCCGGGAGCCTTCCCCGGCGCGACGGCGCTCGAACAGGCCCGCTCGGCGGGCAAGTTCACCCCGGTCCACGACGCCTGGTGGGCCGCAGCGGTCAAGGCTCACGGAGACACCGCTGGCACCAGGGCCTTGATCGAGGTGTTGCTGCTGGCCCGCCACGTCTCGCACGAGCACTTGGTCGCCGGCCTCGCGATGGCTCTGCGGGCCGGGGCCCTGACTGCGGACGCGGTCGCGCTGGAGGCCCGCAAGGTCGCCCAGGCCGAGGACGAGCCCGCCAGGCATCCTTCGCCGGCGGACGCCGGCGGCGCGGCCACCGTGACGTTTCTGCACGAGTGGCGGCTCGCGCATCTCCCCCCGGACACCAGGCCGCTGCCCTCGGTGACCCACTACGACCAACTGCTCCGCCGCCGCCGCGCCAGCGGCGGTGAACACCGCGAGGGAGAAGCACAGTGACCCTGCCCCGCCAGCGAGGATTGACCGAGCAGGCCGCCAACACGGCCATCGACACCGCCTGCCGCCTGCTGCGGCTCCCCTCGATCAGAAACGAGTTCTCCGACATCGCCGACCGGGCGTTGAAGGACCAGATGACCTACCGCGGCTTCCTGGCCGAGCTGCTGATGGCCGAGTGCGACGACCGGTCCCGGCGCCGTTCGGAACGGCGGATCAAGGCGGCCGGGTTCCCCCGGGACAAGTCGTTGCGGACCTTCGACTTCGACGCGAACCCGAACATCGACGCGGCCACCATCCACACACTCGCCAGCTGCGAATGGATCAAGAAGAGCCAGCCGCTCTGCCTGATCGGCGACTCCGGGACCGGCAAGTCCCACATGCTGATCGCGCTCGGCACCGAGGCCGCGATGGCCGGCTACCGGGTCAAGTACGTGCTGGCCACGAAGCTGGTCAACGAGCTCGTCGAGGCCGCCGACGAGAAGCAGCTCTCCAAGACGATCGCCCGCTACGGCCGCGTCGACCTGCTCTGCATCGACGAACTCGGTTACATGGAACTGGACCGCCGCGGCGCCGAACTCCTCTTTCAGGTGCTGACTGAACGCGAAGAGAAGAACAGCGTCGCCATCGCCTCCAACGAGTCCTTCGGCGGCTGGACCAAGACGTTCACCGACCCCCGCCTCTGCGCGGCCATCGTCGACCGCCTCACCTTCAACGGCACCATCATCGAGACCGGCACCGACTCCTACCGCCTCGCCAGCACCCGAGCCCGCGCCGAGGAGTCGGCCAAGGCCGGCTGATCCCTGCCGCTACCTACCTCGACGGCCCGCCGCCCTCCGGGCGCCGGGCCTTCCTCGCCGAACCCAGTCGTTCCGCCCGGCAGGTTCACTCAATCCGCCGTCCGTGAAGCGGCCGCTTCGATGCCTGATGCCCGCAGCTTCCGCGCCAGGAGCTCCATCTCGGGCAGGGTCCCGGAGTACTGCCCGGTCAAGACCTGCTCCAGCACAGCCCGGACGCCGTCGAGGCCGATGCCGAATTCCGCCCGCAGCACCCGCATGATGGCGGCGTTCTTCGTCGGCGGGGCTACCCGCAACCTTGCCCGCCCGTGCTCGGAGAGCAGTCGGCCACGCAGTTCCTCCGACAGGTCATCGCCACACACAGCCAGGGCAAACCCGCAGGCCGGACACGTCGACTCAACATCCCACCTCAGCACCTCGCCCACCAGCGCCTGAACACCGCACGACTCTGCCTCGGCGCCGCACTCCTGGCACACAGCGGAGTACCTGATCGACTCAACCAAGATCGACTTTTCCATAATCCCACCCCCAAGAGGAGAGGTTAGGCGGCAGGCGGCGAACGTCTCTCCGGGGCTCCAACATCTCCCCCTGCCACCCGAGCCAGCGGTCCAGGCCACGCTGGTCCATGCGCTGACGCTATCTCTCGTGAACATTCCGAGGCGCAGTGATCACCAACTGACGCCCAAACCGGCAGACAATCGCTGCTGCTGAACATGAACAAAGCCAGCCAGACTGCGGCTCTGCCGGTTGTTGCAGTCCACGCACGGGATCTTGAGGCCGCGACTACCCCATGGCAGGCTCATGCTGCGTGATCGATGAATTCGCGAAGGACAACCTGCACGGGAGACTGCGGCGGGACCGCGAGGCGCTGCTCTGGAAGCTCGACGGTTTGTCCGAATACGACGCCCGCCGACCGTTGACAGTGACCGGGAGCAACCTCCTCGGCCTGGTCAAACACGTGGCCAGCGTCGAGGCCAGGTACTTTGGCGAGGTCTTCGACCGCCCTTTCCCGGAACCGCTGCCCCGGTGGCAGGACTACGACGGCAGCGATCTGTGGGCGACTGAGGGCGAGACCCGCGATCAGATCATCGAGTTCTACCGGCGGACGTGGGAACACTCGGACGCGACGATCAACGAGTTTCCCCTCGATGCCCCCGGCCACGTGCCCTGGTGGCCGGATCCCCATTCCAACACGAACCTGTTCGCCGTCATGGTCCACGTCCTCGGCGAGACCAACCGGCATGCCGGGCACGCCGACATCCTGCGCGAAGGCGTCGACGGCCGAACCGGGATGCGCCCCGAACATGAGATGCAGATCGATGAGGAAGCCCGCGCCGCCTACTACGCGAAGATCGAGCAGGCCGCCAGATCGGCCGCATCGGCCAGAGCATAGAGGTCTGTGCCACGTGACTTGAGGTTCGAGCGGCATGATGGCGGCCGTGAGGGCTGATCTGTCGAAGCGTCTGGTTCCTGAT
Organism: Streptomyces spinoverrucosus; assembly: GCF_015712165.1. Lineage (NCBI taxonomy): Bacteria > Bacillati > Actinomycetota > Actinomycetes > Kitasatosporales > Streptomycetaceae > Streptomyces > Streptomyces spinoverrucosus. Next base: position 103,093 of record NZ_JADPZX010000001.1, on the reverse strand, counting down.
GAGCTCTGGGAGCTGGTCGCCCCGCTACTGCCGTCGTTCGCGGCTCGACCACAAGGTGGCGGGACCGCTCCGCGTGACGAGCGGGCGGTGTTCACGGCTGTGGCGTACATACTGACGAGTGGGTGTGCGTGGCGGTATCTGCCCGAGTCGTTCGGTGTATCGCCGACCACCGCGCACTGTCGGTTCAGCGTGTGGACCGAGGCCGGGCTGTGGCGCAGACTGCACCGGGCGGTGCTGGACGAACTCGGCGCCAGGGGTGAGTTGGACTGGTCGTCCGTGATCGTCGATGCCGCGTCGGTGCGGGCAAAAAAGGGGGGCTCGCTGACCGGGCCGAATCCGGTCGATCGCGGTAAGAAGGGCAGCAAATTACACGTGCTGTCCGAGGGGCAGGGCCTGCCGCTGGTCGTGGCGGTGTCGGGTGCGAACCTGCACGACAGCCAGGCGTTCACGCCGCTCATCCTGGGGATACCGGCCGTCCGCTCCCGGCGCGGACCCAGCCGCAGCCGACCGGTGAAGGTCCGCGCGGATAAGGCGTACTACTCCGCGAAACACCTGCGCTGGCTCCGCGATCGCCGCCTCGTTCCTCGGATCGCCCGGCCCGGCATCGAGTCCGGTGAGCGACTTGGCCGGCACCGCTGGAAGATCGAGCGGTCGATCGCCTGGCTCCTTGGCTACCGCCGCCTCACTGTCCGGTACGAGCGAAAAGGCAGCCACTTCCTCGCTTTCCTCGGCCTCGCCGCAGCCCTCACCTGCTACAAGAGACTCGCCAAACTCACCACGTGAGACATCCTCTAAGAACTCCTAACGGAATGCTCCACGCGGACTTGAGGGCTACGCCGGGGGTCGTGAACGAGCGCGGTTGCTACTGTCCGGACGTGGCCTTGACCGACCTCAACAACGGCTTTCGTGATGATGAGCAGCGGCGGCGCGTCCAGAGGGTCATTCATGATCGCCTCGCAGACGACCGTGACCCGCAGGAATGCCGCTGCCTCATGCGGTTCTGGTGGCAGCTGGTCATGTCGTACCAGGAGGTGTCGATGGACGAGCTCAGCCTGAACGTCGGCAAGCCGAAGCTGGACGTGATCGAGGCGCTGATCAGCGCCATCAGGTCGTCCCATGCCGACATCGATGCCTGGATCACCACCACACAGCAAGTCTTCCCGGTGATCCAAGATCGCGGCTTCAGGGCCGCCAAGGACAACGACAGTTAAGTCGGCTGGAGCTTCTTCAGCCGTCGCCAGCAGATGATGCTGCAAGCGAGGCTGAGGAAGGCTTCGTGGATGTCATCGCGTATCTCCCAGCGGATGCGCAGGCGGCGGAACCAGTGCAGGTGGGCGAACGCTCGCTCGACGACCCAGCGTTGGGTGCCCAGGCCGGAGCCGTGCTCGGTGCCGCGGCCGGCGATCTGCGGCTTCACGCCGAGGTCCCAGACCAGGCGGCGGTACTTGTCGTGGTCGTAGCCGCGGTCGGCCAGCACCACATCCGGGCGGCGCCGGGGGCCGGCCGCGCTTGCCCCGCACGGGCGGTACGGCCTGCAGGAGCGGGATCAGCTGGGTGACATCGTTGCGGTTGCCGCCGGTCAGGGGCGCGGCGAGCGGAATGCCCGTGGCGTCGGTGATCAGGTGGTGCTTGCTGCCCGTCCTGCCCCGGTCGACAGGGCTTCGTCCGGTCTTGGCTCCCCTTTAACGCCCGGATGTGGGAGCCGTCGACCGCCGCCCGGGAGAGGTCCAGGGCGTTCGCGGCGCGGAGGTCGGCGAGGAGGACCTCGTGCAGTCGGGGCCACACGCCGTCCTCGGTCCACTCGGCCAGGCGGCGCCAGCAGGTCATGCCCGAGCCGAAGCCGAGTTCCTGCGGCAGGTGTTCCCAGGTGATTCCGGTGTGCAGCACGAACAGGATGCCCTGGAACACCAGCCGGTCCGGATGCCGCTTGCGACCCGGATGCCGTATCCGGCGCTCAACCTTCGGCAACAGCGGCTCGATCACCGCCCACAGCTCGTCGTCGACTTCCCACGGCTTCGGCCGAGCCACCCGCACCCCCAGATCACCAGTCTCGGAGTGATCCAACCACCTCGAAGATCATTTCGTTAGGAGTTCTAAGCCTGGACCTGCGTTGACCCAGCTCTTCGAGGAGTCGCTGGGCACGTTTCTCACAACGGAGGTCTGCGCGCGATACCGAGCCGCGACCGACGGGATCAGATTTGTGGAAGTGAGCTGTACTGAGATTTGTGGAGTCCCTGATGCCAGGGTTACGGTCCTGGCGAAGGAGATCCACCAGCACCATGGCAGCACCCCGTAAATATCCGGACGAACTGCGCGAGCGCGCGATTCGCGAGGTCCGCACCACCGGCCGCCCGATCGCGCACGTCGCGAAGGACCTCGGCATCCACAAGGAAGCCCTGCGAGGCTGGGTCCGCCAGGCCGAGGCCGACCGCGGCGAGCGGGACGACCGGCTCACCACCGCCGAGCTGGACGAGTTGAAGCAACTCCGGAAAGAGGTAGCGGAGTTGCGGCGGGCGAACGAGATCTTGAAAGCCGCCTCGGTGTTTTTTGCCCAGGAGATCGACCGTCCCCGGACGAGGCCGAGCAGGTGATCGACCACCTGCGCGAGAGGGGCCTTGGGGTCGATCCCGTCTGCCGGGTGCTGGAGCTGTCGCCGTCGACGTACTTCGCCCGCAAGAAGCGGCCGAAGTCGGCCCGCCGGCTCCGGGACGAGCAGCTCATGCCGCTGATCGAGGAGGTCCACGCGGAGTCGGGCGGCACCTATGGCGCCCGCCGGATCACCCGCGCGCTTCGGCGCAAGGGCCACGGGGTGGCCCGCTGCACCGTCGAGAGGCTGATGGCCGAGCTGGGCCTGGAGGGCGTCATCCGTGGCCGGCGGCGTCGGACCACGATTCCGGAACCGTCGGCGCCGCGTCCGCCGGACCTGGTCGACCGCGACTTCACCGCCTCCCGGCCCGATCAGCTGTGGGTCGCGGACATGACGTATGTCCGCACCTGGTCGGGATGGGCGTATGTGGCGTTCGTCCTGGATGTGTACTCGCGGATGATCGTCGGCTGGCAGGTCGCGAACCACATGCGGACCGAACTCCCTCTGGACGCCCTGGAGATGGCGCTCTGGCGGCGTCGGATCAAGAAGGACTCCGGACTGATACACCACAGCGATCGCGGGTCGCAATACGTATCAATTCGGTATACCGACCGGCTCGCCGACATCGGCGCCTCAGCCTCCGTCGGCTCCGTCGCGGACTCGTATGACAACGCGATGGCCGAGGCGCTGAACGGCACCTTCAAGGCCGAGCTGATCGAGATGCAGGGACCCTGGAAGGACGTCGACCAGGTCGAGCGGGCGATCTTCCAGTGGATCACCTGGTACAACGAAGAGCGTCTTCACTCCGCGCTCGACTACGTGCCGCCGGCCGAGTACGAGGAAGCCTTCTGGCGCAGCCAGGAGCAAACCCCGCAGTCCGCCTGAACCAATCAAGATCGGACTCTACGAAACTCGGGGCAGCTCAAAGGCCTCGGGCAGGGCGACTATTTCGAGGCGGTGGCGCCTACCTGGCAGGGCTGCTGGAACTCATGCCCAAGTACGCGGAGGACTCAGGACGAGGGAAACGACGTGACCCGGTCACCGTCTACAACAGGCTTGGACGAGCCGGATCGTGTGGAACTGGAGCGCGTGACTGAGGAACTGCACGAGGAAGCCACCTCGGGCAATCCCGAGGAGAGTGAGCTGCGTCGGCTAGCTGGTCGGATCAAGGACCGGTTGCTGGAAGCGCGGCGACCATGGCTGCGACGGTCGGTATCCAGATGGCCGAGCAGGCGATCGGAACACTGACGCAGTAGCCCACACCCACCAGTTCCGCGTTCGCGCCATGATCTGCCGTCTGCGGTCGCCGATATCCGGATGAGCCGTTCGACGGGTTCGCAAGGGGATCGGTGCTGCAGTCGCTTTGGTCGCTGTCGGTGGGGTCCGCGGCATCTCCGGCGCAACCGCGCGCCGCGGGTGCGGCGCCGCTGGTCCGGTACGTCGGCCATGCTCGGGGCTAGTGTGGAGGTTCGTCATGCCACCACACGATCTGGTCCGGCGCCATCTCGTTTGGCCTGGTCACTTCTCTGAACCGGCGCCTCGTCGAGCTCTGTTGGCTCTGAGGACTGGTCTGCGACATGTGCTTCGTCTGTGGCTGGACCACCCGCCCGCCGGACCGTCATCGGCCCCAAGGGCCCCGAACATCCCGTCACCTACGCCGAAACCCTCACCCTGAATACCGCCAACCCCGCCCGCCTGTGCTGCGAGGAGAACCTGCGTGCCACCTTCACCCCGGCGGCGACGCGTGGCGCGAGGTCGTGCAGGCGTGAGTGTGCGGTGGCCACTGCCGACGACTTGTCCTGGACCACCACGGGTCTACGACCCATCCTCAGCTCAGGGCCCGGCCAATCAATCCACTTTGTTGTGGCTGGCCCTGTCCTGGCCGCGCGGGCGCCCGTTGTGATGGACCTGCTTCCGCCGACGGGTGGGACGTACAGATTCCGTTGCAGCCGCTTGAAAGGCGCCCCTGATGACCATGCCGCGTACCCGCTCGTTCGTGCAGGTCGACGTGTTTTCCACGAGCCCCTATTCCGGCAACCCGGTCGCGGTCGTTCTGGACGGGACGGACCTGACCGATGAGGAGATGCAGCGCCTGGCGCGTTGGACGAATCTGTCCGAGACGACGTTTGTGCTGCCCCCCACCGCCCCTGAGGCGGACTACCGGTTGCGGATCTTCACTCCCCAGGGTGAACTCCCGTTCGCCGGGCACCCCACCCTCGGCTCCGCGCGCGCCTGGCTGGACGGTGGTGGCGTACCGCAGCATGCCGACCGCATCGTGCAGGAGTGCGCCGCCGGCCTGGTCACCGTGCGCCGCGGCGAGGACACTCTGTCCTTCGCCGCCCCGCCTCGCGTTCGTGAGGGCGCGCTTGACGACGACTATCTGCACCGGATCGTGGCCGCATTCGGCATCACGCGTGACCGAGTCGTGGCCCACCAGTGGGTCGACAACGGTCCCGGCTGGGCCGTGATCCACCTACCCACTGCCGAGGAGGTCCTCGCCCTCGAACCCGACCTGGCCCTCATCCCGACAGCCATGGTCGGCGCGATCGGGGCCTATCCCGACGGATCCCCGCACCAGTTCGAGATGCGCACCTTCGCCCCTGGCGCCGGCGTGCCCGAGGACCCCGCGTGCGGCAGCATGAACGCCGCCGTCGGTCAGTGGCTCACCTCCACCGGCGCCGCACCCTCCACCTACCGGGTCTCCCAGGGCACGAGACTGGGACGGGCCGCGAGTATCGAGATCACCGCCGATACGGACGGCACCATCTGGGTCAGCGGCACCGCAACCATCTGCATCCGCGGCACCATCACTCTCTGACCGCTCCACCGCTCCACCGCTCCACCGCTCCACCGCTCCACCGACTCACCCGTCCCGCCGCCCGCGCTTCCGCAGCAGTCGCCGGAGCGCGGGCGGCTACGCGGCGATCCATGCGCGGGACCACCGGCATCGCGACGGGACGTCACGTGGCGTCGGGGGAGAGCGTCTTCATGCTGACGTAGCTGGTCACCGTGGCCACGCCGGGCAGGGTGGCCAACTGGTTGGCGTGGAAGTCCTCGTAGGCGGGCAGGTCGGCGACCTCGACCTGGAGCAGGTAGTCGAAGTTGCCGGTGATGTGGTGGCAGGCGACCACCTCGGGCAGCCGGGTGACCTCACGCTCGAACGCGACCACGTCCGGGCGGGTGTGCCGCATCAGCCGGACACCCGCGAACACGCGCAGACCGCGGCCGACCGCGGCGGGATCGATCAGTGCCCGGTAACCGCGGATGACCCCGGCCTCCTCCAGCTGACGCACGCGCCGCAGGCAGGGTGACGGCGACAGGCCGACCCGGGCGGCGAGCTCGCTGTTGCTGATACGGCCGTGCTGTTCGAGCACGGCCAGAATCGACCGGTCCACCTCATCCATGAGGCAGATTATTGCGCCGGTAGCCCGCCTATCACAATCGTGCGCCTGCTCTGAGCGCAATTTGCTGCCAAAGTTGCCGAGATCCGGTCACATCAGAGTGCCGATCGACCACGCTTCAAGGAGTCACATTTACGGTCCACGGAAGGGCAGCCATGCCGGGCAAGAGCACCATCACCGTTCACGCCGATCGCGACGTCCATCCCAGCCGTGCCGTGGCACCGCCCATCTACCAGACGGCGACGTTCTCGGCCGAGGATGCGGAGACGTTCGCGCAGGTCGCCGTCGACCCGCGGGGCAAGGACTTCTACACCCGCTTCGGCAACCCGAACCACGCACAGGTCGCCGCCGTCGTCGCCGAACTGGAGAACACCGAGGCGGCCATGGTCACCGCGTCCGGGATGGCCGCGGTCACCACCGCCGTGCTGGCCCTGGTGTCCGCGGGAGACCACGTCATCGGGCAGAAGTCCACCTACGGGGGCACGGCGTCGGTGCTGCTCAACCTGCTGCCGCGCCTCGGCGTGTCGACCACCCTGGTGGACCAGACCGACCCGGAGGCGTTCGCGAAGGCACTGACCCCGCAGACCCGCCTGATCCTGGTGGAATCCCCGAGCAATCCGCTGCTGCAGATCACCGACCTGCGCGCCGTAGCGGATCTGGCCCGCGCGCACAACGTGCTGACCATGGCGGACAACACCTTCGCCACTCCGCTGAACCAGCGACCGGCGGACTTCGGCATCGATCTGGTCTGGCACAGTGCGACGAAGTACCTCAACGGCCATTCGGACGTCTCCGCCGGAGTGCTGGCCGGGTCGGCGGAGATCCTGGACCGCGTCTGGGACGTCGGCCTGCTCACCGGTGCCACGCTCGGCCCGATCGACGCGTGGCTGCTGCTGCGCGGCATGCGCACCCTGCCGCTGCGGGTGCCGCGGCACAACGCCAACGGCCTGGCGCTCGCGGAGGCGCTGAACGAGCATCCAGCAGTGGCGAAGGTGCACTATCCCGGTCTGGCGACCCACCCGCAGCACACGCTGGCCGCCGACCAGATGAGCGGCTTCGGCGGGGTGCTCGGCATCGAGTTCGCCGGTGGTTTTGGGATGGCCGACGCCTTCCTCGGTCGGCTCCGCTACCCCCGCCGGTCGGCCAGCCTCGGCGGCGTGGAATCGCTGGCCGTGCATCCGGCGTCCATGTGGCGCGGGATGCTCAGCGAGGAACAGCTCGCGGAGTCGGTTCCGCTGGGCCTGGTCCGGCTGGCCGCGGGCACGGAGGACACGGCCGACCTGGTCGCCGACGCGCTCGCCGCGGCCGACGCGGTGCTCGCCGAGGCCGCGGCCACCTGAGCGATGGTTCGCGCCGAGGCCGCGGCCACCTGAGTGACGGTTTGCGCCGAGGCCGCGACCACCTGAGTGACGGTTTACGCCGAGGCCGCGGCCACCTGAGCCACGGTTTGCGCCGAGGCCGCGGCCACCTGAGTGACGGTTTGCGCCGAGGCCGCGACCACCGAGCCACGGTTTGCGCCGAAGCCGCGACCACCTGAGCGACCGTTCGCGCCGCAGCGGCGACGCCGTTGCACGCCTGCCGAGACGTCTTCGTCTGGCTGCTCAACATGGTCGGTTCGGCCGTGCTCGAGGTGGGGGCTCCATCGCCGCCGCCCGGCTGCGGATGCGCCGGCGGCTGGAGCGGGGGCGCCCGAGAAGCTGGTCGTGAAGATGTCGGCTTTCCCGGCCCCGACCTGGATTGCGCCGGCCGGACTGGATTCCGCCGGCCGCAGTCCTGGCGATCCTGGCCTCATGGCGCGCCGGCCCGGCACCCGCGTGCAGCTGTACTTCACCGGCGGCCTGGCGATGGCGCTCTCCCTCATCGGCCGCCTGCGGCAGAAGGCCCTGAGCGCCCGCGGCTGGTCTGCGCGGCCGCGAGAAGAACCGCGTCGTTCGCCAGCAGAGCCGCGGCGGCCACCACAACATGATCTCGAACAATCCGAAAGCGCATGTGAAGGAGTTCATCCCATGAAGACGCTGCTCACTGGCGGCACCGTGGTCACCATGGACCCGGCTGTCGGCGATCTCCCCCGCGGTGACGTGCTGATCGAGGACGGCGTGATCGTCGAGGTGGCCGAGCGCATCGACGCGCCGGACGCCGAGGTGATCGACGCGACCGACCGGATCGTCATGCCCGGCTTCGTCGACAACCACCGCCACACCTGGCAGACCGCGTTCCGAGGCGTCGGCGCGGACTGGACGTTCCCCGAGTGGGCGGTGGCCATGCACGGCACCGTCAAACCCCACTACCAGCCCGAGGACGTCTACGCGGGCACCCTGCTCGGCCGCCTGGAGGCCCTGCACACTGGCGTGACCACGATGCTGGACTGGTACCACGTCGCGCAGGGCCCCGAGCACGAGGACGCAGCCATCGCCGCGCTGCGGGACGCGCCGGGACGGTCGATCTTCTGCCTCGGCGCCGGGTGGGGCACCCCCGACCCCGTCGACGCCGACATCCGCCGTGTCCGCTCCGAGCTGGCCGGGGACGGCCTGGTCACCATGGCGTTCGGCCTGCGCGGAGCCGACGACACCGGCATGGACACCGTCGCCCGGGAGCTGAAGCTGGCGGCCGAACTCGGCCTGCGCACCAGCCTGCACATCGCCTCCGACGGGACGCAGCGCCCGGTCGCCGATCTGCGCGAGCACGGTCTGCTGCGGGTCACCACCACGTTCGTGCACGCCAACGGGATCAGCGACGAAGAGCTGCGGATGCTCGCCGACGCGGGCAGTTCGGTGTCGATCAGCCCGGACGTCGAGTTGAAGATGGGGTTCGGATCGCCGATGACCGGCCGGGTGTTGGCCGCCGGCCTGCGCCCGACGCTGTCCATCGACGACGTCCCGTCGGTCGGCGGCGACATGTTCTCCACGATGCGTACGGCCTTCGCCGCGCAGCGCGGCCTGGACGGCGGCCTGCGCTCCCGGGACCTGCTGGAGTTCGCCACCGTCGATGCCGCCCAGTCGTGCGGACTCGACGCCCGAACGGGCAGCATCACGCCCGGTAAGGACGCCGACGTCATCCTCCTGCGCACCGACGACCTGACCGTGTTCCCGGTCACCGACCCGGCCGGCACCATCGTCAGCGCCGGCCATCCCGGCCTGGTGGACACCGTCCTCGTCGCCGGCCGCGTCGTCAAACGCGACGGCGCACTGGTGGACGTGGACTTGCCGGCGCTGCGGACCCGCCTGCTCGAGTCCCGCAACCGGATCGCTGCGGCCGCCGGCGTTCCGCTCGACGGCACGTGGCGCCCGCGACCGGAATCGGAGTAGGAGCACCTGGCTGCGCACGTCAGAACGGCGACCGGAGAGGCTTGACGCCCGTGCCGGACGGATGCGGCTCGGAGACGGCTCGGCCCCAGGCGCGGTGCTGTTCGTCCTCGGCGCGGACGCCGATTCTTCGGGCCTGGCGGCATGCCGTCGAGTGCGGGATCAACCGCCCCAAGTGCCACCGGGCCGTGTCACGAGATCTGACAAGCTCGCCGTCCGCTACGAGGCGACCGTGCTGGTCGCAGTCCTCAACGACTGGATATGAGTGGATGCATCGCGTCCACCGTCGCTAGCCTCGCGGACCATGAAACACCGACGGCAAAAGAAGCTCTCCCGTCATCTCTTCGAGGCAATTCTGGCAGCCGACCCCGCACGCGTGAAGGCGCTTCTGCGGGTGGGAGCGAACCCAGAGCGAGGGAACAGCGACGGCACCACCCCTCTATATCTGGCGTGTGTGCAGGGAGAAGCCGAGGTTGCACGCTTGCTCATGAAGGCGGGTGCCTCTCCCGATACTGAGAGCAAGGGAGTCGGCTCGGAAGGCACCCCGTTGTGCGCAGCCGCTTGCTGGGGACACACCGAGACAGTGCGGGAACTGTTGACGCACGGAGCCGACCCGAACCTTCGTGAAGATTACGGAACGGGCTGGTCACCGTTGGACTGGGCGAACAACGGCCCCCACCCTGAGACCGCGGAACTCCTCATCACAGCAGGAGCAAAAGCCACCCGGGGGCCCAGTTCGACGTCGTAGCAATGGAAGGCCAACGCGTGGAGGAGCGGAGTTGGTGCCGCATACCCTCGACTGCATGGCTGACGAGTGCTTCGGGCATCCACGGCTCGCCGCGATCTATGACCCGCTCGATCCTGATCGCAGCGATCTCGATGCGTACGTGCGCATGGCGGAAGAGTTCGGAGCACGTCGAGTGCTGGACATCGGCTGTGGGACAGGGGTGTTCGCCCTTCTCTTGGCTGATCGCGGGATCGAGGTTGTCGGGGTCGACCCCGCCGAGGCGTCGATTGAAGTAGCCGAGGGCAAGCCGGGCAGTGAACGGGTGCGGTGGATCTGCGGTGACGTGTCGGCACTCCCGCCGCTGCGGGTCGATCTGGCGACCATGACGGCGAACGTCGCTCAGGCCATCGTGGATCCGAAAATCTGGCAGGAGACTCTGCGGAGGGCGTACGAATCACTCCGACCAGGCGGGCGCCTTGTGTTCGAGACGCGGGATCCGGCCAGGCGAGCCTGGGAGGAGTGGAACCGGAAGGATTCGTACCGCGTGAAGGAGATCCCGGGTGTTGGCGCCGTCGAGAGCTGGGTCGAGGTGACCGACGTAAGTTGGCCGCTGGTGACGTTCCGTTGGACCTATGTCTTCGCTGCGGACGGGCAAGTGCTGACGTCGGATTCGACGTTGCGCTTCCGTGAGCGCAACGAGGTCGAGTCGCAGCTGCTCGCGCAGGGGTATGTGGTCGACGGTGTGCGTGACGCTCCTGACCGGCCGGGCCGGGAGTTCGTTTTTGTCGCACAGCGCCCGGAAGCGGGCTGAGCCTGGTGCTGACGCTGAGCCTTCGCCAGGTCTGAGGGGGAGCCCGCCCTCCGGCGTCACCTGGTCGGGCCCGCGCCCGCCCGCCGATGGGCGAGGCAGGGCGCGGGAATCGACCTGCCTGCAACGGTGCCCGTCCGCGCGGCGGCAGGCGACCTCGCCACCCGAGATCACCATCAGGTAGTCGCGATGGTGGACTTCCGCCTGAGGCCACGCCTTCGCGCGCACGGCGGGTCAGTGGTTGCGGTGGCTGGCGAAGCTCAGGAGGGCGGCGAGATCGGCTGCGGGCTGTGGAGCGCCAGGAACCAACCAGCCCGTAACGAGTCGGGGAGGCGTCGGCCTCCCCGCGCGGCCGATCTTCAGTACATGCTCGCCGGTTCCCTGGCCGACCGGGACGCCGCCGCGGGCTTCGCCGCCTACGAACACAGCACCCGTGAGTTTGTGACCATGAACCAGCGGCAGATCGGCGAGGGCGGCGCCACCCTCTTCCCCACCACGGCTCGGGCCCTGCGGCGGCGCAACGACATGCTGCGCAATCTCAGCACGATGCCCTCCACGGAGGGACGACCGGCCCATTCGGCCCTCACCCTGCTCGACTTCGCGCCCATGGGGTGACTCCAGGTACCCGGACGGGTTGACCTGAAGTGCGATTGAGCTTCTAGCGTCTCCTTGAGTTGATCATCTGACGGCAGGAGAACGCGCTCGTGATCCTTGTGACCGGAGCCACCGGAAACATAGGAAGTGCACTGCTGAGAGAGGTGCACGCGGGTGTTGCGGGGCCGTTGAGAGCGCTCACCCGTGACGCCACACGGGCCACGTTCCCCGAGGGGGTCGAGGTCGTTGAGGGTGACTTCGCCGAGCCGGAGTCATTGAAGCCCGCTCTGGAGGGGGTGCGCTCACTGTTCCTCGTGTCGCGGCTGGGGCCCGATGCCGACATCCTCGAAGCCGCCCGGTCGGCGGGTGTGGAGCACGTTGTGCTGGTGTCGTCCATTACCGTCCAGACCCACCCGCACCTGGGCCCCGCCGGCGAGAACCTGGCTGTCGAGCGGCTGCTCAAGGAAAGCGGCATGGCCTGGACGATCCTGCGGCCGACGCAGTTCGCCTCGAACACTGTGATGTGGGCGGCGTCGATCCGCGCCCGTGAGGCGGTCCGTGCGCCGTATGCGGACACCGGGCTGCCCACGATCCACCCTGCGGACATCGCGTCGGTGGCGCGGGTGGCGCTGACCGAGCCCGGCCACCAGGGGCGGACGTATGCCCTGACCGGTCCAGAGCCGATGACGGCCCGACAGCAGGTCGAGGCCATCGCGGCAGCACTCGGGCGGGATGTGCCCTTCGTCGAGATCAGCCGGCAGGAGGCCCACGCTCAGATGGCCGCGGTCTTCGGGGACGAGGCCGCGGACGCGGTGCTCGACGTCACGGGCGGAGACGTCAATGACGAGCTGCTGGCGGTGCGCGAGACGGTTTCACGGGTCACCGGCTCCCCGGCCAGACCGTTCCGGCAGTGGGCTGCGGAGAATGCCGACGTCTTCCGTTGAGGCACCGGCCCGTCAGAGTGGGTCGCCCGACGGCGCTCGATCGCGGGGCGGGGTGTGGCGGCCTGCTCGGCGGCGGGCTTTGGTCCGGCGCAGCGTCCGTAGCGGCTCCGGGAGGCCGGGATCCGCCGCCACACCTCCGGGCAGTCCCGTCGGCACCGCTCCCGGCAGCACCGCATCGGCAACGTGACGCGAGCGCCCAGTCCCGGATGCGGCACTCCAACGCGCGGCTGTGGTGGACGCGCCGCACCACGACGGTGGCGCCGGTTCGCCGCGGTCCGGTGGTGACCGGGCCGCGGCGAGGGTCGGTCGACGGCTGGGGATCAGGATCCGGTGAGGGAGATGGCCAGGTCCGTGATGTTCAGCGGGAACTGGCCGATGGAGGTCGCCTGGCCGGTGAAGACGTTGATGCTGTACAGCGAGGGGGTGCCGGCGCCGTACGGGGTGAGGGTCGCGAAGGCGGCGTTGTCGACCGTCTTTCCGCCGGACAGGGTGCTGTAGATGTCCATGCCGGCGTTGATCCCGGCGTCGATGCCGAGGCTGCCGGTCGGGGCGAGCGTGCCGTTGTTCGCCGGGGACTGGAGAACGACCTGATCGGTGGTCGTGTTGATGTCGACCAGCGTGGTCGCGGTGGCCGCGTTGAGGTCGTTGTTCGTGTAGGCGGCGGCCGAGACACCCTTCGTCGTGCCCTCGATCGGCGGAGTGGAGAGGTTCAGGTCCTGGATGGTGCTGTGGTCGTTGAGGTTGTGCCGCAGGTTCTGGCCGTTGTCGCTGATCACGCGCAAGCGGTCGGCCGCCGGGTTGAAGTCGACGCCGAAGTTCGTGCCGTGCAGCGCGTACTGGAGCTGGGACACCTTGGTGACCACGACGTCCGTGGTGGCCGGCGGGGTCTTGATCGTGTAGATGCCGCCCTTGTTGCCGACGCCGTACATCAGGCCGTCCTGCGGTCGGAAGTCGATGCCGACCAGGCCCGCGTCGCCGCTGAGGCCGGCGATGACCCTGACCCAGCCGAGGACCTGCGGCTGGTCGGTCCAGAAGGTGGCCATCAGGGTGCCGTCGCCGCTGATCCCGAACGCGCGCAGGCTGGGCGTGGCGGCAGGGGCGGCCGAGCCGGTGCCCGGCGTGCCGATCATGAGCGCCGTCGACGTGACCACGACCGCGACCGCCGCCATGATTCTCTTTCTCGTGCCTGCTTTCATCTGAGTTTCCCTCCCGTTTGAGCGAGCGCCATTCGAGGCGCGTGGCTGAGAATTCCGCTGTTCCCGCCCGCACTGATTACCGCAGTCATGCCGGAGTCGCGCCGGAATGTTTCCGGCGATGTTCCCCCTGCGGGCGCGTGTGCGGTTCTCATTAAGGCCGTTTCACAGCTCCTTCACAAGCAGAAGGGTTGACGAGAACGCCCCGATCCGGGAATTTTGCGCACTGTGACAAAAGCCCTGTCGATATACTTGCCGCCGTTTTGTGCGGAGTGATGAACGCCGTCCGGATCTCCTCTGTCGGCCGTTCGTCCTGAATGCCATGCTCGCGTTCATGGGGAGCCTCTTCGCCGAGCTGGCCCGGCAGGCGTCGACCAACGCCCGCCGTGAGGTCGAGACATACGCACGTGAGATCCCGGAGTTCGGGTTCCTGGACAAGGACGCCCGGGCGCGGGCCGAGACGCTGGAATACTCGATGTGGTTCCGGCGTCGTACCGTCGAACTGTCCCCGGACAACAGCGAGTTGAGCGGAGACGATCTCGGCTACATCGCGTCGATGGGGGAGCTGCGGGCTGGTGCCGGGATGTCGCTCGACGCGCGGCAGCGGGTGCTGCGCGTGCACACCGCGCTCATGCTGCGTGAGATCAACGAGGCGACCGAGGTCCAGCGCGGGGGCGGTGTCGACGAACTCATGCGCATGATGACCTGGTTCGCACCGCAGGGCGAACGCGGCATCGGCGCCTACCGCCAGGGATTCGTGCGCGTACTGCGCCGCCGAATTCCGTATACCGAGCAGGTCGCACTGCTGGCCCGGTCATTACTGAGCGGAGATCCGATTTCGGTGGAACTCGCCGCGGCCGTCGACATGGAACTGCCGGATCACTGCGCGGTGACGGTGTTCCGGCTCCCGGACCGGCCCACCGTCGATCGTTTCCTGGAAAACGAGATCGCGGCGCTGGTGAAGAGCCACCAGGTGCCGGTCATGTGGGGACCGGAGGGCGGCGACGGAAGCGGTGAGCTGATCGCCCTGATTCCCCCGTTCTCCGACGCCGCGGCGGCGGATAGTGCACCGCCGCACGCTGTTCCCGACCTCATCCCCGACCACCTGCCGGATCTCGTACGAGATTTCGCGCGCGCCCTCGACCGCCCCTGCGCCGTCGGCACGGCCACCGCACCGCTGCCGGAGCTGGCCGACGCTCTCGACCGCGCCCGGCGGATCAGTCGGGCAGCCCCGCTGCGCCGGCCGTCCGCCCGGCTGCGGCCGCACACCCTGGCAGACGTGTTCGTCGAACTCGCCGTGGCGGACGTGCCGTTCGTCGACGACTGGCTCCGCACGGTGGCCCGGCGCCTGGAGGCCGGCCCCGACCTCCTCGCCACCCTCGACGCGTACTACCGCCACGACATGCACCGCGGCGCCACGGCGACCGCGCTCAACGTCCACACCCGCACCCTGGACTACCGCCTGCGCCGGGTCCGCGAGCTCACGGGTATCGACCCTGGCTCGACACGGGGCGTGCGCACGCTCAGTGCCGTCGTCACCCGGCGCCTGTCGGGAACGTGGCGCTGAACGCGCCGGACCGGTGACCGCCGTTCCCTCACCGCCGGCGATGCGGAACCCGTCAAGGTGCACCGCGCACCAAAATCACCTGAATCCGGTGACGACCTTTCACCTGCCCGGCCGCGACCCTGAACCCGGTCGGGCAGCCCGCGTATCCCGGCCCTGCGCGGCTGGGTCCTGGCCGGCACCTCCGGAGTCAACAAGTGTGGGCCCGCCTCGGCACCGCCCCGCAGTTCCTCCATCGAGACAACGGAGTGGGCCATGAGATGCTCGAACACCGTACGTGCGGTACCGGTTCCGTTGGGTGATGTCCGATGAGCGATCTGAAATTCACCGACCGCATCGATCTTCGTCTTCGCATCAATGACATCGACACGCACCTGGAGGCGATTGACGCGCGGACCTCGCTGCTCGATCTGCTGCGCGAGCACGTCGGGCTGACCGGCGCGAAGAAGGGCTGCAACCACGGCGAGTGCGGCGCGTGCACGGTGCTGCTCGACGGCCGCCGCGTGAACGGGTGCCTCGTGCTTGCGGCGGCCGTGGATGGGCGCGAGGTCGTGACGGTAGAGGGTCTTTCCGACGGTGAGCAGTTGCACCCGGTCCAGCGCGCGTTCATCGACTGCGACGCGTTCCAGTGCGGGTTCTGCACACCCGGCCAGGTGATCTCCGCTGTCGCCTGCATCGCGGAGGGCCACACGACCGACGAGCACGAGATCCGCGAGTGGATGAGCGGGAACATCTGCCGGTGCAGCTCGTACCCGCAGATCGTGGAAGCGGTCCAGGCCGCCGCGGCGTCCGAGAACGAGAGGATTCCGAGCTGATGATCCCGCTCACCTACGCCCGCGCCACGACCCTCGACGAGGCCCTGGACGCGGCGCACGACCCGGGGACCGCCGTACTCGCCGGCGGGACCGAGCTGCTCAACTGGTTGCGCCTCGGCATCACCGACGCTGACCGCGTGGTCGACATCTCCCGCGTTCCCGGCCTCGACCGGATCGAGCCGCTGCCCGGCGGCGGACTGCGCATCGGTACCCTCGTCCGCCTCAACGACGTCGCGGCCCACCCGAGCGTCGCCCGGGACTGGCCGGTGCTCAGGATGGCGATCCACAAGTCGGCCTCGGCCCAGCTGCGCAACCTCGCGACGATCGGCGCCAACCTGCTCCAGAAGACGAGGTGCGCGTACTTCCGCTCGGAAGAGCCGGTGCCGTGCAACCGGCGCGTACCGGGCTCGGGATGTGCGGCCCGGGAGGGCCACGACGACCGTCACGCGCTGTTCGGCTGGACGGACGACTGCATCGCCACTCAGCCCTCCGACCCGGCTGTGGCACTCGCCGCGCTGGACGCACACGTGGTGACGCGCACCGCCACCGGCGGGCGGCGCATCGCGGTGACGGAGTTCCACGTGCTGCCGGCCGACGGTGTCGACCGCGACACGGTGCTCGAACCTGGTGAGCTGGTCGAGGCGATCGAGCTGGACGCTCCCGCACCGTGTTCGGCCTACGTCAAGGTGCGCGAGCGCGAGTCGTACGAGTACGCGATCGTGTCGGCGGCGGTGGCGTTGCGGCTCCGCGACGACGGCGTGATCGACAGCGCGAGGATCGCGTTGGGGTCGGTCGCGATGCGCCCCTGGCGCCTGGCTGAGGCCGAGCGCCGGGTCGTGGGCCTCGCGCCCGATGACGACGCTGTGACCAGCGCGATCGAAGCGGCGCTCGCTCAGGCCCGACCTGTCGCGGGCAGCGCCTACAAACTGGCGATCGCCCGCGGCGCCGCGCGGCGTGCGCTGATGACGGCGGCGGGAGTGCGGCCATGAACAGCGTGGGATCAGGGGCCGGGCTGCTGCGGCAGGACGGTTTCGCCAAGGTGACCGGTGCTGCGCTGTATGCGGCGGACCACGTGGCCGAAGGCATGCTCTACGGCGTTCTGGTCGGCGCGCCGGTCCCGGCGGGACGGGTACGCGGGATCGACGCCGATGACGCGCTGGCGGTGCCCGGCGTGACGTACGTACTCACGCATGCCGAGATGCCGAAGCTCGGCGTTCCTCCGGTGCCGCCGGCGTCCTCGGCACGCGTGCCGATGCTCGATGACGAGATCCACTACGAGGGTGAGCCGATCGCGGTCGTGCTGGCGCAGTCGCTCGAAGCCGCCGAGTACGCTGCGTCACTGGTGCGCCCGGACATCGAGTCGGCGCCGTTCGCGGCCCACCCGAGCGGGGAACGCGCCGGCGCCGTGATACCGCGCGAGAGCGGATACCTGTTCGACGCGCCGGATGCCGAGCGCGGCGATGTCGAGGGGGCGGTCGCCGGAGCGCAGGCGCGTCACACGGGGACCTACGTATCGCCTTCGCGTCACCACAACCCGATGGAGACCTCGGCAACGCTCGCCGAATGGCGCGACGACACGCTGACCCTGGTCGACGCGACCCAGTGGTCCTACGGCGTACGCGTGGTGATGTGCGCGCTGTTCGACCTCGCGCCGGAGCAGGTGCGTGTGCGCTCGCCGCACACCGGAGGCGCCTTCGGTTGCAAGGGGACTGTCTGGCCCCACCAGATCATCGCCGCGGTGGCGGCACGGGTCAGCGGTCGCCCCGTGCGGATCGCCCTGTCGCGGGCGCAGATGTACAGCATCATCCCCTACCAGCCGCAGATGGTGCAGACCGTGACTCTGGCAGCCGCGGACAGCGGGCGCCTTGCGGCGATCGAGCACGAGTCGGTCAACGTGACATCGGTGGACGACGACTTCGTCGAGTACGCCACCCAGGCGTCCCGGACGACGTATGCGGCACCGGCGATCCGGGTGAGCCAGCGCGTCCAGCGCGCCAACATCAACCTGGGTACGGCGATGCGGGCACCGGTCGAAGGGGCCGGGCTGTGGGCGCTGGGAAGCGCCATGAACGAGCTCGCGGCGCAGTTGCGGATCGACCCGATCGACCTGCGCCTGGCCAACTACGCCGACGTGCATCCGTTCACCGGGCAGCCGTGGTCGTCGAAGAAGCTGCGCGAGTGTTACGAGCAGGGCGCACGCGCGTTCGGCTGGCGCCGACGTCCGAACGAGCCCGAGCGCGACGGACCGTGGGTTGTGGGCCAGGGCATGGCCGACTGCGCCATGGGCACGTATCGGTTCGCCTCCAGCGCGCACGTGCGCCTGCTGGCGGACGGCCGGGCGGTGGTCCAGTCCGGCACGCAGGACATCGGCACCGGCATCGTGACGATCATGACTCAGGTCGCGTGTGACGTGCTGGGGCTCAAGCCCGACCAGGTGCGGTGCGAGATCGGCGACACCGAGCTTCCGGAAGCCGGCCCGACCTTCGGGTCGTCGTCGACCATGGGTGTCGGCGCCGCCGTGATGAACGCCGCCAAGGACGTTCTGGCAAAACTGCGCGAGCGCTCCGGGCAGGAACTGCGAGAGGCGCCGGGAGCCGATGCCCTGGCGGTGGCGATGCGAGCAGTCGGCGCTCAGGAGCTGGTAGGTGCCGGCTCGTTCACGCCGCAGGACAGCGAGTACGCGCTGCACACCTTCGGCGCGATCTTCGTGGAGGTCGGGTTCGACCCCGACCTGGGGATCCTGCGGCTGCGCCGCGCCGTCGGCCGCTACAGCGTCGGACGGATCGTCAACCCGCGCACTGCGCGCGCGCAGATCGTCGGCGGCATCGTGTGGGGCTGGGGCAAGGCGACGATGGAAGCCAGTCGCCACGAAGAGCGTCTGGGCCGCTGGCTGTCCAAGAACCTCGCCGGGGTCGCGCTGCCCGTCAACGCCGACATCCCGTCCGACATCGACGTCGGGTTCATCGACGAGGTCGACGAGCACGCCGGCCCGATCGGCGGCAAGGGCATCGGCGAGATCGCCGCCACCGGCGTAGACGCGGCTGTCGCCGATGCCGTCTTCCACGCGACCGGCAGACGAATCCGCGAACTCCCGATCACCCCCGACAAACTCGTCTAGGGCCTGTTGCGAAAGTGGCCTCGTCGCCCGGAGGGCGGCCGCGCGGCGTCCGGTGCGTGCTCTCGGCGTGCCGCCCGGAAGCCCTCGTACTGGGGTACTCGGGCTTTCGGGCGGTGCGCCGAGAGTGCGTGCCGGGCGTCGCGCGGCAGAGGCCACTTTCGCAACAGGCCCTAGGGCCCGCGACAGCCCGGTGCGGCCATGGCCGTCGCCCAGGACGGCGAGGCGGTGGGCAGTGTGTCGGGCGGCTGCGTCGAGGGCGCGGTGTACGAGTTGTGCCACGAGGTCATGGAGACCGGCGTGGCGGTGCGCGAGAGCTTCGGCTACTGCGGCGACACCGCATTCGCCGTGGGCCTGACCTGCGGCGGCACCATCGAGGTGTTCGTGCAGCCCGCACCCTCACCGCAGGTCGTCGAGGCGGCCTTCGACGCGTCTCCGGTAGCCGTGGCACGTCTTCTCGACGGCGCGGGCGCGACCCTCGCCGTCTGGCCCGAGCGCGTCCACGGCACCACTGGCCTGGCCGATCTCGACGCCGAGGTGGTCGGACACGCGAGAGCCATGCCGGACCTCGGCACGACCGGCATCCGGTCGGCCCGCTGCCGTCCCGGCAAGCACGTCTTCATCCAGTCGTGCGCGACCAAGCCGAGGCTCCTCATCTGCGGCGCGATCGACTACGTGGCCGCGGTGGCGACGCTCGGCAAGCTCCTGGGCTTCCAGGTGACGATCTGCGACGCACGCCCGCTGTTCGCCACCCGTGCCCGGTTCCCCGACGCCGACGAGATCGTCGTCGACTGGCCGCCCCGCTACCTTTCGCCAAGTCGGCCTGACCGAAAGGGAACTGGCGCGCCTGCGCTCGCCCATCGGTCTCGACCTCGGTGCCCACACCCCGAGGAGACGGCCGTGGCCATCGCAGCGGAACTCGTCGCCGAACACCGCGGAGGCACCGCCCTACCCCTCACGCAGACCAACGGACCGATCCACCACGGCCACACCGCGTCGGTTGCTGTGGCCTGATTCGTAGGGCGGCTGGTGTCCGAGACGAATCCGGTCGGTGGATAGCCCTCAGCCACCAAGCAAGGCCGGCCGGGTCACGTCCGAGCATCCGTGACGAGGGCGGTCAGGTGAATCACCGGAATCCGGTGACGACCAATCACCTGTCCGGCGGCCAGTGTGAACACGGGCACGGCTCGCGATGTTGCATGGGCTGTCCGGGCCCGCACGTCAAGTGGTGTTTGAACGCCGTTGTGTGCCGATGGCACTGCGGCCTGAAGAGAGAGTGCCGCCATGAGTATCCACGCGCCCATCACCGGAGCGGAGGCCGCCGACCGCCTCGCCATCCGCGAGCTGATCGACGCTTACGCGCGCTGCGCCGACCAGCGCGACGCCAAGGGTCAGATGGCCCTGTTCACCGAGGACACCCACTTCGTGGTGTACATGGACGCCCGGGACCGCGAGCCCACTCAGGAACTGCATGACCGTGAGGCGCTGGCACCCGTCTTCGACGCACTCAACGCCTACGCCGCGACCATGCACTTCAACGGCCAGAGCACGATCGAGCTGGAAGGCGACCGCGCGACCGGGGAGACCTACTGCCTCGCCCACCACCTCACGGAGGCCGAGGACGGGTCACGAACGATGATGATCGCCTCGATCCGCTACCTCGACACCATGGTCAAGCAGGACGGGGAGTGGCTGTTCGCCGAGCGCCGCCTGATGGTCAACTGGACCGACACCCGGCCGACCCAACCCTGAACCGTGCCCTCGCCCGCCGGGCCCGATTCCCAGGGCCCTGGACGCGGCTGAGCCGGCGGCTGTGGCAGCCGCCGCGCCCGCACGGTGAGCAGCCGCTCGAACGCACCGTCAGCCCCTTGAGCTGTTCTACGACCTGGTCGTGGTCGTGCTGGTGCAACAGGCCGCCCATCACCTGTCCGAACACGTGACATGGCGTGGACTCGTGGAGTTCGGCGCCGTTTTCACGCTGATCTGGATCGCCTGGCTCAACGGCAGCCTGTACCACGATCTGCACGGCCGCGAGGACGCCCGCGGCCGGACGGTCCTGCTCGTGCAGATTCTCGCTCTGGTCCCGTTGGGCGCGTTCATCCCCGAAGCCGGTGGTTCGGACGGCTTCGCCTTCTCGGTCAGCGCCGCCGTGCTCTTCGCGGTCCTTGCCCTGGTCTGGCGTCTCGCCGGGCGGGGCACCGCAGCGGAGTATCGCCGCTCCAGCCTCGTGTTCGTGTTCCAGTAAGGACACCACCGCCGGTGACGTGCCTCACCCTGCATGGCATCAAAAATAGGCAGCCAGCCTGCTAATCTTTTCGTCAGGTAGCCTGCTTAAATATCTGGTTGGCCCGAGGAGGCCGCGCAGACCCGGCAGGGCGCCACGAGCCGGTTGATCCGGGCAGGCTGCCCGCGTGACTCAGCTGCGTCCGCGAGCCGATCACGCTCGGTCGGGGGCATCGGATTCCGTACGAAATGCACACCGCCGACTTCCAACGATCTGACTCCGAAAGGTTGTGGCATGTCTCTGACCGCCCTCGACGCGCGGACCGCGCTCCTGGTTGTCGACCTTCAGGAAGGCACTGTGGGGCTGCCGACCGTGCACCCCGCCCATGAAATCGTCGACCGCGCGGCTGAGCTGGTCGCCGCCTTCCGCTCGCAGGGACTGCCGGTCGTACTGATCAACGTCGCAGGCGGCGCCCCGGGACGCAATGAGCTTCCCCCGTCCTCGCGGGCGCTGGCGCCCAACTGGACCGAACTGGTTCCGCAGATGAAGGCCGAGGCCGGCGATCACGTCGTCACCAAGACGACATGGGATGCCTTCCCCGGCACCGACCTGTACAGCTACTTGCAGTCGCGGAAGGTGACTCAGGTCGTTCTGGCCGGAATCGCGACGAGCATCGGAGTCGAGTCCACCGCACGCTCCGCATACGCGCTTGGCTACAACGTGGCCCTGGCCACCGACGCCATGACCGACCTCAACGCCGAGGCGCACCACAACGCTGTCGAGCGGATCTTCCCGATGCTGGGCGAGACGGGCACCACCGAGGAGATCATCAAGCTCGTGCGGGGCTCGCG
This sequence comes from Streptomyces spinoverrucosus, assembly GCF_015712165.1. Lineage (NCBI taxonomy): Bacteria > Bacillati > Actinomycetota > Actinomycetes > Kitasatosporales > Streptomycetaceae > Streptomyces > Streptomyces spinoverrucosus. Next base: position 80,968 of record NZ_JADPZX010000001.1, on the reverse strand, counting down.
CTGATTCTGCGCGCCTGCGGTTTCCCCACAACACCCTTCGTCCAGGGCTCCGGCGTGTACTGCAACACACGCCGGAGCCCTGGAGGTTCTTCCGGCCCGCCGACGAGGACACTCAGCAGCGAGAATGGCAGGCAGCCTGCCCACCAGCTACTCTTGCCGCGTGGGCAGTACACCGACACCGGAAGCAGAGATCGCCGTCGAGTTGATGAAGGCGATGGTTCGCCTGCGTGCCCGGTTGCGTACCGAATCGGCACCCGAGGACATGCGGTGGACCTGGTCACAGATCAGTACCTTGGCGCGTGTGGTCGACGAAGGTCCGACGACGACAAGTGCACTCGCGGCCGCAGAACATGTACGTCGCCAGTCAATGGCGGAGACACTCGCGGTCCTACGCGCGGGCGGACTGGTAACGGCCGGCGAGGATCCCAGCGACCGACGTAAGACGCTCATCGACGCCACTGCCAAGGGGCGGGCGTTGGTTGCCACAATGCCTGCGGCCCGGGAAGCGTGGCTTGAGGAAACGCTGCGGACGCGGCTTCGGGCAGATGAACGCAAGACGCTGCTCAAGGCCGCCGCTCTCATGAACCGGATCGCTGACAGCCCCTCATGAGGGCCTGATGCCGCCGGCCCGATGGCCGGCCGTCCGCTCCGTTCGGTGAGGTTGTCTCGTACGAGTAGGTCTCTGTCCAACACGCTGCGGCTCAGGCGACTTCGTCGGTGGCACCTTGGGAAGCATCGGCAGACGCCGTCGGCCGTCGCCGGCGACCAGCGGATCCTTTACCTGCGGCGTCGGCCAGGTGACGGTCGATCACCGTCATCAGAAGGGCGAGGGAACCAATGACGACGAGGGCCCACGAGATGTGGTGCAAGCCTGCGTCGTCGACACGGTCGCGGAATGCGATGCCGGTGACGGCTGCCGAGGCGATGGAGCCGACGTATCCGAAGGTACGGAGTAGCCCTGACGCGGTCCCGATGGTCGAGGCCGGCGCCTTTCGGTACAGGACGGTCTGGTTTGCGACGGTGCTCGCACCCGAGGTGAGGCCGAACAGGGCCGTGACGGCGACCAAGGCGACAATCGGACTTCCGGTGGTCAGTGGCAAGGTGGCAACGGCTCCCACCAGCAACAAAGCAGCGGAAGCGATGAGCCAGCCTCTGACTGCGCTACTGCGGGAGGCAATCCGTGCCGTGACGGCGGACAGGGCTCCCATCGGAATGAGGATCAGACCCGCCTGAAAGCTCGTCAGGCCACGTGCGGCCTGGAGCCACTGGGTCAGCCCGTAGAGGATCACGTATGTGCCCAGCAGGGTCAGGCCGTTGCGCAGGTAGGTTCTGGTCAACGCGGGGTTCGAGGCCAGTAGGCGAACGTCGAGGAACGGATTGACCGCCTTGAGCTCCCAGCCGACAAGCACGCCCGCCAGGACAACGGTCACGCCCAGGAGGATCCAGTTCGGCTGCGGCAAGCCATCAAGAAAGATCAGCAGCGTGGTCAAGGCGCCGGCGAAGGTGACCATGCCCGGCAGGTCGAGACGCTGGGCAGTGGTACGCAGGGAGCGCCCTTGTGTGCGGTCCGGGTCCTTGGCGATCCACCTCAGAGCCATGGCCAGAGCGATGAGTGCGGCGGGAACGTTGATCAGGAACGCGGTTCTCCAGCCGAGCCAGCCAATGAGGAGGCCACCCACTGCTGGACCGACCGCCACGGTCGCGGCACCGGCGACCGCCAGGCCGCCGAGAACGCTGCTGGGTGGCTCCTTCATCCCGGCTGCCGCCGCGTGCTGCCGGATCAGCAGCATCGCGGAGGGGTAGCAGGCGGAAGTGCCGGCGCCAATCAGTACACGGGCGATGATCAAAGGGGTCATGCCCCATGCGAAGCCGCCAAGAATTCCCGCTACGAGCACGACGGTGGTGCCGGCCACGAACACCCGCCGGGCGCCGAACTCCTCAGCGAGGCGTCCTGCGGCAGGCTGCGCTATCGCGCTGGTCAAGTACAGGCTCGAGATCAAAACCGCCGTCTGGCCCACGCCTGTGCCCATCGCGGCCGCGATGGGCACCAGCGCTGTGGCGATCATGGAACTGTTCACCGGGTTGAGTGCGGCACCCGCATACAGCGGCGTGACGAAGCGAGGGTCGAACGGTCTCCGGCCCGTGCCGACTGACCCGCGGTTCCGTGCCGGCCCCGTACTGCCTATGTCATCCATGCGACTCCCCGTCAACTTGCGGAAGACTCGGCCCCGCGTGGCGAAAATTTAAGCAGGCTGCCTGACGTAAATATTAGCAGGCTGCCTGCCTATCGTGGTCGGGCAGTCGCGTGGGCGGGACACGGGTGCGGTGATGCCGGAGCCGGGGCGCCCGGCTCGGGGCTCAGACCCTGCCGGCCGACAGGAGGCGCAGGGCACGGCCGCGCTGCACGGCGGCGGAGCGGTCGGTGACACCGAGCTTGGTGTAGATCTTGCGCATGTGGGTGCTGACGGTGTTCAGCGAGACCGACAGTTCGTCGGCGATCTCCTGCCGTGTGAGGTTGGTCGGCAGGTAGCGCAGCACGCGCAGTTCACTCGGGCTGAGCGGCGCGGCCTGGGCCTGGACCGTGTCGACGGAGACGGCGGCGCCGTGGACGGCTTCGAGGATGCGGGTGATCAGCGCCTGGTGCGCGCTCCCTCCCAGCGGCAGCGTTTCCAGCAGCTCCCACGCACCGGTCATGGCGAAGGGGAGGACCAGTGCGTCCGGCTCGGCGAGTTCGAGTGCCCGCTCGACGGACGCTCCTGCCGCGCGTTCCCCGCCCAACTCACGGTGGGCGAGGGCGTCCAGGAGGTGAGCTTCGATCAGTGTGAGATGAGGGTTTACAGGCGCGGTTCCATCCAGCACGGGTGCGAGCGCGCTCCGGGCACCGGCGGGATCATGCTCAGCCAGACGGAGCGTCGCGAGCGCGTTGCGGATCTCGCCCCTGGCCCGCTGCCGGTCGGTGAGCGCCGCGAGCCCCGCCAGGGCCCGGTCGGACCTCCCGAGTCGGGCCTGCGTCGCGATGGTCCAGGACGCCACCCGGGCCGACAGCGCGTGCTCCCCGACCATCCGGGCGTTGACCTGCGTGGCCGCTTCGAACTCCGCCAACGCCCGGTCGAGGTGACCGCGCGCCGCGTGCATCACGCCGGTGACCAGATGCACCACCAGTCGGATACCTGGTTCGACGCCCGACCGGCCTGCCTGCGTGGCGCGGTCCAACCAGTGTTCGCCGTCGTCGAACTCACCCATCCAGATCTTGGCCCCGGCGAGTGTCGCCAGCGCGGGCGCGATGACGAGCTGGTCGTCCCAGCCATGCCGCGCGGCCACTGCGATCGCCTCCTCGCAGCGTTGCCGGGCCAGGGAGAAGGAGTGGATCGTGGCCGCGAAACCGAGATGGGCAAGGCAGGCGACCTCCAGATAGGGCCGCTCGATGGCACGGGCGAGAGCGGCGCCCTCCTCAAGATGACGCTCGCTGTCGGACAACCGCAGCAACCACGCTTCGGTGACGCCGCGATTGAGCAGCGCGATGGCACGCAGATCGCTCCCGAGGGCGATGTCGGCGTTGGTCCAGCCCGTCGCGGGCGTCGGTAGCGCCTCCAGCTGCTCGAACACGCCGTCGAAATGACCGCGCAGTCGGGCCAGCAGCAACTCAAGGGAGGCGATCGCCACGGTCAGGCGGCCGCAGCGCTCCGGCGGCATGGTCTTGGCATAGTTCCGCGCGATCTCCAGATGGGCGGACGCCTCCTCCAGACGGAGCCGGTCGAGATCGGCGATCGCCTGCGCCAGTGCCAGCTCGCTCTCGTTCGTCCTGGTGGGGAAGGAACGCAGCAGCGCCTGGATGGTGTCCGCCTGGCCGTCGAGTGTCAGGCTCAGGGCATGGTCGGTGAGCAGCTGGGCGGCCTCGGACCAGTCACCCGCGGCCTGCAGATGCCGGACGGCATCGGTGATGCGGGCTCGCTCCGCCAACCAATGAGCGGCGAGTCTGTGCAGGTCAGGTACTTCCTCGGGTTGCGACCGGCGCAGTTCCAGCCTCAGGAGCCCGCCGAACAGGTGGTGGTAGCGGAACCAGCTCCGTTGCGGGTCGAGGGACATGACGAAGGCGTTCGCGTCCTCCAGTTCCAGCAGGATCCGCTCCGAGCCGGTGGAGTCGGTCAACAGATCCGCGAGGTCGCCGTTGACGCGGTCCAGCACTGAAGTGCGCAGCAGCATTCGCTGGACGTCCTTGGGCTGCCGCTCCAGCATTTCGGCCATGAGGTACTCGGCGACCGTGCGCTCGCTGCCCGAGAATTCGGCGACGAAGCGCTCAGGATCCGGGTGGCCGGCAAGGGAGAGTGCCGCGAGCCGCAGGCCGGCGGCCCAGCCCTCGGTCCGTTCATGCAGTGTCGCGGTGAGGTGGTCGGGGAGGTCCAAGCCGGACGCCACGAGCAACGCACGAGTCTCGGCCTCGGTGAAGCGCAGTCGTGGGCCGCGGATCTCGACGAGCTCTCCCGTGAGACGTAGCCGGTGCAGCCCGAGGGGAAGATCGCGGCGGGTGGCGAGGATCGCGTGAGCACGGCGGGGCAGGTGGGTCAGGAGCGACCCAAGTTGTTCCAGGGTGTCCGGCGAACTGAGCCAATGAAGATCGTCGATGATCAGCGTTACGGGATCGTCGGTCGCGGCGAGCTCTGAGAGCACCCGGTCCACCATGGCAGTGCCGTCGAAGTCCGGCGACGCAGCCGGCGGCTCCGCCCCCTCGTCCAGAGCACCACGGATCGCGCCGATCAGATCGAGCCAGAACAACTGCGCGTCGTTCTGGCCGCCCCGGACCGAGACGAACGCGATGCGGCGCTGCTGACCCGACTGAGCGGCCCAGGCACGCAACACAGACGTTTTCCCGCTGCCCGCGGGCGCCGAGATGATCGTCACTCGCTGCCGTGCGGCGAGATCCAGGGTCGCGACCAAGTCGTGCCGATCGATCAGCCCGACTCCACCCGGCACATCGGCCATGGCGCTCTCTCCTCCAGGCGAGCACTACCGTAATTCACGGAGATCACTCGAATCCAGCGACGACACCTCACCCGCGAGGCCAGACCCGGCAGGCCCGACGGCGGCCGCCAGGCCCTGCCCGCCGGCAGAACCAAGGACGCGTCAGCCGCGCAGGTGCTCGGCACCTTCGGCGCCGTTGGCAGAGACCTCGGTCCAGATCGTCTTGCCTGGTGGCGAGTAGCGAGTCCCCCAGCGCTGGGTCAGCTGCGCGACCAGGAACAGGCCCCGGCCTCCCTCGTCTTCGGCCGCTGCCTGCCGTAGGTGGGGGGAGGTGAGGCCGCCGTCCGAGACCTCGATGATGAGGCTGTGCATGCGGATGAGTCGAAGTCGGACCGGGGCACCGCCATACCGGATGGCATTGGTGACCAGTTCGCTGACGACGAGCTCGGCGACGAAGCGGGCGGCCTCGTCGATACCCCACTCGAGCAATTGGTCGCCGGCCAGTGATCGGGCCCGGGCGACTTCCCCGGCTTCTGTGTCAAGGTCCCATGTCGCCACCAGGTCTTCGGCAAGAGCATCGGCGCGGATCAGCATGAGGGCCGCGTCGTCCTCGGGCGCCTGGGGCAGCAGTGTGCGGACGACGGCGTCGCAGGTCTCGTCCAGCGGGCCGTCCACGGGCCGCGAAAGCGCGCCGCAGAGGGCGTGTATCCCGGCGTCGATATCCTCTGTGCGGTTCTCGACGAGTCCGTCGGTGAACAAGGCGAGCACGCTCCTCTCGGGCAATTCGATGTCGGTGCTTTCGAAGGGCAGACCACCCACGCCCAGCGGTGGTCCCGCGGGAAGATCGACCAGTTCGGCGTTTCCGTCGGCAGTGGCCAGCACCGGAGGCACGTGGCCTGCGCGAGCCATGACGCAGTGCCGGGAGATCGGATCGTAGATCGCGTACAGACAGGTCACGCCCAGTGCCTGGTCTTCGTCCTCGAAGTCCGTCGGCTGTGGGTTACCGACGCGGGTGACCACGTTGTCCAGGCGGGCGAGCAGTTCGTCCGGCGCGAGGTCGAGGGCTGCGAGCGCGGCGACCGTTGTGCGGAGGCGCCCCATGGTTGCGGCCGCCCGCATACCGTGCCCCACGACATCTCCCACTACCAGTCCTACGCGTGTTCCCGAGAGCGGGATCAGGTCGTACCAGTCCCCTCCGACGCCGACGGGGCCCGCTGCGGGCAGGTACCGGTACCCGACTTCAATACCGTGCGGCGGGAGGAGAGCGCGGGGAAGAAGATCATGTTGCAACGTCAGGGCAGTCGCGCGCTCGAGGACGTAACGGCGGACGTTGTCCACGCAGATCGCAGTACGGGAGACAAGTTCATCGGCGAGAGCGATCTCCTCACGGTCGAAAGGGGTGCGGGATTCGTCCCGCACAAAGGTGGCCACGCCCAGGACAACCCCGCGGGCCTGCAAGGGAACGATGAGTGTGCCGGCGGCCGGATCGGCGACCGCTGCCGCGTCCCTCAGGCAGCTCAGGCGCTCGGCGGCAAGGCCATCGGCTTCCACGTTGCCCAGGGCCGTCGGGTCGGAAGGAGGCGCTACCCGGCGCAGTACGGGGGGCACGTTACGGCCGGGAACCGGCTCGGGCTCATGTCCGTTCAGTACCGGTTCCAGCAGGTCCACGGTAGCGACGTCCGCGAATTCGGGGACCACGAGCTCTACCAAGTAACCCGCGGTGTGCCGGATGTCGAGGCTCCTGACGATGCTTCCGCTCGCGCGGCTCAGTAGCGCCAGGCGCTGCTGAGCCAGATGTCTGTCGGTGACGTTGACGCTGGTCTCGCACACCCCGACCGGCTCTCCGCTGTCGTCTTGCAGCCTGAAGAACGAGCAGGACCACGCCTCCTGACGAGACGGGACGAGGCGCGTACGAGCCTCATAGCGGAGATCGACTGCGGGTTCTCCGGTCCGTACGACCTGTTGAACGATCTCTTCCACGGCCATCGGGAGCAGGCCGTCTTCGTTGAACAGTCGGCCCTCAGGAACGAGGTCGCTTGCGTATCTTCCGCAGCACTCCGCGAGCGTCATCCCGAACTGCTTCTCCGTGGCGCTGTTGAACCAGCGGACCCTGCCGGAGGTGTCGTAGAGGATCAGTAGAAGGGGTGACTGGCTTTTGATCCCGGTGAGCATGGCGTGCTCGACGGATTGTCGGTGCAACAGCTCCGCGTCCGTCACCGTGACACACCATGCTGCCCCGTCCTTGCTGTGGGACAGCGGGCTGGCGGACAGGGCCACGGACACCTGATCGCCGCTACGGTGGCGCACCGAGCACACCACGGGCTTCTGCGGCAGGCTGTCGCCGGTGATGCGGGGACGGGTGCCGGTCGGGGCTCCCAAGATCAGGCCGGCAGGTTGACCCAGAACCTCGGCTGGGCGGTAGCCCAGCATTTTCTCGGCCTCCGGGCTCCATCCGATGAACCGCATGTCGGTGTCCAGCACCATGGTCGCGTTACCGGCCGGTGGCGGCGGCTGGAGGAACGCCCTGGCCTGAGCCTGTGATCCCGGGTCTTGGGAGCTGAAGCGACTCATGGTCGTTCCGGTGTAATGGTCGTTCCGGTGGAGGTGAGATACGCACTTTCGCCCGCTGGCCGGGAGGACCGCGGTGTCGTGGCCGGCGACGAGGACGCCGGGACGCCGGACCGGCTGACCGCCGCAGCCCACAGCCATCACGCGCTACAGCGCCAATATACACCTGTCAATTAGATTCGGGTCGCGTGACTGTCCACCCCGTTGCGTGGAGCTCCGGACCTGCCCACGAGCGGTGCCCATGGGAGTGTGACGCCAGCCCGTGCCGGCCGTGACCGCCCAAGGCCGTCGCCCGGGTCAGGCTGACTTTGTCGCGGAGGCCCCGCTCTCACCGCCCAGGCGGTTGATGTCCCGGCTGTACAGGATCCGCTGCTCGACCACTCCGGGTCGGGTGACGGCGAGCATGGCACGGCCGATGTGCTCGGTGGTCGTCGTGTGCCCGGGGGAGAGACGGTGCAGCAGTGGGTAGAGCCATGAGGTGAGGGTGTAGAGGACGCGGTACGACGGTGTCCTGGAAACCGCTCCGTTGCGGGGGTGGATGTAGCCGGGACGGAACATGTACGCGTTCATCGGCATGGCCAGCAGGGCGTTCTCGGTGCGGCCCTTGACGCGGGCCCACATGACCCGGCCCTGTTCGCTGCTGTCGGTGCCCTCTCCCGAGACGTACGTGAAGGTCACTGCCGGGTTGGACGCGGCGACGGCACGTGCGGCGGCGAGCGTGTAGTCGTAGGTGATGCGGGTGTACTCGGCCTCGCCGCGGCCGGCGGAGGAGACGCCGAGACAGTAGAAGCAGGCGTCCTGACCGGCCAGTTGCCCGGTGATGGGGGACAGGTCAGTGAAGTCCTGGTGGATGACTTCCTGCAGCTTGGGATGGCTGATGCCGAGCGGGCTGCGGGCGACCACCTGGACCCGCGTGACAGCTGGGTCGAGGAGACAGGCGCGCAGTACGCCGTGTCCGATCATGCCGGACGCGCCGAAGACAGTGACGTTCACAGACGGGCTCCAGGTAGAGGTAGTGGGAGGGTGCTGGGTTCTGTAGCTGAGCAGGCGGTCATGCCGCGGCCGATTCCGCCTGAGTGAGACGGTGTGCTATGGCGAACATCCATGGGATTCCGAGAAGAAGGACGAGCGCGAGCCCCAATATCAGAGGCGCCGGACGCGCGGCGCCGAGAGCCAGGGCCACGAGGGACGAGGCGACGCTGAGGTAGGCAAGCGGCCGGTAGAGCCCGCGGTCGCGTTCCCAGACTTTCAGGCTTGTCGCCAGGAGCATCGTCGTGCACAGCACCACGCCGACGCCCACGCAGAGGACCCAGGCCGTCGCGGGGGGCGTCCGGTCGTCGTGCGCGTGCTCGACGAGCGTGACCATCGCGGCCCCCATCGCGGTCACGGCTGCCGTGAGGGGCAGATGCAGGATCATCCACTGCACGGTGGCCACGCGAGTTCGCCTGGGCTGACGGTGACCGGCGAAGTCGAAGTACGTCCACCATGCGCCGAAACCGACCACGACGGCGACAAGCCCGACCGCGATCCCCATGACGCTGGTCGGCACCTCGGCCAGTCCGTCGACCACGCCCAGGACGGTTTCGCCCAGCACGATGATGAGGAGCAGCCCGAATCGCTCGGTCAGGGCGTCCGTGACGGTGAGGGCAGCCGCCTGGGCCGGAGGAACTTTGGCTATGACGGCCGCGAACCCGAGAAGGTAGGCGACGGCCAGCAGCGCCCACGCCAGCACACGATCTTCCGCAGGGAGGAAGGCGCTCCCCGCGAGGACGACCGCGCAGGCGGCCGTCGCGGTTACGTACATCCGGCTGGACGTGCGAAATTCGACCGGGCCTCCGCGTCCGGCAAGGAACCAGACCAATGCCAGTACGGCGAAAAGAACTCCCGCACTGACGGCGAAGGCGCCTCCTCGTTCGCCGCCGGCCTCGGGGATGAACGCTCCGAGAGGGACGAGAACAAGGATCTGCAGCAGGAACATGATCCGGCCCCGGGCGTCGTCGTAACCATGCAGGTCATGGTGCAGCGTGCCGTTGAGCCAGGCGATCCACACCAGGGCGAACACCGTGGCGAACTCGCCCAGCCCGTGCCAGGTGAGGTGTCCGGCGAAGTGGTGAGCGGCCTGGCCGACCAGCACGACCACGATCAGGTCGTAGAACAACTCCAAGGGCCCGACCACCCGGTGCTGCGGCTGTTGTCCGTGGGCGCGTGGAGGCTGCCACAGCTGTCGGCGCAGCCGGGCCCAGGCTTCATGCTGTGAGGACATGCCGGCGGCTACCGGACGAGGGCGTCGGACACGGCCCACAGCCGGGCCGCGTTGTCCGGGTCGAGTGCGTAGCGTGCGACTCCGCTGACAGCGCCGGCGCGTTGGGCGACCGGCGCGGCCTGCGCGCAGTCCTCGAAGTAGCGGCCGGTTACGCCGTCCACTGTCGGTGAGGCCGCCAGCAGCACCGAGGTGGCTGCTCCCTGCTGGACGGTCTTCTGCGGTGGCAGTGCCAGCCCGGTGGTGTCGGCGAAAGCGGAGAGCTGTTCGCCGGTCATGTGCCGGGCCAGGGAAGTACCTGCCACGTTGCCCGGCATCAGCGCGTTGGCGGTGATGCCGTCGTCGGCCCATCGCTGGGCGGCCTCGACGGCGAACAGGACGTTGGCGGTCTTCGACTGCCCGTAGGAGGTCCATGGGTCGTAGGGGCGGAACCGGTAGGCGAGGTCGTCGAAGACGACCGGTGAGAAGAGGTGTCCGATGGAACTCACCGACACCAGCCGGGCGCCCTCTGCGGCCGCGAGTGTCGCGTGCAGCCCTACGGCGAGGGCGAAATGGCCGAGGTGGTTGACGGCGAACTGGGTTTCCTGGCCGTCCGGGGTGCGGGTGAGGTCCGGAAGGGCCATCACCCCGGCATTGCAGACCAGGATGTGCAGCGGGCCCGTCCAGTCGGCCACGAACGCCGAGACTGTCGACCGGTCGGCCAGGTCGAGCTGCGCCACCGTGAACTTTCCCGAGGTCGGCGGCAGTTCTGCCTCAAGGCGCGCGGCCGCGCGTGCGCCCGCTGTAGTGTCCCGCACGGCCAGGGTGACGTCGGCGCCCGCCGATGCCAGCGCCCGGGCCGTCTCCACTCCGATTCCGGAACTGGCTCCGGTCACCACGGCCCGGCGGCCGTGCAGGTCGACACCGTCGACGACTTCGGCGGCGGTTGTGTTTGCCCCGAACATACGAGGCGTCTGCGGCACGGACATGACGTGGGGACTCCTGACTTGGTCACGCCGGGGCTTCGACCCGCGCTCGTGTGCTGATCGCGGTCGGCGCCGCCGGCTCTGAAGAATGGGGGCGGCCCTGGGCCGAGTTACCGCGAGGGCGGCACGTCGCCGACAGGCGTCCACACGTGCGCGTCGCCCACCGACGTGACACGCCCGAACACACCGCCGGTGAAGTGCCCGGCTGCGATGACGGTGTCCGGCCGCTTGAGCACACGGTCGCGTACCGCTCGGGCCTGGTCCGGAGCGACATCGGAGGAGAACACCAGGGCAGGGTCGGGGATCTGCGCCGGAGAGTGAAGGATGTCTCCCGCGATGTAGACCGATTCGCTGCTGACGCCCGACGGGTCCGAGACGACGATCGCCAGGTGCCCGGGGGTGTGCCCCGGCGTGGCCTCGACGGTGACGCCGGGCGCGATCGCGTCGCCGCTCTTGACGAACTCCACGACGCCGTCGAGTGGTTTGAGCACAGCCTCGGCATCCGGGCCGCCCATTTCACCGGTCCGCGTCGACCAGTACTGCCACTCGTCCTCCGACATGAGATGGCGGGCACGGCCGAAGGTGAGGCCGGTGGGCGACTTTGCCGCGGGCGCGTTCGGGAGCGGCGCGACGTCGCTGGTCCAGCCGACGTGATCGAGGTGCAGGTGGGTGTAGACCACCGTATCGATGTCGCCGGCTGACAGCCCTTCCGCGGCGAGGCTCCGCAGAAGGGCACCGCTCTTGAGCTGAGCGACGCCGGGCACGTCCACGTCGATCTTGCCCGCGGCGAGATCCACAAGGATCTTCCGGTCTCCCGCGCGTATCAGGAAGGACCCGAACGACAGGACGAGGCGGCCGTCTTCGAGGTGGCCGGGCCGCGTCGTCCAGTCCACTCCCGGGAACAGGACGTCGGGATTGTGGGCGCCGTATCCATCGGGAACATAGGTGATCGTCGTTGCGCCGACAGTGATTCGGGATCGGTTGGCCAGGTGGGGCATGGCCCGTCCTTTCGTACGACAGCCTGAGCCGCGATATTTCGAGAGCTTTGGGCCCGCGGTGAACGTGGGGCCGAGGTGCGGGCCGGTTCTCAGCCGTTGAGCGTGCCCATGAACTCGGGCGCGTAGCGGTCACCGGAGACCACGCCATGCGGCGCGACCGCCTCGATCGCGGCGATGTCCTCGGCGGTGAGGGTCACCGCGGTCGCGGCGACGTTCTCCTCCAGATAGGGGCGGCGCTTGGTGCCAGGAATCCCGACGGCGCCTTGCTGCTGAACCCAGGCGAGCGCCAGCTGAGAGGGAGTGATGTCCTTGGCGGACGCGAGACGGCGGACTTCGCGGACGACGTCCAGGTTGCGGCCGAAGTTCTCGCCCTGGAACCGGGGGTCGGTCCGGCGCCAGTCGTCTGCGGCGAAGTCGTCCGGGCTGGTGATCGCGCCCGACAGGAATCCGCGGCCCAGCGGGGAGTAGGCAACCAGGCCGATCCCCAACTCCTTCAGGGTGGAAAGGACTTGGTCCTGCTCGATGCCGCGCTCGAAGAGCGAGTACTCGGTCTGCACCGCGGTCAGAGGGTGCACGGCATGCGCACGCCGGATCGTGCTCGCGGACGCCTCGCACACACCGATGTGGCGCACCTTGCCCTCGGTGACCAACTCGGCCAGCGCGCCGACGGTCTCCTCGACGGGCACCTTCGGATCGATCCGGTGCAGGTAGTACAGGTCGACATACTCCATGCCCAGATGCCGCAGCGAACGCTCCAGCGCCCGGCGCACATACTCCGGCCGGCCGTTGAGATCGCCCATCTGACCGTCGTCGCTGATCTCGACGCCCGTCTTGGTGGCCACGACTGCGGCCTCCCGGCGGCCTGCCAGCGCCTTGCCGAGCAGTTGCTCGTTGACGAAGGGGCCGTAACTCTCAGCTGTGTCCAGCAGGGTGACACCCAGCTCCAGCGCACGGTCGATGGTGGCGAGCGACTCGGCCTCGTCCGCGGTGCCGTAGAAGACGCTCATTCCCATGCAGCCAAGACCCTGCACGCCGACGGTCAGGCCCTGGCTGCCCAGTGCTCGTTGTTCCATGACTGCTCCTGCTAATGGCTAAACCATCTATTTGACATCTGTATATTAGCATTGCATTGGCGTGGTGACCGTTCGGTCGGTGGGTGTTCGTTCAGGTCCTGAAACATCCATTTCCGGATGTCGCGCGGGGGGAGTCGGGACGCCGCTTCGCGCCCATCCGCCATGAGCCCCAGAATCCGATTGCGCCTTGCGCGAAGGGTGGCGTGCGTCCTGTTTGGTCGCCGACCGTGATGTCGCCCAGGCGCGAGCTGCCGAGCCCCCTGGTCGCGCGGTAGGTGAGCGGACGGTGGGTCACCTATGGCTTGCCGCGCGACGGCCGAGGCAGTATACACCTGTCAAATAGTTGTCGCTCGAAGACGAGGGACATGAGGAGGCATGCGCGTGCCGGAACCAGGCCACGGCGATCCAGCCACCGATCGGCTGCGGTCAGTGGAGACTCTCCCCGACGCCGATCTTGTCGAGCGCATGCGTGGACGGGTTGCGGTCGCGATGCCGGCGGCCCAGGAGTTCCGCCGCCGTCACTTTCCCGCCGTACTGGCCTACGCCCGACTGTGCAGTCGGAGTTCCGGCGCGGCCGCCGAACTGGCCGCCCGGGCCTTCACGTTGGCAATCCGCGGGATACGCCGCGGTATCAACGCACCGGGAGCCTGGCGCCACCGACTGCTTGTCCTGGTCCAGCAGAGCGCCGTGAGCTGGTCCTCGGACAGCAGACGCGGCCAGCTCGCTCCCGGCCTCGTCGCCTGCATCGAGGCAGCCGGCAGCCCGCTCCGCATCCGACCGCTGCGGCGGCCCATCGGCACGCGACCGCAGGACGCTGCCATGCTCGAGGCCTTCCACAGCCTGCCCGAGCGGACCCGGGGCGTTTTGTGGCATGCCCTGATCGAGGACGAGTCCGACGCCGAGGTCGCTGTCCTGCTGGGTGTGGAGGCGAGCGCGGTGGACATGCTGCGGGCATCGGCTCACAAGGCGATTCGCAGGGCCTACCTGAACGCCCACCTGAAACGGAACGGCAGCCAGACGTGCGGGCGCTTCCAACGTCTCATCGAAGCCGCCACAGAACCAGGTGACCTGCGCCGCAGTCTGGATCTGGAACAGCACATGAGTGTCTGTTCCTGCTGCACCCTGGCAGTGGCCCAGTTGTTTCGGGTGAATCAGGATCCGCGCGGCGCCCTGGCCGACGCCCTTCTCGGGTGGGGCAGCGCGGCCTACCTCGCCACCGCTCCCACCCACGTACGGCCCGAGTGTCAGACGCCTCGTTCCGATGCCGTGACAGCGCCTGCGGCGATGACCGCCGCTCTTCCCGCTGCCGCACACTCGCCGAGACTTGAGCGTCGGACAGCGGCCCCGGTACGGCGTGGCCGGCGGGTGGTGAGCGCCGTCGCGGTCGTTGCGGCTGTCGTCGCAGCCGGGGTCGCCGTGCTGCCGGACGACAACCGCCAACCCGATCAGATCGCCCAGCCCGTTCAGCCGCCCCGCATGACGGTGGCGATCACGTCGTTGCCGACCACGCGCGCCACCAGTACCCCCTCCTCCCACCCCAGTACCACCGCATCCAGCACACCCATACCCACACCCACATCCACACCGACGTCGCAGCACCCGTCCCCGTCCTTCAGCCCGCGCCCTCGGAGCGACGTGAACCTGGCGATCCACAAGACGGCGACGGGCAGCAGCCACACGCAGACCTACGTCCCTTCCAACGCGGTGGACGGAGACGTGAGGACCTACTGGGAGAGCGCCAACCACTCATTTCCACAGTGGTTCGAGATAGACCTCGGCTCTGCCGCCGACGTCCGCCGACTGGTGATGGCTCTGCCGCCGCTGGCGGACTGGAACGCACGCCGGCAGACCGTCGCCGTTGAAGGGAGCGCGAACGGTCACGAGTGGCGGACTGTCGCCCCGGCGACCCCGCACTTCTTCGACGCTGCGCAGGGGAACACGGTGACCGTTCCCTTGGCTCCACAGACCCGCCTGCGCTACCTGAGGCTGACCTTCACGGCCAATACTGGCTGGCCGGCGGCGCAGCTTTCCGAACTGCAACTCTTCACTTCCTGACATGCCCACCCCTCGGGTCAACCGTCCGAGGCCGTGGGCAGCGGCCGAGACTGTGATCAGGGCGTTTGTTCTGTATGGCTACGGCCCACAGGGCGGTGGGCGGAGGCGTTTTCCCGTAGCGGGCCGAGCGGTTCGTCCGGCCGCCGAGGGTGGAGCTGAGCTCCTTGCCCACTGCCGTCCGGGCCGGAAGGCCGGGGGATCAGGTGGCCGTCCTCGTAGCTGACGCCGCACCCTGAGCCACGCCACCGACCGTCCGCCGTGACGAGACAGGCGTTGCAGAGCTCGGCCGCGCTCATGGGGTGAAACCATCCGGCCGCGATGAACCACCCGCGTACCGCGTAGGTGCCGCTACCGCTGGGGCCGTAGGTGCTGGCGATGACTTCCCCTGGCACGCCCCAGATGGCCTCGGCCAGCACATCGCCGAACTCGCCTGACGGCACAGCGGGCGTGACCCCGGCCGGGACTTCGACCACGGCCCTCGCGCTGAGTGCGTTCGGGCTGTCGTCCGGCTGGGCCGTGATGACGATGTGGTGGATTCCGGGGCCAAGGGCGGCGGTGAGTGCGCGGTAGGCGCCGGTGACTTGCCAGCGTCTGCTGGGCATGAGGGGGTCCCTTGGTACCGCGTCCGGTGCAGCTATGGCACACAGCGCGCGCCTGTCGAGCAGCTCACGCTACTATTTGACAGGTGTATAAAATCATTGGTCTCCGTCTGGCGCAACAATGGATGTGGTGTACAACAACGAGATGCTTCTCGAGCTGGGGCACAGTGCCCGCCGTACTCGACAGGAGGGCAGCACCCTGAACGACCGGATCGACCCCCGCATCACCCGGACGACCCAGGCCCTGGAACGGGCCATCGTGGAACTTGCTTCTGAGCGGCCGGTTTCCCAAATCACCGTCGCGGAACTGGCCGACCGCGCCGGCATCACCCGAGCGACCTTCTACAACCGATACAGCACCCCGCTGGACCTCCTGGTCAGCGTTCTCTACGCCGACCTGGACCGCGGTCACCGCCTGGAGGCCGAGAGGGCACAGGAAGGGCGCTCGGCTGTGGAACTGCTGCGCTTGACCACTGCGGAGGTGGGCGACCACGTCGAGCGGTTCGGGCCGGTCTACCGGCGCTCCCTCGGCGATCCGTCCGACAGCGGCGTCTACGAGGCGCTCGTACGCCACTTCCGCAACTACGCCCTGACGTTCATGACGCACAGCAACCTCCCGGAGCTTCCCGACGCCAGCCGCAACGTCATCGCTCAGTTCATGGCTCACGGCTTCGCCGGAGTCATCAAGGCATGGCTCAACGACACGTCGTTCACGAAGGACGACATGGTCGATGCGGCCGTAGCATGCGCTCCTGCGTGGTGGGCGCCCGGCTACCTGCCCGGCACACCATGATTTCCCCGGATCAGGGGAGGGCGCGGGGTGCGGTTCGAGGTTCGGGTCGGGTCGAAGCAGTTACCGGCCGTCTCGAACATTCTGCAGGCCCTCGCCGAGCTCCTGCGCGGCCCGCTGTCTTTGCAGTTGCGGGCCCGGCATGTGACCCTCGTCGAGGATGAGGGCGTCGGGGCGGACGCATTCGCGGATCCGTTTCTCCCGGGTGCGATCCGCGTGGCCGCCGACGAGGTCAGCGAGGACGCGGCTGGCTTGGCGAAGCGTACGCGGCCGCCCTGGCGGACGGGAGGTGGCCGAGGGTTTGGGCGATGTGGTGTGGATCTTGCCGACACCGACGGGGCCGAAGAGGATGACCGACTCGCCGACGGTGAAGTCGAACTCCTCCAGGGTGACCTGCTTCTCGAACTTCGCCCGCTGCAACGCGCCGTAATGGGTGGCTGGTTCGGCGCAGGCTTTGTTGATGTTCGGGTCGTAGAGGTCGGGATTGTCGACGCCGGTCCTGAGGTTGTCCGGGACGAGCGGGCGCGGGACGCCGCCGAAGTAGCGGAAGGCCGCGATGTGAGCTTCCGTCCACGCGGGTGGTCCAGGTGAAGCACCGGGCGGACGGACATGTGCCGCGAGCACGGCAAGCCCATTACGAAAGCCCAGACCCGATGGCGTTCCCGGTTCGAGGGTCGATCCACCGCCGAGGAAGCCGTAGTCGATCTGGGCCGTGACCTGCGACCTTGCAATTTCGTCTGGAAGCGTCGCGTGTACCCAGCGGCGAGACGAGGAGATCGGCAAACCTTCGGAAAAGCTTGAATCCGCCTAGAACCACAGGTCCGTGGCGCCCAGAGTGTGGCGTAGAGATGACCAGGTGACGCAGGGGGTGTGATGGCCACGCGCTTCGGGCTCCTCGGGACGATCGAGGTACGGCGGAACGGTGTCCCGATCGACGTGGGACACGCGATGCAGCGGCGAGTGCTGGCCGCGTTGCTCGTCGACGTGGACCGGGCGGTGTCCCCCGACGCGCTGGTGGACCGGGTATGGGGGGAGGCCGAGCCGACGTACGGCCGCCGGACACTGTACGGATACGTCTCCCGGCTGCGGGGCGCACTGGCGGCCTGCGGCGCGGCCATCACACGGGAGCGGGGCGGCAGCTATCGGCTGACGGTCGAGCCCTCGATGGTGGACGTACACCGCTTCCGCGATCTGTCGGCCCGGGCCCGGAAGGCGGGCAGTGACGGGCAGGCGGAGGCACTGTGGCGAGAGGCCTTGGCGCTGTGGCGGGGCAGCGCCTTCGCCGGGATGGACACCCCGTGGTTCAACGCGCAGCGCCATCTCCTCGACGGCGAGCGACTGGCCGCCCAGCTGGAGCTGGTCGATGTGCGGCTGCGCCTGGCGCAGCACGATGGGATGGTGAGCGAACTGGCCGCCCGGGCCGAGGCGTATCCGCTCGACGAACGGGTGATCGGGCAGCTGGTCCTGGCCCTGTACCGGTGCGGAAGGCAAGCCGAAGCGCTGGAGGTGTACGAGCGCGCTCGGCGGCGACTCGCCGACGAGCTGGGTGTCGACCCCGGCGCGGCGTTACGACGGCTGTACGAACGGATCCTCGCCGGCCATCCGGAGCTGGCCGCGCCCCTCTCCGCTGCACCGCCCGCCACCACGAAACCGGCCGGCAAGAGCGGCACGGTGGCGAACCCGCCAATGGCACGCCAGCTCGTACCCCGGCTCCTCCCGGCGGACCCGTCACTCTTCGTCGGCCGCAAGGACGAGGTGGACGAGGCTCTCCGGCTGCTCGGCGAAGAACGGCCCGGGCCGGTGACTCTGCTGATCACCGGCCCCGCCGGAGTGGGCAAAACCGCCTTTGCCGTACGTACGGGGCACCTGCTCGCCTCCCGCTTCCCGGACGGCCAGCTCCATGCGGACCTACGAGGCTTCGGCGACGAGCCGGCCGAGCCGTTCACGGTCCTCGGCACCTTCCTCCGCGCACTCGGCATCCCCGGCGGTACCGTGCCCACAGAGCTGACCGGCCGCATCCATCTCTACCGCACCCTGCTGGCAGGGCGGCAGATGCTCGTCGTCCTGGACAACGCCGCCGGCGCCCAGCAGGTGAGCGACCTCCTGCCCAGCGGCGTGCGCTGTGCCACCATCATCACCAGCCGGACGACCATGGCGGAACTGAGCGGCCGCCGGCTCCCTCTGGGCGTACTGGACCCTGCGACGGGGCTCGCCCTGCTGCGCGAGATGCTGGGCCGGGATCGGACCGACGCGGAGTGCGGGTCGGCCCGCTCCATCGTGGACACCTGCGGTGGCCTTCCTCTGGCGGTATGGGTCGCCGGTGCACGGCTGGCCGCTCGACCGCGCTGGCCCCTGGCCAAGGTGGCGCGCGCCCTCGCCGACGAGCAGCGCAAGCTCGACGAGTTGGCCGTCGGCCACATCGCCGTGCGGGCCAGCCTCGAACTGACATACCACCAGATGACCGCGGCGACGCAGCACGCTCTGCGGATGATCGCCCTGCTGCCTGGACCGAGCTTCGCCGCCTGGGCACTGGCCGCGCTGCTGGACGTGGGCGCCTCCGAGGCGGAGGCCCTCCTCGACGACCTGGTCGAGGTACACCTCGTGCAGATCGGGTCGGCGAACGCCACCGGAATCCGCTATCAACTGCACGACCTGGTACGACTGTTCGCCGGGGAGCGCGTGGAGCAAGACGTCCCCGAACGGGATCGCACGGCCGCGCTCACCCGATTACTCGGGGCGAGCCTGCACCTCGCCGACCTCGCCGCGGACGCCCTCAGCGTTGACTTCCAGGGCATCCCACAGCTGGACCTGGCCTCCTGGCGGCTGGCCGCCCCCGAGGCCGATCAACTACTCGCCGATCCGCTGACCTGGTTCAACGACGAACGTCAGTTCCTCATAGCCGTGGCCGAGCAGGCGCTGGACGGAACGGAGGGCGTCGCGCCCGCCGCCGGACTGGCCACCGCCCTCACGACCCTCTTCCAGGTCGGCAGCCACTTCGACGACTGGGAGAGGCTCCAGAACCGGGCGCTCAAAGCGGCCCTGAGCAGCGGCGACCGGCACAGCGCCGCGAAGGTCCACCGTTGCCTCGGCGAACTCACCACCATCCTCGACCGCTATCCGGAAGCACTGGACCACTTCCAGCAGGCCCTGCAACTCGCCGAGGGCCAGGGGCCCACGTACCGGGCAAGTGCCACAGCCGGGCTGGCTTATGTGCACCGGCTCCTCGGCCAGTACTCCTCCGCCATGCTCCACTTCGAAGAGGCCGCTCAGCTCGCCGAATCGGCAGGCAACGTCAACTGTCTCGTCTACGCGACCAACGGCCTCGGCGTCATCGACCTCGAGCAGGGCCGCGTCGAGGCCGCCGTCGCGCGGTTCACGAAGTGCCTGCGGGTCAGCCAGGTCGCAGGCTACCGGCCGGGGGAAGCGCAAGCCCTGCGATGCCTGGGCCAGAGCCATCGCGCACTCGGCGCCTACCCGGCCGCCGCCGACGCCTATCGGCAAGCCATCGCGATCAGTGAGGAGCTCGGCGACCGCCTCAGCGTCACACATGCCACCTGCTGGCTCGGGGACGTCCTGGTCCGGCAGGGCGAGCATCGGGAAGGACGCCGCCTGCTGGCCAGGAGCCTGTGGACCTACCGGGAGTTCGGCAACCTCTGGGGCGAGGCGGCGACTCTGTACGCGCTCGCCGAGGCACACCTCGCGGTGGGCCGTTCGGCACCCGCCCGCACGCGCGCCCAGGCTGCCGTCAGGCTCTGGAGGCAGATCGGCTCCAGCAGGTGGCTGGCCGTCGGCCTCGACACCCTGGCCGAGGCACACGCCCTGGCCGGCGATCACACGGCCGCGGATCGTGCCCGCGACGAGGCCGAACAAGTACGGACGGCTTGAGCCGGTGGCCCGCGGCTTTGCGTGGCTGCCGGGGCTTCTGTCAGACCTGGCTGTCAGACCTGCCTGGGATGCTCTGAGCATGGAGATGACAGTGCAGCTGACGATCGACTGTTCCGATCCGCAGAGAATGGTGACCTTCTGGGCCGAGGCCCTGGGCTACGCGCCTGAGCCTCCGCCGGGCGGGCACGCCACCTGGCGTGCCTACTGGGTGGCCATGGGGGTGCCCGAGGCAGAGTTGCCCGCCGGTGCCGGGGACATTGCGGAGTCGATCATCGATCCTGCGGGACGTGGACCGAGGGTGTGGTTCCAGCAGGTTCCGGAGCCGAAGGCCGCCAAGAACCGGTGGCACTTCGACCTGAAGGTCGGTGGGGGCCGTGACGTCCCCCTGGACGTCCGCGCACAGCGGGTCAAGGCTACGGTGGAACGGCTGGTCAAAGCTGGTGCCACCGTGCTGCGGATCAAGGATGAGCCGGACATGGGGCTCTACGCCGCCGCCATGCACGACCCCGAGGGCAACGAATTCGACGTCGTCTGAGGGCCGTTGCGACGGTGCTCGTCACAGCCACTCGTTACGGCTGCGACCAGCACAGTCGCCTCATAGCGGACGGAGAGCCTGTCGTACCGCGTGGCCACTGCCCGGTGCCTTTCAAATCGGTTGATCCCGCACTCGACCGCATGGCGCTCGGGGTAATCCACCGCGTCGAAACGCGGTGGTTGGCCGCCACGGGAGCCGAGCTTCCTGCCCGACTCCCAGACCTTCTCTGCCTGACACCCGCTCGACGGCCGGCGTCCCGCACCCGCGGGGCGCCGGCCATCGTGTTGCCATGTGGGTAGGAGCCCGGCCGCGGATATGTGATGACTCGGTGTGGTCGGGCGATACGCGTGCAGTCGGCGTTGTGTCGTGTGGTGGGCGATATCCTCGCGATTGTGGCGACTTCCGAGAGTCGGAGGCCTCCTGGGCAGCCCGCGGACTGCGGCTCTGGCGGCCTCGTGGGGCGCGCGGACGAACTGGCGCTGATCGACTCGCTGCTTGCCGACCAGGACCGCAGCGGGTACGGCCCCATGGGCCGCGGCTTGCTGTTGCGCGGTGATCCCGGGGTGGGGAAGACCGCCCTGCTCGACATCGCCGTGGCCCGGGGAAGTGCCGCCGGCTGGCGTGTGCTGCGCGCCTGCGGCGTGGAGTTCGAGGCCGGAATCAGCTTCGCGACGATCCACCAGATGCTGTACCCGCTGCGCGCGGACGTCGATCGGCTGCCCGGCCTGCAGCGCGACGTCCTCCATCGGCTCTTCGAGCTGACGCCGGAAGCGCTGCCGGATCCGCTGACCGCCGGGACTGCGGTACTCGCCCTGCTCGACGCGGCCGCCGCCGAATCCCCGCTGTTGCTGGTGGCCGACGACGCACCGTGGATCGACCCGGCCAGCGCCACGGTGCTGGCCTTCGCCGTGCGTCGGCTGGCTCACGCCCCCGTCGTGCTGCTGGCCGCCGGCCGTACCGGGCTGGAGGGACTCCTCCACCACGTCGGGCTGCCGGAAAGGATGGTGCGACCCCTGGACGATCAGTCGGCGTCGGAGCTTCTGGAGGTCCGATGGCCGGGACTGGCACCGACCGTGCGGCGCCGACTGCTGGCCCAGGCCGCGGGCAGCCCGCTGGCCCTCCAGGAGCTGCCGGCGACTCTGAACGACCGGCAGCGTTTCGGCGCACAGCCGCTGCCCAGCGTGCTGCCCCTCTCCGAGCGGCTGCTGGACATCTTCGCACCCGGGCTCGATCAGCTGCCCGGCACGACCAGGAAGGCACTCCTCCTGGCCGCACTGGCGGCCGACGACGGCCTGGGCACCATCAGGGCCGCGGCCCGGGGCTTCCTGGACCCGGACGACCTGGTCCCGGCACAGCGGGCAGGGATGGTCCGTGCCGACGCCGCCTCCGGCCAGGTCACCTTCAGCCATCCACTGACCCGCTCGGCGGTCGCGTATCTGGCCCTGCCGGGCGAGCGCCGGGCCGCGCACCAGGCCCTCGCCGACGCCTTGGCCTTCGACCCCGAGCGGCAGGCGTGCCATCTGGCCGAGGCGAGCACCGGACCCGACGAGGCCGTCGCCCGGGCGCTGGACAAGGCGGCCCTGCTCGCGCGGCGGCGCGGCCGCGCGTCGACCGCGGTGGCCACCCTCGTACGCGCGGGGGAACTCAGCCCGCACCCCGGAGACCGGTCCCGGCGCCTGGTCGAGGCCGCCCACCTCGCCACCATGGCCGGTCGGCTCGACCAGGTCACCTGGCTGCTGGCGGACGCCGGACAGACCCCGGAGACCCCTGACGCACTGGTCTTCACCGCCACCGCCCACCTGCTCACGAACAACGAGGGCGACGTCACCGCCGCGTACCGGCTGCTGACCCGGGCGCTGGACTCCAGCGAGGACGCCGGACCGGACTCCTGGGACAGGTACGGCATCCTCTATGCGCTGCTGCTGGTCAGCCTCTACACCCTGCGGCCGCAGCCGTGGGAGCTGCTCAGGAAGACCATGGCCCGCTTCGAGCCCGAGCAGGTCGTCTCCTTCCGGTTGTGCTACGACGCGTACGTCGATCCCACCCGCACCAGCGACTCCATAAGGCAGGGCCTGGCCCGCGCCTTCGCGGCGCTCCCTCCGGCCGCCGCCCCCTGGGAGGTCATTCCGCTGGCCTTCGCAGCGCTTGCGATGGACATCCTGTCCGAATACCGGTACGTGGTCCGCGGCATGATCGAGCGGGAGCGGGACGGTGGCGCGATCGCCATGGTGGTTCCCGGACTGATGCTGCTCTGCCAGGACTCCTACGTGCACGGGCAGTGGGACGAGGCCGAGGAGCTCGCGCTGCAGGGGCTGGAGCTGGCGACCCGCTACGGCTACTCGTTCTGGGAGCGTCAGATCAGGGCCGTGTTGTCATCGGGCGCCGCACTGCGCGGCGACGTGGACCTGGCCCGGTCCCGCAGCAAGGAGACCACCACCTGGGCGGCGCCTCGCGGCATGAGCGCCACCATGGCGTACGCCCTCTCGGCCCGTCATCTCGCGGCCATGGGCCAGGGAGACTTCGAGGAGGCCCACACCCAGGTGGCGCAGATCGATCTGCCCACTGCCCCCAGTGCCGGCATCCCGAACCGGTGGGTCGTGCTGGACCTGGTCGAGGCGGCGATGCGCACAGGCCGTCGCGAGGAGGCCCGAGCCCACGTCGTCGCAGCCCAGCGGGCCGGCCTCCACCGCATCGGCACGCGCATGGCGCTGATCACAGCTGCCGCGGCAGCCGTGGCCGCTGACGACGACGAGGCCGCCGCCCTGTTCGAGGCGGCCCTGGCCCTGCCCGAAGTCGCCCGCTATCCCTGGGAGCAGGCCCGCATCCAGTTCGCCTACGGGCAGTGGCTGCGCCGCACCCGCGACACCGCCCACGCCCGCATCCAGCTGCGTGCCGCCATGGAGACGTTCGACCGGATCGGCGCGCGAGCGATGGTGCAGCGGGCCCGCAACGAACTGCGCGCCACCGGCGTGGCCGCCGCCGGGCGGTCGGACACGGCAGCGCCGGAACTGACAGCCCAGGAGAGGCAGATCGCCGATCTGGCCGCCACCGGACTCACCAACAAGGAGATCGGCGCCCGCCTGTTTCTGTCCCCCCGCACGGTCGGCTCCCACCTGCACCGGCTCTTCCCGAAACTCGGCATCACCACCCGCGCCGCGCTCCGTGCCGCACTGGAAGCCCGCTATCCCGAAGCGCATTCCGGCGGTGAATTCCAGTCGTAGACGCGGCGCACGGCCTGCGCCCTCGTTACGACGGCTTCGTCGGCCAGTACCCAAGCCAGTCCGTGTCATTCGACGGATCCACGTCGTCGTCCAGGACGTAGACCACGGGGGACAGACGCCCGATCCGGTTGCCCCCAGCACCTCGCCGACGCGGTGCACGAACCGTGCCGTGTCCATCCGGGCAGCGCGCCAGTTTCTGCGGCAGGGTCAGTGCTGGTTGCCTTCAGAGTGGGGAATGGGGCATGCCGTTCCCGCGCTGTGCCGACGGCACACGAATGTCCAACTGGTCCAGAACGCGGACGACGACATGGCTGACCGGGTCCCCGATCGTCTCGGGCTGGTTGTAGAACGCCGACACCGGCGGGACGATCCTCGCCCCCATGCGCGAGAGCGCCAGCATGTTCTCCAGGTGGCTCTCGCTGAGCGGGTCCCGTGCCACGAGTACCAGCCGGCGCCCCTCCTTGAGCATCGCGTCGGCCGCTCGGTGAATGAGCCCCTCGGCACAGCCGGCGCATATTCCAGCCAGCGTCTTCAAGCTGCACGGTGCGATGACCATGGCGTCCACCCGCAACGACCCCGACGAGATAGGCGCACGTCGGTCGTTCCACGCGTACGTCGCATCCGCGAGATCGGTGACCTCGTGCGCCGACAATCCGGTCTCCAGCCGTACGGTCGTCCTGGCCGACGGGGACAACACCAGATGGGTCTCCACCTCCGGCTGCTGCCGCAATCTGCGCAGCAATTCGATACCGAACACGGCCCCGGTCACCCCTGTCATACCCACGATCATTCTCCGTGGCATGGGTATCCACCGCCTTCGCATTCGATGACTTCGAGCGGATGTCCTGGGTGCGAACGAGCCGCTCGAGACGGGCTGCGACCGATTCTTACGCCGCAGCAGGGCGGTTTCGCATGCGTCAGATGACTGAAAAAGACCGGGAGCGGTCGTGCCAGGAAGGCGACCGGCAAGCGGGCCTTTGGGTGAAGCCCCTGGTAGATGGGTTTTCGGCCAGCTGTCGGCCCGGCTGCGGGACCATCGCTGGCAACGCGGTAAGCGCTGCGGCGGCCGACCGCCGGTCGGCAGGCCCTGCCGGCGCCGGCCCACCCGGGCTGCGGGCACACCTACGCCCAGTGATCCTGGACGGCGCCCTGATGAGCGTACCCACGTCGCTGGGAGACACTCTCCGAGCCGTCCTCACCCCTGCACCTGACCTCGGCGAACTGAGGTTGGAAAGGCTCAGCTGCTCTCCTGCTGCCGAGCCGATCCACACGACGATGTCGGGGCACCACGATGCACGGCCGACGGCTCAGCGCGGCTGCTGCCCGCTGACGAGTGCAGTGGGCAGTGACGCGTCGAGGATCAGGTCACGCGGCAGCGCCAGTTCGAAGCGCTGCTCCAGCACGGCGAGAGAGGCACGGTGCGCCGTGTCCCTCTCCCTCTCCTCCGGGATTCCGGCGGCGATGATGTCAGCGCGGATGAGGTCGGCGCCGGGGCCGGTGATCTCCTGCGACCAGGTGCACATGTACATGTCGAAGCCGCACACATAGTCGTCGTCGTGGAAGTAGGCGAATGCGGGTGGCGGGACCTTCGGGTTCTGCTTCTCGTAGTAAAGCTCGAAGATGTGGACCCCTTCCCGGGATGTCCCGTCGTGGTGCGCGGGCCCGAGGACGGACGGCCAGTGGCCGTACGCTACGGCGAAGCCCAGGCCGGCGTGATCGCCGTAGCGGACGGCGATGCTGTCGGTGTCGCCGCGCTCGGCGTCGAGCCCGTCGATGAGCGCTTCGGCCTGCGGCCCGGTGGTGGCCTGGACCGGTACGGGGCCGCCGGTGGCGGCGAGGCGGGCGGCGAGCTGTTCGCCGGTCAGGCCCCTGGCCAGCTTGATGTAGTAGCCGAGCCAGGAGATGTCCTCGTCGGCTATCCATGTGATCCCGCCGGAACTCACTGCGTGTCTCCGTTCTCCGGTGTGCGCGGCCCGGGGTCGGCCATGTGACCGGCCCCGGGCCGCACTTGGCGTGTGCGTCAGTATCGTGCTCCCGGATGTCGCACTTGATCGTCGGCTTCGAGGCGTCGCACTCGTCGAAGCCCGGCGTCCGTTCAACTCGCCGCGAAGGTGAACTCGTCACAGGACGGCTTGTCGCCGGCGGAGATGCCAGTCACCGGTGGGTACTTGGGTGGCAGGATTTGGCGGCCCAGCCGTTCGGGCAGACGACCTTGCTGTTGGCGTCGGGGTCGCGGCCGTACTTGTTGCGCTCACCGTGCCCGCCGGTATCGCCCCCGCGGTCGGGGGGTAGCTCAGCGGCGCACCCTCGCGGATCTTCGCCCGGATCAGCCAGGTGTGCGCGGCAGCCGCCGGGGTCTTGGCGGTGCTGAACACATGGCAGGGCATGTAGTCCCGGAACACGCAGCCCGCCGGGGACCGGCCACCGCCGAGCCGCAGGTGCTGCGCCACCGACTGCCGGACGTCGGCGCCCGCCTCACCCACCGCGGTCGGCGTCTGCGCTTGCGGATGTCGGCGACCCGGCCCTGGAGACGCGAACTGGCCACGGCTTCCCACCGCCTTGCCGCACTGCGCCGTCCTACCGGCTGACAGGCGGACTTTTGACCGCTCACGCCCCGAAAGACCTTGGAGGACCCGACCCGGCGCCGGGTCTCCGCCGTGCCCGGACAACGAAATCACCCTGCCCGCCCGACAGCGGACGAATAGCGGCGTCTCATCACCCCAACCGAATCAGCTGCATCAACTGGGTATTTCCACAAGGTTAGTTGGCGTGGGTGATGGATGCGCGAGACTGCTCGCAGGGTACGGGGCATGGATGGGAGTGATGCATGGCCGGGTGGAGACCAGCCTTGGTCGTGGCGGCGGGGGCGCTGCTGGTGGGGTGTACGGGCGGGTCGGGTGGTGGGGGAGAGGCGGAGAAGGGGCCGAGTTCGAGCCCCCGTCCCAGCCCCAGTCCCAGCCCCACCAGTGCTTCGCCGTCGGAAGCGTCTGCCAACGACCCCTACACGCTCGCGGAGGAGCGGGCGCCCAGGACTCGGGGTGAAGCGGTCGAGTTCGTTCGGGGGCTCGATGTGCGGCCCGACTACTTCGGCACCGGGTACCGCAAGCGCGACCCCTTCGAGAGCGATCCGGCCGAGTGGGCCGTGCTCGACGAGGACTGTCTGTGGCGGCGCGAGGCGTTGCCGGACTCCGCGCTGGCCAGCCTCACGCGGGCGTTCGAGCTGCCGGAGAAGGGTGGTAAGGGGCCGGTGTACGTGTCGTTGACCGTCACCGTGCACGAGAACACCGTGGCCGCGCGGCGTGACATGGCCGGGGCGCTGGAGTCGGCGCTGCGGTGTCCCGAGCAGCGGCTGAACGCCACGGACGTGGTGCGCGGCCTCTATTCCCGGGTCGACGCCTCCAGCGACGGGCGGAACGCGGTCACCGATGACGACCTGACGGAGTCCGGGGAGTGGATCGCCGACGGCGGGAGCCGGGCGTACCCCTTCGACTGGTACAAGTTCCGGCTGGGGCCGGTCACCGTGGCCGCGACGGCGCGGCACGGCGCGGGCCGGAGCGAGGAGGAGGACACCGCCGTCACCGGCGAGATCTTCCGGGGAGTGAGCCTGGTCGCCACCGACATCGACCGCTGGGGCGAGGCGCGAGGCACGCAAGAGCCGGTCGCCACGAAGGGGGCGGAACAGTGAGCGAATCGTTGCGGTCCTCCGACCCGTCCCGCATCGCCGGGTTCCGGCTGCTGCGGCGGCTCGGCGCGGGTGGCATGGGCGTCGTCTACCTCGGGCGCACCGACGCCGGCGCCCTCGCCGCGGTCAAGGTGATCCGGGGGGAGAGCGCCGGTGACGTCGACTTCCGGGCGCGGTTCGCGCGGGAGGTGGAGCTGGCGCGGCGGGTGGACAACCCCTGGGTGGTGCCCGTCCTGGACGCGGACGCGGAGGCACGCGAGCAGTGGCTGGCCACCGCGTTCGTCCCCGGACCCGCCCTGTCCGAGGCGGTCGTGGCGCACGGCCCGCTGCCGACGCGTGCCGTCGGCGTCCTCGGCGGGCTGCTGGCCGAGGCGCTGGCCGCGGTGCACACCGCCGGCCTGGTCCACCGGGACGTCAAGCCGGGCAACGTCCTGCTCGTGCCGGACGGTCCTCGCCTGATCGACTTCGGCATCGCGCGCGCGGCGGGCGACACGGCGCTCACCGCGTCCGGGCTCGTGGTCGGTACGCCCGGATTCCTCGCCCCGGAGCAGGCCGAGGGGCGGCCCGCGTCGCCCGCGAGCGATGTCTTCGCGCTGGGCTGTGTCCTGGCGTACGCCGCGACCGGGACCCCGCCGTTCGGCACCGGGACGCCGGACGCACTGCTGTACCGCACCGTCCACGACGAGCCCGAACTCGGCGATGTGGAGGGCGAGTTGCGGACTCTGATGGAGCGCTGCCTGGCCAAGGACCCCGACGCCCGGCCCACGGCCGACGAAATGCGGCGGCTGCTCGCCCAGGACGCTCCGGACGGCTCCGGCGACTGGCTTCCCGATCCCGTCGCCCGGATGGTCGCCGCGCGGGCGGCCGAGGGCCTCGCTCTGCCCGACATCGAGCCCACGATCGTGGACGAGACGGACGCCCAGGACCCCGCGGACGCTCCCGTCCGGCACCCCGGCCGGCGCCGCCTGCTGCTCGCCGGTGGTGCGCTGTTGCTCGCGGGCGGCGGGACGGGAGCGGCGGTGTGGGCGACCGGGGACGACGGCAAGGAGCCGTCCTCCGGGAGCGGTGGGCGTCCCGTGTACGTCCTGGGCGTCCACACGGCGGCCGGCTCGGCCGACACCGCCGTCAGCCGGGCCTGCGAACGCGCCGCGCGCCTGGCCGTCGCCGAGCACAACGCCTCGCCGAAGCGGCTCTACGACCTGAAGGCGCAGGTCCGCGCCGACCGGGGCGACGCGGACTCCGCCCGGCAGGTGGCCCTCGCGTTCACCGCCGACCGCGATGTCGTCGCCGTGCTGGGACCGGTCGCCGAGATCCCCATGCAGGCGGCCGCGTCCGTCTACGCCGAGGCGGGGCTGACCCATGTGTCCAGCACCACGGGCTTGCAGGACTACTTCGCGACGTCGCCGAAGACGTCGTTCCAGAGCGGCGCCTCGCATCTCGCGCTCGGCACCTGGATCGCGTTCCACGCCCTGGCGAGCGGCCAGGTGGCGCCGGCCGGTGTCGTCATCGACCGGGCCGGCGGCTCGATCGTGCAGGACCAGGGCCCCCCACTGGTCACGGGCTGGCGCGACACCCTCGGCACGGAAATCCTTCCCCGCGTCGTGGCGGAGGGGACGAACGACAGCCCGCGGGCGATCCGTGACCTGCTCGACGCCGGTGTCGGCGACTTCGTGTACCTGGGCCCTCTGGACGCCACCGTGCGCGCGGCCGAGGAACTGGCCGCGGCCGGATTCACCGGGCCGCGCTGGATGCAGCACCGGCTGTACGGCTCGGACTTCCCGCGCCTCGCGGCCGCCGCGGGCGAGGGCTGGTACGTGGTCACCTCGGCCGTGGACCCCTCCGTACTGACGACGCGGCAGGCCAAGGACTTCACCACGGCCTGGCGGGGGCGCTATGGCGGCGCTCCGGAGCCGTATGCCACCGAGGCGTACGACAGTGTGCGGATGCTGCTCGCCGAGTTCGCCCGCACGGTCCCGGCCGGAGCCCGTCGCAGGCCGGTCCGGGCCGAGTTGGCCGAGCGGCTGGCGAAGGCGAAGTACAAGGGCATCGCCCGGACGTACACCTTCGGCGAGTATCACCACTACGACAACACCGGGGAGGGCTGGGCGGCCCAGACCTTCGTCCACCAGGTCCGCGACGGGCGCTTCCAGCAGCTGGGTTCGCTCGCCGACCTCAACGGCGCGGCCACGGCGCAGAGCTGACGAGGGCCGACGGCTGTTGAAGGCCGGGAACGGGCCGCCCGTTGTCGGCGGCGGCCCGGAGCCCCGAGTGACGATGTCGGCCGGAGCCCAGAGGCGGGGACGGTCAGGGAACGGAGGCGGCTGAACATGGAACGGCTTCTGCCGTCCGATCCCTCGGTGATCGGCGGGCACCGGCTCGCGGGGCGGCTCGGCGCGGGCGGCATGGGCGTCGTCTACCTGGCGCGCTTGCCGCACGGCGCCTGGTGCGCGCTGAAGGTGATCCGCGCCGAGTACGCCGACGACCCCGGCTTACGCGCCCGGTTCCGCCGTGAGGCCGAACTCGCCACGGGTCTTACGGCGCGGTGGACGGTGCCGGTCGTCGGGGCGGACGCCGAGGCGCGTGAGCCGTGGCTTGCCACGGCCTACGTGCCCGGCCCGTCCCTGGCCGAGGCCGTCGCCCTGCACGGGCCATGGCCCGAGGCGCAGCTGCGCGGCCTGGGCAGCGCGCTGGCCGAGGCGCTGGACGGGGTGCACACGGCCGGGCTGGTCCACCGGGACGTCAAGCCCGCGAACGTGCTCCTGGCCGCGGACGGGCCGCGCCTGATCGACTTCGGGATCGCGCGGGCCGTCGGCGCGACCGCGCTCACCGCGGACGGCTCCGTCGTCGGCTCACCCGGCTATCTCTCGCCCGAGCAGGCCCGCGGGCGCACCGTGGGCCCGCCCAGCGACGTCTTCTCGCTCGGCTGTGTCCTCGCCCATACGGCCACCGGCCGGCCCCCGTTCGGCACCGGTGGCGCTGCGGGCGTGCTGTACCGGACCGTGCACGAGGAACCCGACGTGGACGGCGTACCGGAGGGCCTCGACCGGCTCATCCGGCGGTGTCTGGCCAAGCAACCGGAACTGCGCCCCAGCGCGCGTGAACTCCTCGACGAGTTCGGCGAGTTCGGCGACTTCGCCGCGGACAGTTGGCTCCCCGAAGGGCTGCCCGCCCTGGTCGCCGTCCGGGCCGCACGCGTCCTCGACCTGCCCGTGCCCGAACCGACCGTGCTCTCCGGGCCCGCCCCCGTCGAGCCGGCCGAAGCCGCTGAGGCCCCGCCCTCACCCACCCGGCGACGGCTGCTCGTCGCGGGAGCCGCGCTCGGCGTCACCGCGGCGGGAGGACTCGGAGCGTGGTGGCGGTGGGGCCCCGGCAACGCGACCGCGAACACCGGCTCCGCCCGGCGGACCCGCCACGTGGTCGCGCTGCTCGGCAGCCCGGACGACGCCCTCCACCAGCACCAGGCGCGCGGCGCCCGCCTCGCCGTCGAGCAGCACAACAAGGACGCCCGGCGCACCGTCGACCTCGTGCTGGGCACCGCCGACGACCAGGGCACCGCGGCGGGCTCGGCCGCGGCGGCCGCCCGGCTGGCCGCCGACCCGGCGGTGTCCGTGGTGATCGCCACGGGCGGGAACGTGACCGCGCCGGTGGCCCTGCGCCCGTGCACGGACGCCGGGCTGACCGTTCTGTTCACCCGCGCGGACACCGAGGATCTCAACAACGTGCTGACGACCACCGGGCTCGTGCTGCGCCCCACCCAGACCCTCGGCCCGCCCGCGGTACTGCGCTATCTGAACCGGGTCGTCAAACCGGCCCGCACGGTGATCGTGCACGACCTGGCCACCGAGAAGGAGAGCCTCACCGTGATCCGTATCGCCACCGTCCACGGCAAGCTCGACGGCGAGACCGTGGTGGAGGACGTCGCCGCGGACGCGGACTTCACCGCCGCCGCCCGCCGTATCGCCGCCCGGCCCCAGGACGCCGTCCTCTTCGGCGGGGTACGGCCCGATCGCGCCGCGGCCTGTGCCCGCGCGCTGCGGGACGCGGGCCACCGGGGCGCCCGGGTCGCGGGGGAGCACGTCCTCGGTGCGCCCTTTCTCGCAGTCGGCGAGGACTGGCGGATCGGCGCGGGCTACACCGACGCGAGTGCCGACCCCCGTACCAAGGCGTTCGCCGCCGCGTTCCGTGCCCGGCACGGACAGGCGCCCGGCCCCTGGGCGGCCGAGGCGTACGACGCCGTCCGGTTCGCCGCCCAAGGGCTCGCCTCCCTCGGTGACGACGACCGGCGCGCCCTGCGCGCGGTACTGCTGCGCCGCCCCTGGCAGGGCATCACCCGACGCATCGCCTTCGATGCCGTGTGGCAGTACTTCAAGGCCGAGGAGGACGCCGGCGCGTTCCTGTACCGCGTGACCGGAGGAGCCGCCCGCCTCGTGGCACGCTCCGACGACATCGGTAAGGAGACGTGAACCGGTGCCGGCGGCAGAACACGGTCGGCGGTTGGAGCGGGCGTGCAGGTACCGCTTCGTCCGTCCGGTGCACAGGCAGCTGAGCTGTCGCGCACGTTCGGGTGCGTGCGGAAGGTTCTGCAACCTGGCCTTGGCGACACGCACCGAGGCGTGGACGCTGCGCGCCGAGCGGGTCCACTACAACGCCACCTTGTTGTGGCGAGACTCCGCGCCACTACCTGCATCGGCGGTGGGTGGAGTGCTCGGTCTTTCCGCAGCAGGCCCGGCAAACTGCACGGAGACACGGGCTACGACTGCCAGCACCTGCGGCGCCGGCCGGCATCCCGAGGCATCCGGCACCGCCTCGCCCGTGAGGGCACCGAGTCATCCCAACGACTGGGCCGGCACCGCTGGGTCGTGGAACGGACCATGTCCTGGCTGTCGGGCTGCCGACGCCTCCACCGCCGCTACGAGCGCAAGCCGGAACACTTCCTGGCCTTCACCACCATCGCCGCGACCCTCACATGCCACCGCCGGCTCACCGACGACCGATATGACGGCTTACAGTTGGTCCCCCGTGCCGGCTGGTTCCGGAGGATGCGGCCCGCCACCGTCCTTGATGTCCTGCTCGCAGGTTCGTCTGTCGTAGGACTGGTCATTGGGGATCAATAGCACTCCGGCAACCTGCTCAGGGTGCTCGACGGCGAGCCAGTCGTCGCCCGTGAGATCACCGCCAGGCCCGAACGCCTCGGACGAGTAGACCGTCTGACATCCCAACGCCACGCGTTCCTTATCGACCGCGCAGGCGTCCACTGCAGGGCCGGATATCTCGTCGGCGCCGTCGAAGCGGTAGTGGAAGTGGACCTGGTCACCTTCGGAAGGCACCTGCGGATGGGGCTCAAGGCGCCAGTCAACGACCTCGGCGGTAACGCCGATAGGCCGCCCGGACGTGTCCTCGACCTGCACCCTGACACCGGCCTCACCGCGCTCCGCCGTCGTGTCGGTGCAGCCTCAGTGGGAGGAGCAGCCGGACAGGGCGAGAATCACCAGAGCCAACGGAGCACCGGCAAGTACCCGTGCGGGGAACACTCAGACCTCCAGTCAGGGCGGAGCGGAGCAGTGTATCCCGGGGCATGGCAGCTGCGGATGACAGCGACGAGCGCCTGCGGCGGTGAAGCCTTGCGGAGTTCTTTGGTGAGAGAGCTGCCTGCCCGGTGTTCACCGGGCTGCAGCAGGGCTGGCGAATGGCAGCGAGCTGGCGCTACTTGGTGGTCCGGATCTCCACGAGCATGTGGTCGCGCCCGTACTCGTCCGCGGTCTCCCCGACTGGGGTCCAGGCGTTCATGACGACGTCGAAGACCTTCTCCTCGCTGCCGACCGTCATGTCGACCTGTGTCGTGTAGTCGTTGCCCTTGACGCCGTAGACCGCGGGGATCGCCATCGTCAGGAAGCCGCTGTCGCCGCTGACGCGGAAGCAGACCTTCGCCTTGTCGCGCGGCCACACCTCAATGAGGCCGGTGCCGCTGGCGCAGTCTGCGAGGACAATGTGGCCGTCGCCGCGCTTGAGGGTGATGCCCTGCTCGGCGAGGATCTTGTCGGCCTGCGGGTAATCGAAGTCCTCGACGGCGTAACCGGGCATCTCGCCCGCGACGGCCTAGACCGCACCGCCCTGAGGGGGCGCGGCATCCGAGACGCCTGCCATCGCGATCCAGGCCACAGCACCTGCGGCAGCGGCGCCACCCAGAGTGCGCACAATCGCGCTACG
The DNA here is from genome assembly GCF_015712165.1 of Streptomyces spinoverrucosus. Lineage (NCBI taxonomy): Bacteria > Bacillati > Actinomycetota > Actinomycetes > Kitasatosporales > Streptomycetaceae > Streptomyces > Streptomyces spinoverrucosus. The sequence continues at coordinate 47,171 of NZ_JADPZX010000001.1, read as the reverse complement.
TACCTTCATCACGGTCCTAGTCGTAGATTCCATTTCGGGGCGTTGGGGATCGCGCCGCCGGCATTTCAGTAGGCGAAATCTGCGGGGCGGCGTGAATTCGCTCGTGATTCCGGGCTGGATTCCGCCCGCTCGCCGAGGGAGTAATTCATCGTCCAGCCGCGACAACTTCACCCGGTGTACACGAATGGAATCCACCATTCCGGCCTCTGTCCACCGGGTAAACCGGGCAAAGACGGGTCATATCCAAAGCCGGGGTTGCGATCCACGTCACAGTTGTAAATGGTTGTGCGGCTTTGCGTCATGAATCGGCACCCAAACGATCAAGAAATGACGATGGGTGCACCCTGTGTTTATTCACCGTCGAGTGCTGTGTGATTCTGCTCCGGCAAATAGGCCGCCAAGGCGGCCTTCTCGTTCCTGCTGGAGTAGTAGTAATGAAACTGACCAGCCGCCGGAAAAGGCGGCAGGGCGGCCGCATATCTGCCCTTTCTTTGATGCTTTGCACGGCCGTCGTCGGCACGGCATGGGGTGAGTCCGCGTCAGCCGCCGAGGTGGGTCTGCCGGAGAACGCCCGCCCCCAAGTCCTCGACGCCTGGCAGCTCGGTGGCCGCGCGGTCCGCACCGAGGCCGAGGCCGCGCTCGCCGGGACCAATGACGACCTCAAGGCCTTCCTCGACTCCGGCCTTCAGCGCGCCCGCACGGAGGACGAGCGCACCGCCGTGGTGGCGGTCCTCAACACCGCCGAGCGGCCTGCCCCGCACATTGCCCAGGTCATGGCCGGACACCAGGACATCAACGTCACCTTCGGCTACAAGGCGGTCTATCCAGACGAGGCCGTCCAAGCCCACCTGGCCCTCCTGGCCCGTCGACGAGCCATGCGGCCAACCGATGAATACCGCGTCCCGACCGACGAGGAGTGGACCGAAGCCCTCGGCCACTTCGAGCGGAGCAAGGCCTCCATCGGCACCTGCGGCAGCTCGTTCAGCACCCCCCCATCCACGAACACGCCTGCGTCCGCTGCCCGATGCTCTGACCCGACCCGCCCAACGCGACCATCTGGTGCAGCTCCGCGACAACCTTCACGCCCGCATCGCGGAGGCCGAGCGCGAAGGCTGGCTCGGCGAGGTTGAACGACTGCGTGTCAGCCTCGCCGGCGCAGAAGGCAAACTGACTCAAATCGACAGGCGTCGCGACCTCGGGCCGTTGTTCATCTCGGCATCCCCACCCCGCAACCAGCCTCCACAGCCCTGCCGCCCCGACCATAACTGCCCACCATAATCAGGAGGAGCAGGGAAGACGTGGGCTGCAACAATCAGCATATGACCAGCCAGGAGATCCTCTTCGACTGCCGGTGCCACGCTGATCGTGGCGTGCTCGAAGTCGTCCCGTGCATCGACGGAACACCCCTTACCGACTTGGTCGACCAGTTCGAGATGAACGCTGGAATGCAACCAGCCGGAGACGCCTACGGAGGTCTTGTCCCGCAGTTCTTCCGATTCGGCCCGATGGAAGACCATTTCCATGGACGATCCACCGGAGCGATGGGGCCGAAGACACCCGTGCTCGGCTGTGAATGCGGTGAGTGGGGATGCTGGCCGCTGATGGCCGGCATCACAGTGACTCCTGACCACGTGACCTGGGATTCCTTCGAGCAGCCCCACCGCAAGACGCGTGACTACTCGGGGTTCGGCCCGTTTCGGTTCGACCGCCTTCAATACGCTGACGCCGTGAAGGTCCTGACTGCAGCACTGGGCTCTGACGAGACGTGAGCACATCTCATTGACTCATCACGGGAGGAGGAAGTCGTGTTCGACCACGTCATCGGGCTAAGTCCCGAGGACGCCGCACGCTGGACCGATCTGGTCGAGCAGTCCCGACCAGTCCTTGAGAGCGACGGAATGGAGGCTGTCCAAACCCTCCTGGCCGAGCGCGGTATGAGCATCATCCAGGCGATCGCAATCACCCGGGCGCTACTTGGGAACGCCGAGACACCGCTTCGAGTCGCCATCGACATCGTGGCCGCAAGCAAGGCCCGACAATAGGTTCAGAGAATGGGTCATCGAGCCGTTCTACTGCCGGCCCGGCATCGAGGGCGCCCACGAGAAGGGTGGGGTCGAGGGGCGGATCGGCTACTTCCGCCGCAACCACTTACTCCCGTCCCCGAGGTCGCCTCGCTCACCGAGCTGAACGAGAGGATCGACCTGTGGGACCAGGACGACGAATAACGCAGGCTGCGGGGCCGCACCCGCACCGTCGGCGCCTACTTCGCACAGGAACGACACTTGCTGTGGCCGTTGGGACGCTGGTTCGCCCCGAGGGTCAACCGGTTCAGCCAGATCAGCGTCCGCGGCAACGCCTCCTCGATTCCGGTCCGTTTCATTCGGCGCCAGCTGGGGGTGCTCCTGCACGCCAACGACCTCGTTGTCTACGGCGGTCGCACCGTGATCACACGGCACGAGTGTCTGGGCGGTTGGCACAAACCGAGCACGCAACCGGCGAAGGCAAGCTGTACCTGTGTGCCGTCAAGGACGTGTATTCCGGCCGCACCGTGGGCTATTCCATCGACGCCCGGACGCAATCCCGCCTCGCGGTGAGAGCCCTGGAGTCCGCCGTCGCCCGCCGCGGCCTGGTGACCGGATGCGTGGTGCATTCGGACCGCGGCTCGCAGTTCCGGTCACGGAAGGTTGCCGCCGTACTGACTCGGCATGGCCTGGTCGGCTCGATGGGCCGGGTCGGGGCCGCCGGCGACAACGCCGCGATGGAGAGCTTCTTCGCACTGCTGCAGAAGAACGTCCTCGACCGCCGCGTCTGGGCCACTCGACAGGAGTTGCGGATCGCGATCGTCACCTGGATCGAGCGGACCTACCACCAGTGCCGGCGGCAACGACGCCTGGGCCGATTCACCCCCGCCGAGTACGAGACCATCATGACCCCACCCGCAGCTCTGGTCGCATAAACCCCGCTGTCACCCGATCATGCAGCACTCCCGCCCTCGCCGTACTGGCCGGGGGAGGCTCGGTTGCTGGAGCAGCGTTCTTTTTCGACTGGATCATCAAGCAACAGTAATGAGACCGGGCTGAAGCCGCGTGGGGACTCGTCACGAGTCCTCACTACCGGCAAGCCAAGGAACGGCTCCGGGCTCGGCTTGGAACGGCGGGCGGAGCCGCGCGACATCGGCGTCTCCACCCACTGCCAGGTTCTCGGTGACCACCCGTGGGCGGCGGCTTCTACTCAGAGCTGATCGCTTCGGAGACGAGCCGATGTTCCCGCCCGTTCCGGCCCCTGCAGGGTGAAGCCGGCCACCCCCAAATAATCAACTGGGCGACCAATCCATACCGTGAAAGGATCCCGGCTCAGAGCAAGGGGAGGCGAAGCGGTATGGGGCTGGACTACAGCTACGAGATCTTCATGCCCCCTCGGAACGTTGCGAGGGCACTGACCCGGCTGGCCGAGCTCGCCCCGCAAGGCCGCCACACACCGCCACTTCCGATCACGCTGCCGAGCAGCGCGCAGTTGATCGTGCCGTTCACCTCCAGGTTCAAGAGCGAACCGGTCGCCTGTTCGGCAGGCGGCACGCTCAAACTGGACACCTCAGTCATGATTGGCGTCGACGAAGCGGTGCGCGAGTTCCACCTCCGGGATTCCGACAGGGTCGACGAGCAGGGACGAGTGTTGGTCGGGTACATCTACCTGACTGTCACGTTCTCGCCCACACAGCACCCGAATTTCGCGTCGCTGCAGTTCATGGCGGCCACCTCGCGCATGAGCCGGATGTTCATGCAGTGCGCGACCGTCAGGCAGGTGCTCACCGACCTCACCGCCGCCACCGGTGGTGTGTGCTGCCTACTCGACACCGAGACCTACGTCTTCGACATCTGCTGGCTCAACGGCGAGACGGTCAGTGACGAGACTGTTCCGGGTCCCCGTTTCCCGCGCTTCCACGATCTCGTCGCCGCCTGGCGCGAGCCAGTAGAGTAGGACGCCGTCCAGGACCTGGACCATGCCGGACCCAGACCTCGGCAGTCAACCACCAGGGTGGGAATCCCGTACAGAATCAGAAGATCATCCAGCGAGCAGGTGTGCCACCGGCAGAGTGGTGTGGTCAGTGAGCTGTGGGCACGCGTCCTCACGAGGGCGGATGTGGATCCGCGCCGGCGCCGCGGCCGATCTCCTGGGGGCAATGATGAACGAACGGGACGTCCGGCTCAATGAACTCGCGCAGGGGCTGCGCCCCATGTCCGAGGGCATCGAGTGGTTCGACGACCTCGGCCCGGAAGACCAGTCCGAGGTGCTGCTGTTCCTACGTCATCACTGTGTCCAGGCGCGCGCTGTCGCCGAGGACGCGCCAGAGAGCATCCGCCGTGCTGGGCTGCGCCCGACGCATACGCCCGCAGTACTGATCTCACGCGGCCGGATCGACGAGCAACTGGGAAAGATCGCCAGTCTCACGCCTCTCGACGAACGCCGAAAGGCGTTCCGGCTGCTGATCGCAGTCCTCGCGGTTGCCGACGAGCGGCGCCGCGAGCGCTTCTGCTCCGGCGGCTGCGGTCACTGGTGGCACAGACTGTCCGCCGCCGGCTGATCGCTTCGGCCTGGCACAGCGGTGCCGGGCCGGAGCAGGTAGTCACGCGGACTCGGCTCGGTAGATGTCGAGGAGCCGGAAGAACTCCGAGACGGGAGTCGACCCCTCGGGGGTAATGCGCTCAATGTCCTGAGAGCTGCTCAACAACTGTCACGACTGGAGGGGATGGGGGTCAGGCGAGCACCGCCCGTGCCGGCTTCAAGTTCTTCTCTCAGCTTCTGGTTCTCCAGGGTGATTCGCTGGATGTGGCAGGCCTCGCATCGAACTCCGCGATCGTGTCCGCAGCTTCCTGCCGCACGTGAGTGTGCTCGCTCAACCACTGACGGCGCAGCGCCAGCAGCAGAGCGGCGGCACCGCCGGTGCCAGCACCGATGGTGAGCGCCGGGGTGGACCAGGGTGACGGCGATCAGGTCGGGGCCGTGGTCGTCACCGGGGCGGGGCTGAGCACGCTCGAGGAACGGGCCGACGCGTACGGCAACATCCTGGTTGCAGCCCGGTGTCCAGGGCTGCGGGTTGTTGCAGGCGGCGAGCAATGCGCGGAACGCGTCGACGACGGCTTGGTCCTCGGGGGTGAGGGCGCCGGGGGCGTCGCCGCAGCGGCGGAACATGCGACGGATCATCGGGGGGTCTCCCGCTCGGTGGCGGCGGTGTGGGTGCGGTCGGCCGCGGTGAGCACGCGCGGCCGATGGATGTGGAGGTGTTCGATGCCGACCTGGCGGCCGCAGTGACGGAGTTCGCGGGCCAGGAGTTCGGTGAGTCCGGCCGCCCTGTGCTTGCCGCCTGTTCCCTCGCCTACTCCGAGCTGTTGCCCGCTCACTGCGCTTAGTGTCCAACTGGTACATACGGACGCGCCCAGACAGTCGAGGCAGGGCTGGACCCACGTCGGGAGAGGTGAGGCTGAGGCCAACCGACGGGGCTCCTGTCTTGCGCTCCCGATCGGGGATCATGGGCGGCATGGAACACTCTGCGCCGGTGAGCGTCCTTGCTCTGCGTCCTGTCCTTCCGCATCCGCAGGCGATCACGAAGGGGGCGGGAATACGTCCTTTGATCGATGGCCGGGACGTGCTGGAGGAGATACATCCGGACGGCGATTCAAGCTGCTACCAGCAGAAGTGGTTCGGTTCATCGGAGACGTGGCCGCTGTGGGCCGCCAGCGAACCTCGCCGTGTCGAACTGTCGAACAACGACTGCGACACCGGTTGCTGTGGAGGAGTCTTCGTCACCATCCAGCGTCGTGGCGATCACGTCGAGTGGGTCAGCTGGGAGAACACCAACGACATCCGGGTCCCCGTCCCTCCCGAGGTCCGATTCGACGCCGCGCAGTACGACGCCGAACTGGCTCGGGTCGTAGCTGACCACACCTGGGAGGAGCCTGTGGACACGGCTGCCCGTCTGCTGGCCCACCGGATCGCCGCAACCGACTGGTACAAACGGTGGGACTGCCAGCCGTTCATACACGGCATCCGTGTGCAAGAGCGGGGGGAGTCAGCCGAAGTAGTCATGCACTTCGTCACTGGCCAATTCGATGAACGCGGTACGCACCGCTGGCATGTGATGTCCGTGTCCGCGCAGGAGCCCGTCGAGGAACAGGTACGGCGCTTCGTTGAGCAGATCACAGCCACCGACCCCCGCGAGAGTGCAAAGGGGCCCTGACAGCGCCCCAGGAGCCTCGAGCATCAGGTGGTACTGGTGGGCAGAGTCCAGACGGGGCTGCGCTGGGTGCTGGTGTCGGTACGCCGGTCCAGCTCGATGCGGAGTTCATGGATGACCTGGGCATAGACGGCGACGCGCTCGCGAAGCCGGTCGTTGTCCTCCCGCAGGGCACGGGCGACGGCTTCGGCGTCTAGTGCCGCATCAGACAACGTTCGCCCTGTGGCGCCGCTGGAAACTCGTCGAAAAAGCCTGCCGGGCGTGGCCGGGGGTGGGCCTTTCCTGGCCCCGTAGGGGTGCTTGGGTGGACGCGGGGTCGGGGCCTGGAGTGGGTTGCCTCCGGTCTCCTCCGGGGCCAGCAGCGGCCCACTCCAAGCGTCGTGAAACATCGCCTGAGCTGGCCTTTTATTCTCGTCGCTCCTACGATCGCACTCGGTCGAAAGGGGGCCGGGTGGACCGGACTGTACGCACCATCGAGGACGTTCTCGCGCTCTTGGACGGACTGTTCGCATCTGAATCCGAGGCTGGCCGCCTCGCGACCGGTGACGGCAAGGACTTCTGGGATCGCTTCTATGCCGACCGGTCAAGGCCGGTCCCGTTCTTCGTGGCGAAGCCCGACGAGAACCTGGCCGCCTATCTCGACCAGGGCCTGATCGCTCCCGGTCGGGCCCTGGATCTGGGCTGCGGGGCGGGCCGCAATGCTCTGTTCCTCGCCTCGCGCGGCTTCGAGGTGGACGCGGTCGACCTCTCGCCGGTGGCCGTCGCGTGGGGCGAGGACCGGGCTCGCGAGTTTGGCGTCGATGTCCGCTTCCTCTGCGGTGACGCTTTCGCGCTCCCTGCAACCGAGTTGAGCGGCCCGTACGACCTGGTCGTCGACTCAGGATGCTTCCACCACTTGCCGCCGCACCGCAGGGTCAGTTACCTGAGTCTCCTCGACCGCGTCCTCGCCCCCGGCGGCCATCTCGCCCTCACCAGCTTCGCTGCCGGCGAGGGAGGAATGGGTTCGGAACTCGCCGACGCGGACCTCTACCGTGAGCGCGAGTTGCAGGGCGGCCTCGCTTACACGCCCGAATCGCTGCGCTGGATCTTCTCTGACCTGGTGGAGGTCGAACTGCGCCGCATGCGGAAGGAGCCGCCCGAGTCAGCACTCTTCGGCGCGACGTTCCTGTGGACCGCGTTGTTCCGTCGGGGTGCAGCCTCTGCCGCATCAGGCGACGTTCGCCCTGTTCACGACCTCACGTAAACGCTCGTCCTGGGCATGCTTGTTCCGCCAGATGATGTAGCGGCGGATCATGCTGCCCTGCTCCTTGTGGCTGAGGTGGTCGGTACCGTCCAGGGTGAAGTAGCGCAGGGCGGTGAACTGGGCCTCGATCCGGTTGAGCCATGAGGAGTTGGTCGGGGTGTAGGCGATCTCGACGTTGTTGGCCTCGGCCCAGTCCGCGACCCGGCGGCACCGCTTGGTGGTCAGGTGCGGCGAGTAGTTGTCGCACACGATCGCGATGCGCTTCTCGGCCGGGTGCAAGGAGCGCAGGTAGCGGCAGAACTCCAGGAACTTGGAGCGGTTCTTGGACTTCTTGATGTGGCCGTAGAGCTGGTCCTTGCCCAGGTCGTAGGCGGCGAACAGGTGACGGACCCCGTGCGGTCGCGTGTAGCCAGGGTGGGGCTGAAGGTTGAGCGGCCCGAACTCGTCTATGGAGAAGATGACTTCGGGTTCGCCGGGATCGGGCAGGACCTCGCCGTCGGCGATGGCGTAGAGGTGCTCGACTCGGGCCTTCTTGGCGGCGTAGTCGGGGTCGTTGGAGGCTTTCCAGGTCTTCACGCGTTGAAAGGTGACGCTTTCCTCGCGGAGCAGGATGCGCAGGCCCTCGTGGCTGATTTCGTCGACCACCCCCTCTGCGACCAGGAAGTCGGCCAGCTTGACCAGGCTCCAGGTCGAAAACGGCAGGCCGTGCTCGGCCGGCTTGGACTTGGAGATCTTCTTGATCTCGCGGCGCTCGGGCAGTGTGAAGGTCCTGGGCCGACCGCCCTTGTATTGGGGGTAGAGCGAGTTAAAGCCGTCTGCGTTGAAGTTGTGGATCATATCGCGGACCCGGTCCGGGCTGGTGAACGTCACCGCTGCGATCTTGTCGACGGGCATACCTTGTGCGGACAGCAACACCATCTGGGCCCGCCGCCAGGTCACCACCGAGCCGGTGCCTCGGCGGATGATCTGGAGCAACCGCTGCCCCTCGTCGTCGTCGATCTCCCGCACCCGCACGCGTTCAGCCACGCGATCATTGTTGCCGTCCGGCCCCGGTGAACACGGCACCGGACGACGCGTCACAACAGGGTGAACCTTGTTTGATGCGGCACTACTAGGTGGTGTCCGTCATGGAGGACTCTCTGTTCCGGGTGGGGGGTGGGTTGGCTGCGGCGTGGCCGGAGTCTGTGTCGACGGCCGCCCCGCAGGCGTGAGGGCGTCCCGGCCGGGCCGGGGCACGGGGTCAGCGCGTGGCGAGGGCGGGGCGGTGCTCCTGACAGTGCTCGGTGGCCGCGGGCTCGGCGAGGACCTTGACGTGGTGGGGCTGGCCGACGTCGCCCACTGGTGCAGAGGCGGTATGCGGAGCGTGCGCAATTCCGTGTTGAGCCGCCGCAGTTGGCCGCCGCCCCACCGTGACGGCGCTCAGTGAGGCGGCGACGGGTCGGGGGCGCGACGGGCCTGCTACCTGACGACAATCGGCGCTGACCTCGTCGGCACAGATCCAGACTCTGTCGCCGTGAAAACTCTGAAGCCATTATTGTGAAGTTTCTGCTTCACATCTACGGTTAGCGCATGCGACCGAAGCACGAGCCTGAACAGATCACCGACCTGTCCCGGTTGAGGGCGTTCATGAACCCGCTGCGGATGCAGCTCTACCGAATGCTGTACGCCGCGGGCACCGCGACCGCCTCTCAGCTCGCCGAACATGTCGACGAGACGCCGTCGCTGGTCAGTTACCACCTGCGCAAACTGGCCGAGCACGGCTTCGTGGCCCAGGCGAGCGGCCAGGGCACCGACGGCCGCGAGCGGTGGTGGAGGGTGGCATCTGAGGAGGGCTGGGGCTTTCGCGACTCGGACTTCGCGGACACACCCGAGGGCGCCGCTGCAGTCGGCGCGGTGACCCGTGGCATCTTCGACACCCGCGTTGCCCAGTACCGCACGTATCTCGACCAGAAGTCCGCCTGGGGCAAAGCGTGGACCGACGCGTCCGTCAGCTCCGAGTGGCTACTCGACCTCACCCCCGCCGAACTCGCCGAGATGAGCGACGAACTTGAGGAGCTGGCCCGGCGCTGGCGGGAGCGCGGAAAGGCCGCCAAGGCGGCAGGCGACACCGAGGGCCGCGAGCACGTGTCCGTGCACCTCTACGGCTTTCCCTTCCGGCCCTGACCCGGCCGTACCTACTGGAGCCCTCCATGGCCACCACAGAGACAGCCCTGCCCGAATACGCCACCACACCAGCCCACCGCGACGGAAACGTACTGCGCTGGCTCACCGCGTACACCGCCTCCCTCGTCGGCGACAGCGTGTACTTCGTGGCCCTGGGCTGGTCCGCCCAGAAGGCCGCCAGCCCCGCCGAAGTCGGCCTCGTCATGGCCGCAGGGGCGCTACCGCGGGCGTTACTCATGCTCGGCGGGGGCGTGGTGGCCGACCGGTTCGACCCCCGTCGGGTGATTCTCGGCAGCGACACGCTGCGCTGTCTCCTCATCCTGGCGGCGGCCGCCGGTATCGCACTGACTGCGCCAGCCTTGTGGGTCCTGGTCGCAGTGGCGCTCGTCTTCGGCGCCGTGGACGCGCTGTTCGTACCTGCTGTCGGGGCCCTCCCGCCGCGCATCACCAGCCCTGACCAGCTGGCCCGGGTCACCGGCTTGCGCTCGCTGTCGATGCGCCTCGGCCAGATCGCGGGCCCGCCGATCGGTGGCCTGGCCATGGGACTGGGCGGGCCTGCGGCCGCCTTCGCTGTCGCCGGCGCGCTCTTCGCCCTGTCCCTGCCGCTCCTGCTAACAGTACGGATACGGTCCCTGGGGTCGCACGATGCGGAGCGGCCGGGACCCGGCACCGCGCGGCAGGACCTGCTCGACGGGCTGCGCTACATCCGCCGCCACCGACTCATCGGCCCGCTTGTCGCCGCCGGCGCTGTCTGCGAGCTCGGGCTCATCGGCACCCTCAACGTCGGCATGGTGCTCCTCAATGCCGAGCGCGGCTGGGGCCCCTCCGGCTACGGCTGGATCGTCAGCAGCTTCAGTGCAGGAGCAGCGGCCAGCGCCACGTTGCTCGCGATCGCCGGTTGGCTGCCCCGCGCCGGCTTGATGATGGCTGGCACACTGCTCGTGGGCTGCGCGGGCGCCGCCGCCATCGCATTGGTGCCTACCCTCTGGCTCGCCGTGGTGCTGGCCGCGGTCATCGGGCTGTGTGCGGGCATCTTCGGCAGCCTGGACAACGCCCTCATACAGACGGCAGCGGACCCGGCCTATCTCGGCCGGGTCACCTCCGTCGTCATGCTCACCATGGTCGGTCTCGCGCCCCTCAGCTATCCGCTGGTCGGCGCTGCCATCGGAGCCTGGGGTGCCGCCCCGGTGTTCATCGGCTGCGGCGCCTTCGCCAGCCTGGGCGTGGCCATCGCTCTGGCATCCAGCGCGGTACGGCGCGCCGAACTGCCCCGGCGCAGTTGAACGAGTAGCGCGCTATTCGGCCTGGCGGGCTGAGAGGTAGCCTGCCCAGCTCTCACCTGCGAGGTGGCCCCAACGGTGGGCAGTGGTCGCGGCAACGCCGAACAAGTCGCTCACGACGACCGGCGGCAGGTCTCCAACAGCCTCGATCATGGCCGTGTTCCAGGCACTGAGGATGGGCAAGCCGTTGGCGCGCATCAGGGACAGAACTGACGCCGCAGGGCGCGGTCTGCTCGGAGGGCGTCCAGGGAAGAGGAACTTGCGATCGGATGCTGGCGCCAGAATGTCGTTCAGCCGTGGCGCGGTGACCTGATGCTCCACCAAAGTCGCCAAGGTCGGGGGGCAGCAGTACGGGATTGTGAGCGAAGGTGAAGTACGCGCGGTCGTCCTGTGTGGTGTAACGGTCGGTGGTGAACTCCACGATGCGGCTGACCTGCTGGGCATACAGCCGGACGAAGGCGCCGATGATGCGGGCCTCCAGGGGCAGAGTGGTGTCGTTCAGGCAGCGGCGTAGTTGGTCGAGCTGTTCTTGCTCGATCAGGAAGCGCGAGGGCCGCGCCGACGGCTTCTTCGGTGAGAAGCCGTTGTCCTTTCGATCAGAACCGTCCTCATGATCGAAAGGACAACGGCTTCTAAACCATATTGAGCCGAAGCACGGTAGGTGTCATACAGGCAGGCTTGTTGTCATCGTTCCTGCTCTGGGAAAGATCCGTTGAAGACGGACCCTGGTACGCGAGCTGTCCGATGCCCCAGCAACGCGCAGCACGGTCCCTGCGGTGCAGGCGGATTCGTCCGAGGCGAGACAGACCGCCCCCTTCGCCGGTTCGGCCGCGGTTCCCAGGCGATGAAAGCGCAGGCCCGCCTTGGCCGTGCCGTCGATCGTCGCGGACTACCGGGCCTCGGCGGACATCGACGTCACACACGACCAGGCGGACCAAGGCGCCGGTTCCCGGCCGGCCATGTCCGTGACGGTCGTCCAGCAGGACTGGGGCGCGCGACTGGGCTACGACGCCGCTGCGGTCTGGCACGCGGCGTCGGACCTGGACCACCGGCTGACCGGCGCGGGGCACTTCATGGCCGAGGAGGCGCCCGACGAGATCACGGAGGCGATCTGCGACCTGCTGCTCTCCTGAGCCCTCCACCCGGACCACGGGAGGCGGCGGGCGAGCCCCGCATTCCCTGCGCCGGATCGACCCCGCGAGCCGGCGACCGCTGATCAGCCCGCGTCCCTACGGCTTCTGCCGCGGAACCGAGCGACCCTCAGCAGGGACCACCGTGTGGGCGTGGCGGGCAGGGCGGCTGAGGAGCACCGGAAGGCACCGGGGCGCCGACCGTCCCCGCCCCGCGCTGTCAGGCCATTTCAACGTAGCGGTGGACCCGGTCGAAGCGCCGGGCCGCCACGTCCCGGCGGCGGATCACCCAGTGGACCACGCCGGAGTCCAGTTCCGTGACGTCGTCGCCACACCTCCAGGTGGCCAGGAGAGCCCAGTCGTCGGCGCCCTCTCCGTGGGCCGCACCGCCCTGCTCGGAGGGGCCCGCTTCCTTGGAATCACGGGCGTAGTGGACGGGGTCGTTCTGGGGCGAGACCGGATGGCCGCCGATCTGCATGATCCAGGATGGGCGGTAGCCGCCTACGTCCGCCCAGGCGTCGGCGAGTTCGTCGGCGAGTTCGAACTGCTCGTCCTCGGGGAAGTCGCCCCATCTGTCGAGGGCGAAGCTCTCCGGCATCTGCGCGCTCGGCTGGTGCCAGACCGTGCGGAGCTCACGCGGCCGGTACGGCTCGCGCCAGCTGTGTTCGAGCGGGCTCAGGGTTGTCGGGGTCCCGGCGGGGACGTACAGCACCGCGTCGGACACCGGTCCACCGCCGTGCACATCGGTGCCGGAGAAGAGGAGCAGGTGGCCGTCGGCGGGGAGCGGGAGGCCGGTGACGCCCGGCGGGAGAGCCGCGAGATCGACGGAGGCCACGAAGGGATCGGACGGCCTCGGCGCGCCGTGCGGCAGCAGAGGGTCGCCGCCGACCCGGGCCAGGAAGGGACCGTTAACGCCCTCCGCCAAGTACACCGCCTGGCGGGCGACACGTATCCATTCCTCCACCTCCTCCGACGGCAGACCCCGGGATGCCGCCTCGGCCCGGAAGCGAATCACTCTGTCCATGCTCGCGTCGGTCACCGGGCCACCGTAATGGGCTCATGGGCGGGCATTGGCAAGACCGAACTCACTGGAAGGCCAGACAATGTGGCGAGCCAGTCGGTCAGCAGGCCGTTGACCTCGTCGGGGCGCTCCTGCTGGATCCAGTGGCCGCAGCCGTCGAGGAGGTGGGAGGCCGACAGGCCGGGGAGGGTGGTGGGGTAGGCGTCGATGGCGTCGGACATCCAGGTGGTGGAGGCGTCAAGGGCGCCGCCGACGAACAAGGACGGCTGTTTGATCGGGGCTCCGTGGTGCGGGGCAAGGTCTTCCCAGTCCCGGTCCATGGTGCGGTAGCGGTTGAGGGCGCCGGTCAGGCCGGTGCGCTCGAACTCCCCGGCATAGACGTCGAGGTCCTCCTCGCTCAGCCAGGCCGGGAGCGGGCCGACGGGGAAGCGGTCGCGCAGCCGGCCGCCGCGGGCGACGAAGTGCGGGTCGGGCTCGCCCTGGGCGGGCATGGTGTCGGCGGACAGGGCCGCGTAGAAGCCCGCGAGCCAGCCACGGACGTCGGGCTCGATCTCCGCCTCGGCGCGGCCGGACTCCTGGAAGTAGGAGACGTAGAACTCCTGCTCGGGGCCGCCGATCTGACGGAAGATGTCGGTGGGGCGGGGCCCGCCGGGCGGCGCGTAGGGGACGCTCAGCAGGCCGACGGCGCGGAAGACCTCGGGGTGCAACAGGGCGGAGGCGGCGGCGATGTTGGAGCCCCAGTCGTGGCCGACGACCACCGCGCTTTCCTCGCCGAGGGCGCGCACGACGGCGACGTTGTCCTCCACCAGTTCGAGCATGCGGTAGGCGTCGGTCGCCTCCGGCTTGGAGGAGCGGCCGTAACCGCGCACGTCGATCGCCACCGCCCGGTAGCCGGCCGTGGCGAGGGCCGGGAGCTGGCGGCGCCAGGAGTACCAGGACTCGGGGAAACCGTGCACGAGCAGGACCAGCGGGCCGGTGCCCTGCTCGACCACGTGCAGGCGCCCGGCTGGGGCCTCGATGGTGCGGTGGCGGAGCTCGGCGGTCGGCTCGGGCTGCATGGGCTTCTCCTCGGTTCGCGGCGACGCGGCTACCCATCGATCATGTGGCTCAGCACCCGTCCGACGCGATCAGCCTTGCCATTCTGGCAACCTTGCAGGACAGAGCGGTGGAGCGGCATGGCGAGAAGGAGCGTGAAAGGTGGCAGTCGACGACGTGGAGGGCACGCTGGCCGCGATGGGGCCCCGGTTGCGGGCCGCGCGCGAGCACCACGGCGCGACGCTCGCCGGTGTCAGCCGCGCGACCGGTATCTCGCCCAGCACGCTGTCCCGGATCGAGACCGGCCGGCGCAAGCCCACCCTGGAGGTGCTGCTGCAGCTGGCGAAGGAGTACGGCGTTGCCCTGGACGAGCTGGCCGGCACGGCACCCGCTCCCGCGGCCAAGCCGCGCGCCAGGGCGCCGCTGAGCTTCGGCGATGACAAGGCGGTGCTGCCATTGACCCGGTATGTCGGCGGCCTGCACGCCCACAAGCACGTCCTGCCCGCCCTCGAGGATCCGCCCGCGCGGCCCCGGCAGGTCTCCCACGACGGCTACGAGTGGCTGTGCGTCCTGTACGGACGACTGTGGCTCGCGCTCGGCGACCAAGACCTCGTCCTGACCCCCGGGGACGTCGCCGAGTTCGACACCCGCACCCCGCACGGGGTGGCGAACTCCAGCCCCAGCGGTCCGGTCGAGTACCTGATCATGTTCGGACCGCAGGGTGAGCGTCAACGGCTGCGCACTCCTCCAGCCGCTGCTCGTCGGGACTGGCGACAGAAAGACTGCTGAGTGAGCAGCTGTGACAAGCTGCGTGCCTCGTTGGTGACCACCACGCTGCTTCGCCCCGTCTCATTCGCGACGTCATCCGGCTCTACCGGTGACAACCACCGGGCTTCGGCTCACATACTCGCGGGCCGCCGCTCAGCGTTCTGGCGGCTGCCCGCTCCCGAATCCGCACCTGAACGCGAGGACTTGATGACCACGCCCTGGTCGCCCCGGCGCGATGTCCGCCGCCCGCTCGCCTCACGCGTCGCCGCGCCGCGCGAGCCGGTCGACCACGCCCGCATCGGCCGACGGGTGGTGCGCCGCCGTGCGAAGGGCATGGACGTCGCCGCCGTCGCACGAGCCCTCGAGGACGCCCGGTTCGACGCACGGCAGGACTCGCGGCACGAGCACTTGGCCGACGACACCCGCGGCCGCGCGGAGCTCGCGGAGTGGGAGCGCATCGACCAACTGCTCGCCGCCATGACCCCGAGCGCCGTGTACGACTCGGACACCGACGAGGTCGTCCAGGCCGAGCTCGCCGCCGAAACCGCGGCCGCCGCCGCACGGGAAGCCGAGCAGCGCGAAGCCGCCCGGGTCGCGGCCCGCGCCGATGAGCTCCAGGCGCTGCGCGAGCTGGGCACGCTGGAGCAGACCGAGCCCCGCGAAGGCGACGAAGCCGCCCGGGACGAACTCACCCGCCGCGCCGGCGGGTACGTCCAGGCCGACATCGACACCTGGCTCGCCCACGCCCTGGCCGCACACCTCGGGCACTACCGCGACCCGGCCGCCCGCGAGGCCGCCGCCAGTCTCCTGCCGCCACCACTGCTCGCCCACGCCGCGCTGCTCACCGAACTCGCCCGCCTGGTCCCGGACGTCGGCGTCGACCAGCTGGCGTTCGCGGCCCGGCTCGCCACCGCTGCCCCCGAGGCAGCTGCCGACTTCGCCGCGTTCCTCATCCGCGCCCGGGAGGGGCAGAGCTGCTCTGGGGCGTTGTCAGTGGGATCTGCAATCGTGCCGGTGTGAACACTGCCTCTCAACCAGCCGTCCTGTGGCTGACGCCGGTCATGTTTTTAGCCTCGGCAACGAGGGGGTGGGTGCTGGCGACAAGGCGGCATGGACGGCGGCCGGTTCCCTCCGTTCAGTGCCAGCGCGTCTGCTGCTCCCCGGCTCGCGTTGACGGACTCGACCACCGGGAGTAGACCCTGCAGGCCGGCGGTGGATTCAGAAGCCGTTGTCCTTTCGATCATGAGGACGGTTCTGATCGAACGGGGTTCCTGGTCGGGTGATCTTGGCCAGGTCGGCGAATGAAGGCAGGACCTCCGGTGCAGCACGAGGGTTGCGAAGCCAACTCGAGTGCAGGGAGGTCCTGTTGTCCCAGTCTTGCGTGCCGGGCCCGGTCCCGTCCAACTCGCGTGTGTCGGTGTGCGATTGCCTCGCTCACCGGTTCGGGAGCGCGGCCGACCGCCCCGAGCGGGTGCGGCGGTATCCCTCCGACATGACGGACGCGGAGTGGCAGGTGGTGCGCGACGCGATGCCGGTCCCGGCCTGGCTGGAGGGCCGGGGCGGACAGCCGGAGGGCTACTGCCACCGTCAGATGCTGGATGCCGTGCGGTACGTCACCGACAACGGAGTGAAATGGCGCGCGCTTCCCGCGGATTTCCCTGCATGGGACCGGGTCTACGCGTTCTTCCGCAGGTGGCGCACGAAGGGCCTGGCCCAGGAGTTCCACGGCCGGCTGCGCGAGAAGGCCCGCCGGGCCGAAGGGCGCCAGGCGCAGCCGACGGCGGCGGTCATCGATTCACAGTCCATCAAGGCGGCGGCATCGGTGCCCGCGGTCTCACGGGGCTACGACGGCGGCAAGGAGATCAACGGCAGGCGCCGGCACGTCATCACGGACTGCCTGGGCCTGCTGCTGATGGTGCTGGTGACGGCCGGGAACGTCACCGACCGCCAGGCCGCCCACATGATGCTGCCCCGCCTGCGCGAGCGGTTCGCCGCGATCACGCTGGTGTGGGCCGACAACGGCTACCGCGGTCGGCTCGCCGCTTGGGCGAAGGAGAAACTGCAGCTCACCCTGCAGATCGTGAAACGCTCGGACGACATGTCAGGGTTCGTGGTGCTGCCAAGACGGTGGGTGGTGGAGAGGAGCCTGGGATGGCTGATGTCCTCGCGCCGCCTGGTGCGGGACTTCGAGACACCGCCCGCCTCCAGCGAGGCGTTCATCTACTTCTCGCAGTCCATGCTCCTCAGCCGCCGTCTCGCCCGACGCGCTTCTGGGCTCCGGGCCGAGCAGGACCGGTGGGCTGCCGCCGCGTGAACCGGCCCGACGGCGACGCCGTCAGCCAGCCCCGCTCGGCCAGCCGCCTCGCCTTGGACCGCACCCCCTCGATCTTCGCGGGCACCAGCTCCAGCCCAAGCCCGGCGGCAAGCTGCTTCGCTGAGATCCCCTCGCTTCCACCCGCACTGGATTCCACCAGCTCGACGATCCGCCGGTAGTCCACCGCGAGCGCGTCCACCGTCGCCGCCTCATGCCAGCGCGGCACGACGGACCCCACAACCGGAGCCGGGGCCTTCCCACTCACGGCCGGCGCCTCCTGCGCACCGGCAGCGGACGCCTGCGTCTCTTCGCCCCCAGCAGCCAGGGCCTCGGCGAGCTCCGTCCTCGCGATCACCCGCCGTTCCAACGCCGCCTCCGCGTCGGCGAGTTCAGCCGTGATCCGCTCCATCTCCGCGCGAAGCTCCTCCGCCCGCACCCGGGCAGCCGCCTCCCGCTCCTCCAGCAACCCCATCACCGATGGCATCGATCATCTCCGCATTACCGAGAACGAACTGATCGCCCGAACTCTCCCGCGGCGACACCGAAGCCATGCCTGACCAGCAGAAACTCATTGCCCACATCCAGAAAGACAACGGCTTCTTAACCCAACCCACCGGCGCACCGGCTGCACCGGTGATTGGGCTCTGGCCCGTAGTCGGTGGTGACGCTGGGTGTCCGTCAGGGCAGGAGGATGCGGTGGCGGAGGAGGTCGAATCAGGCGCGCCGTGCATCTGTCTCATGATCCTCTTGGTGCGGGTGTTGACGTCTTCGGTGCAGCCGTTGTGGTAGGGCAAGGTGAGGCCGGCGTTCACGGCGGGCCGGTCGATTTCGAGGCCGTTGGTGAAGCTGCTCAGGTGGGGTAGGTCTACGGCGCGGGCGGCCGTGATCCACTTGGTGAGTTTCACGTCGTTACCCTCGACCGGTTTCAGCAGGGCGGCGAAGCCGTCTACGAGATCGGCGAGTGCGGTCATCTCCGGGCAGGCCGCGGCGATCTTCTCCAGCAGGGTCATTTCCTTCGGGCGCAGGTTTTCGGGGTCGGTGAGCAGGAGACGGCCGGCGTGACGGGGCGGTCGCCTTCAGCACGGCCCTGATTGAGGTAGCGGACCAGGAGGTTCGCGCTGCCGATGTAGCCCAACTACCGGAGCTGCTCAAGTAGTTGGGTGACAGGAACTGCCGGTTCGGCCGCTCGGCGGGCGCGCAGGTGGTCGCGGTAGGGGTCGACGAGGGTGGGCCGGTAGGTGGGGGCGATGCGCAGGGCCTGGGGTTCGGGCAGCATGCGGGCGTAGCGTTTGACGGTGTTCAGGGCCAGGTCCAGGCGGCGGGAGCAGTCGAGCAGGCCGACGCCCTGGCCGAGGAGGTCGTGGATCTTGTTCCAGCGTTCGCGGGTGGTCTGCTCGCGTACTCCACCGGGGCGGGGCGGGTTGATGGTGGCCCAGCAGCCGGTGTGCGCGCGGACCTCGAGCTGGACTTTGTCGCAGATGTTTCTCCAGAGGTGCCATCGGTCGCTGACCTGTACCGCGTGGGGCATGGCGCGGCGGATGGCCTCGGCGTAGGTGGCCGAGCCGTCGCGGCACACGACCTGGACACTAGGATGTTCGCGCAGCCAGGACTCCAGGGTGGCCCTCTCGCGGTCGGGCAGGACCGCGACGCGTCGGCCGGTCTCGGCATCCGTGATGATCGTGGCGTAGCGGTGGCGGCGGCGCAGGGCGAAATCGTCCACGCCAATGACTCGTGGGACCGCCTGCTGCGGCAGCGGCAGGCGTCGCAGATGGCGCAGTGCGGTACTGCGGGAAACGGGCACGGCCAGCAGCCCGGCGAGGCGTGCGGCCGCCCGGCCGCACAACTCCCGCGCCATCTGGGATATCTGCCAGGCAAGCCGCACCGTGCGGCGCTGATGGCGCTCCAGCAGTCCGGGAATCTGCTCGCAAAAGGTCTGCCGTCGGCAGCCCAGGACCGGACAGACCAGCCTCCGTACGCGCAGGTGGACGACGACCGGACGGCCGTCGACCGGTACGTCCGTCACCGTCCGGCGGTGATACCCGTGCACCTTCGCCGACGACGTCCCGCACACCGGACACGGCACTGCGTCCTTCGGGGTGCGGGCCGTGACCACCACCGCGTCACCGCCGTCCGTCACGTCCACGACGACGAGCACCGACAGCCCCGAAAACACCGTGCCGACAAGGGAGTTGACATCCGTCACAAGATCATGATCAGGGACGGCTACCCGGCGTCACCAACGACTACGGGCCAGAGCCGAACGTCTTACAGTCCGTGAGCGTCACAATGATCCCGACGACCAGCTCGGTGGGCGCGGGGATCGTTTTCACGTGGTTGAGGAGGTCCTCGAGTTCGGAAACTGCTCTCTGGGTGTCTCCTGCCTTGTGTCGTGAGTAGGCGAGAGAGTGTCGAGCAGTAAGGGTGTTCGGGTGGTCATGCCCGAACACCCGTTGCACGTCATGGAGTAGTTCTTCGTAGTCGCTGACGGGACTCGGTGCAGCGTGGAGCTCTGATCGGAGTTTGATGAGCTTGTGGCGGGTGACGAGTGTGCGTGGGTGCGCGGAGCCCAGGGCGTTCCTTTGGTGATCGAGGAGTTCTTTGAGCTTGGTGCTGGCGGTTTGGGTGTCCCCGAGGTGGAGGGCGAGATCGCTCTGTGTGGCGAGAACGTTGGGGTGGTCGGGGCCGAGTATGCGCAGTTGATCCGAGAGCAGAGCCTCAAGCGCAGCGAGTGTTGCCTCGCCGTCGTAGGCCGCGCGTGCACAGTGAGCGATGTTCTCGCGTGTGGTCAGGACCTTCGGGTCATCGGGACCGAAAATGCGGATCTCGTCGGCGAGGAGTTGCTCGTGCAGGTAGAGCGCCTGGCCCGGGTCCTCCTCCCAGGTGGCGAGGTAGTTGCGGGTGACAAGCACCTGAGGGTGGTCGGGGCCAAGGACGCTCAGCTGAAGCGGAAGCAGGTCCTCGAGCAAACGGACAGCCTCCCCCACGTTCCCTGCCTCACCCACATAGCGGGCATGGTTCTGCCGGGTCGCGAGGGCGTTCGGGTCGTCTGGACCGAGGACACGGACCCGGTCCTCAAGAAGCCCGGCGAGGGCTTGTGCCGCACCGGCAGCGTCTCCGGCCTCGCCACGCCAAGAGGCCTGATGGTGCCGGGCGCGCAAGGTGAAGTGGTCATCCCGGCCGAAGTGGCGGGCTGCGGTCGCCTGAAGGCCCGTGAAGAAGTCTGCGGCAGCCGTGTACTGGCCGGCATCACCGAGGCTTGTTCCAGCCTTGAGCAGGACGTTCGGCTCGTAGTCGGGGTCCCAGAGGGCGTCTCCTGCCGCGTCGTTCAGCCGGAAAGTACTGGCCCTCAGCATGCTGGCGACCGCGCTCTGCTCAGGCTCAGGCCATGCTTCGAGGAGAGCGGCGCCGGCTGCACGCGCCAAAGAGCCACGGAAGGCCGGAGGAACGGTGTCATACGCGGCATGCTGAGTTAGAGCGTGAACGCGGACAACCGCACTCATGGTCGGCGTCCCCGGTGAGTAACTCACGAGACTGAAGCGATGCAGGTGCCGGAGGGCGTTGAGGACCTCGGTGCCAGCGACCGTGCTGACCGGACCGCTGATGCTGCCAATGTAGCCGTCAGGCGCGGACTCGTCGGTCCGGGCCGCCGTCGACTGAGAGGCACGGCTGACAGTGAGGTAGATGATCGCGCGGCTGGTCGTGAAAACACTGGCGGGGATTCCGGGTGGATCCAGGAGGCTGGTCAGTTGCAGCAGCGGCGTGGCCAGGCCTGCGGTGTGCTGATCGGCACGGTTGAGAGAGAGGCGGAGGACGACGGCGAGGGTTGTCTCCTGGTCGTCGGGCAGCGCGGCGGGGTCCGGTGCGAGTTCGGCCAGGGGCCGGCGGTCCCTGAACAATACGCGGTATTGGCTGACGGTCAGCCCGGTGTCGGCGAGGTCGATCAGGTAGGAGGCGGCCTGAGCCAAGGCGAGAGGAAGATGGCCGAGGTCCGCGGCCAGGCCGACCAGTTCATCCTCAGCCTCGGAGAGCCCGTGCACCGCGAGGCGTTCGACCAGGTACGCCAAGGACTCCTTGGCGCTGAACAGTCCGACTTCGATCAGTTGGCGTGCGGAGGTGCGCAGGACGGGGTCGCGGCGCCGGGTGTCGCTGAGGCGGGGGGTAGTTGGGGTGTGGGGTGGTGTGTGAGCTGGTGTGTTGGTGATGGGTTGATAACTGGTCTGGCGGGCTGTGGCTGCTGTGACCTGGTGCTGTGTGGGCTTCAGTGGGAATGGCCGGGGCGTTGTGGGTAGCTTCTGCGTCTAAAGGCTCGGCTGACGTTTTGCCTGTTCAGGGATGTTTTGCCTGGTCAGTGGGGGTGTTGCCCTGTAGCGGTTTTCTTGATCGGCTGTGCATGGTCGTCGGGTTGGGGTGCACGGGGTCAGGGGAGGGCGACGGTGCGGTTAGAGGTACGGGTCGGGTCGGCTGCGGTGGAGCTGCGGTCGTTGCAGGGCTGGTTGCGTGCGGATCCTGAGGTGCGCCGGTCGGCCGCGGTTGAGGTTCGGGGTGGTGTGCCTGGGCCGGGGGAGATGGGCACGGGGCTTGATGTGCTGCAGCTGGTGACGGGGAACGGGTGGAGTGCGGCGTCGTTCGTGCTGGCGGTGGTGGCGTGGCGGCAGTCCAGGCCGCAGCGGCCGCGGGTGGAGATCCGCCGGGGGGAGACGGTCGTCGTCCTCACGGACTGTTCGCAGGAGGAGATCGAGCGGGCGGTCCGGGCGTTGGGCGCCGCCGACTCTGATGAGGGAGGCGGTCGGTGAGTGTGCTGCCTGACCCGGGGGCCTCGCGGGCGGTCCTGGTGGGCACGGGCCGCTATGAACATCTCGAGCAGTTGCCGGCCGTCTCGAACAATCTGCAAGCTCTTGCCGACCTCCTGCGTGGCCCGTTGTCTGTACAGTTGCCTGCCCGGCATGTGACCGTTGTCGAGGATCCGGTGGCCGCGCACGCCGTGGTGGGTGCGGTAAGAGCAGCGGCGGCTGAGGCCACTGACACGCTGGTGGTCTACTTCGCCGGGCACGGTCTGGTGGATGCGCAGGATCAGCTCACTCTGGCCCTGCCGCACACCGAGTTCGGTCGTGTGGAGACCGGTCTGCCTTATGACTGGCTGCGTCAGGTTCTGCTTCTGGACTCCCGGGCGGAGCGTCATGTCGTGATCCTGGACTGCTGCTACAGCGGCCTGGCCCTGGGGAGGATGAGCGCCGGGGCGCCGCTTGCCGACCAGGCCGCGGTGGAGGGCAGCTTCCTGCTTGCGGCTGCGGCTGAGACCCGTACTGCCCTGGCGCCGGTGGGGCAGACGTATACGGCCTTCACCGGAGCGCTGCTCGACACGCTGCGCCGAGGGATACCGGGCGGTCCCGTGCTGCTGGATCTCGCGGCTGTCTACCGGCACGTGCGTCTGACGCTGGAAGCGCGCGGGCACCCTGTTCCGCAGGCGCGGGACCGTAACAGCGGCGCTCAGGTCGCGCTCGGGCGCAATCACGCGGCGCTGCCCGCCGTATCGGTTCCCGCTGCGCCTGGTGGGGGTGCTGGGGAGCGGTCGTGGCCGGATCCGCGTGCGATCCGTACGGTCACGGGGTTCTTCACGGCTCTGGCGGATGTACGTGTGGTGAGCGGTCTGACCCAGCGTGCGGTCAGTGAGCGCTCGGGTGGGCGTATATCGGCCGGTACCGTCAGCAGTCTGCTCAACCGCGGCACGCTTCCCGCCACGTGGAGTACAACGGCCGCTTACCTCTCGGCCTGCGGCGTTCCCGACGATCAGATCACGCAGTGGCAGGCCGTATGGCAGCAGCTGCGCGCGCAGATTGCGTCAGCCCGGCCGGCGAGCCCGGCAGCTTCCGAGGGTGGCGCGCCCGAGAAGAGAAGAGCATGGCCGGGGCGTTTGTCGGTGTTCCGCAGGGAGCGGGGTCACTGACCGGAGACGGCAGGAGCCGAGGAGGTTGACGGCTGGGGGCGGGGGGCAGTGTCCGGGTCGTCGGAGTCGTTGCCGAACAGGGTGTTCCAACCGGCGATGGCCACGACAGCGGCCGCCAGGACAAGGCCGGTGGACGGCTTCTTCCACCGGCTGGATGCCGACGACGGCTGCACGTAGTGACCTGCCCGGTAGTGCCCTTTACGGTTCTTCGCCTTTGCCACAGCTACACGTCCCCGTTCGGTGCGACTGTTTTGTCGGGCAGAGTTTCGCAGTGATCGGTCCGTGTCGGTTCCTGAACGGCTGAGTACGGCTGATTTCGCACGCTGCGGGAGTGACCCGGGCGTCTTCGTGGTCAGCCTTGTCAGCGTCTTTGTGTGGGGCGGGCTTGTTGTTCGGCGAGGTGGTCGAGTTGTACCGCGTCGAGGGCGGTTTTGGTGATTTTTTCGGTGCCGTCGGTGATGGCGGTGATGGCTGCTTGGCGGATGAGTCTGGTGAGGCTTCCGATGCGGCCGGCGGTGCGCTGGTGGAGGTAGGTGGCGTGCCGGGGGAGGGTGCCGGGGCGGTGTGAGGTGAGGTCGAGGGCGTTTTCGAGGTCGGTGATGACGTCGGTGAAGGGGCGGGTCTGGCCGTGGCGGGCGGGGAGGGGGCCGCAGGTGATGAGGGTGGCGCGTCCGGCGAGTTGGGCGCTGTGAGTGGGCGCATTGGTGGCAGTGGGTGGGTGTCAGCGGGGGCGGGATGCTGGGTGCCTGCTCATGGGGATAGCTGCGGGCAGGTCCGCTGTTATGAGGTGACCAAGCGGCTGCTGTTTTTCGACCAGTGTGGGGTAGGTCGGCTGTCGTGGAGGTGGCTGTTCCTATCGTTTGAAGGACAACCGCGGCGACGCCCGTGAGACTCGGACGCGGCAGTGGACTGGCGAAGGAGCTCCGGTGAGGACACCTGACGGGCTGGATGAGTTTCGCTGGCGGTGGATGCTTCTTCGCCGTCCGAGGACCGAGTGGTTCTTCCTGCTGCACGCCGCGACGCGGCCTGCAGGTTTCCAGGACATTCGCGTCTACGGGCGTGACGGGATATCCGATGCGCGGCTCGTGTGGAAGGTCTGTCACGAGTGCGAGCGGGGCGTCATCTCGAAAATCTCGCTCTCTCCAGAGGTGCAGCGGCAAGGTCTTGGCACACGCCTCGTCGACAGGGCACTCCTGGACGGTCCCGGCTATCGCTGGACTACCAGCAGCCAGTCCCCGGATGGTCGGGCGTTCTTCCGGGCGATGACGGCACGCACCGGCACCGAGTTCGCGGCAGGAGCCCGAACATGCGAGCACATCCTGGAGAGTCGACCCGGACGCCACAAGCCAATACTGGACCGACGCCTCCACCGGGTACGTCGCTGACTGCCGGCGCCCCACCCCGACGGGGGAAGAGTCGCTGGGACGTCTTCTTGTCGCAGGCGCTGTTTGAGGGGGCGAACGTCACCCCCGGCGACGAACCGGACGCGACGTAATCTCGCCACCGGTCGCGCCTGGCCTCTCCCGTACAGGCAGCTACCACCGAGTTGGCAGCTCGTAGAGACTTGCTGAGCTGCGATGGCAGTTGCCACCACTGCTGGCGTGCAGGTGCTTCCGTAGGTGGGCCAGGTCAGTACAGGGCGATGTCAGCGGGGTGGGGTGCTGACACCAGTCCATGGGGCCGGGGCGTGGAACTGGTTGCTGTCATGGGGTGACCAGGTGGCTGTCACGGTGTGGCTAGCAGATTGCGGTTCAGCCGTGTTGGGTTTGCCGGTTTTTGTGTGGATGGGTGGCCGGGGCGGGTGGGGTTGACTGTGTGACGGGTTCGGGAACCCCGGTGGGGGAGACGGTGCCGGGTCCGGCTGCTTCGGCGGATGCCGGGCGGGTGGAGCGGGCTGTGGTGGTGCGGCGGCTCCTGGCGGTGGACCGGGAGGGCGGGTTGTCGGCTCTGCACGTGCGGATCACGGCCGGTTTGGCGGGTGTGTCGGAGCGGACGGTGTGGCGGTGGCTGGAGCAGGGGCGCCGCGGCCGGGTTGAGGCGCGTCCGCGGCAGGGCGGGTTCGTGGTGGGTGACGCCTTGTGGGAGGTGCTCACGCAGGCCGGTGGGAACGTCGCCGAGTTGCGTCGCAGGATGCTCCGGGCGCAGGACGAGGGCGTGCTTCAGCGGTGGGGTGTGGAGGTGGTGCCGTCCTTGGCGACGCTGCACCGCGCGATCAAGGACGAGCTGCGTGCGGGTCGGGTGCTTCCAGTCGCGCGTGCGGCGTCGGGCCGGGTCGAGCCGAGCCGGTACGACCGGGCTCTGGCCGAGCTTGGTTTCGCGGACGGGAAGGACGGTCCGCCTGTCGTGGACGGCCCGGCTGCCGGGTCGTCCGGCACGAGCGGTGAGGGTCGGACCGACGCGGCTGGGGTCGGCGTCCGTTCTGGTGGGGTGCGGTTGTACGCGCCGGGAGCCCGCCTGGTGTCCACACGGCAGGCGGCCGGGGTGGTGGAGGCGGTGGGGCATACGGTCGCGGCCCGGGGGATCGGCTGTGTGTACGGGGATACGGGACTGGGGAAGACGGTCGCGGTCGAGCAGGCTCTGCATCTGCTGCCCGGCCGGGTGCCGGTGTGGCGGGCTGTCGTCGGGGTCAGGCCCGGTCTGCCGCAGGTGCGGGCCGCGTTGTGCGAGGCGCTGGGGCTGCCGTCGGGGGCGCTGACGCACCGGGCCGGGCCGGCGGACCAGGCTTTGGCGGGTGCGCTGGCCGAGCCGGGAGTGCTGTTCCTCGACGACGCGCAGCGTCTGACGACGCCGGTGCTGGACTACCTGCGGCAACTGTGGGATTCGCCGGGCTGCGCGGCCGCCCTGGTGCTGTGCGGGGCGGGTAGTGAGCGGGCGCTGGCCCGGGCGGCGGCCATGCGTTCCCGGGTTCTGACCTGGCATCAGGTCACCCGGCTCGATGCGAGCCAAGTGCCGCAGACGCTGAGCCTGTTCCACCCGGTGTGGGAGGACGCGGATCCGGCCGATCTGGTGCGAGCGGACGAGCAGACCGCCCGCGGCAACTTCCGCACCTGGGCGAAGATCACCTCGCATGTCTGCGCCGCCCGGGGCCATGACCCCGGCACGCGGGTGGGACGGGACGCGATCGACCAGGCCTGCGCCCGGCTCGGTCCGTACCCGTGACTGACCCGTCTCGCGGGCTTGGGCACACCAGGGCCGAAGACAATCCCTCACCTCGCTCGAACAAAGAGAAGGCACGATGACGGACAGCAGAACGGAGAACACCGGCGCCAGTCGCGGCCTTGACGGTCCGGGCGGGCAGGCGCTGCCACCGCCGGGGGACCCGGCAGGTGTACTCGGGGAACAGCCGCTGGTCGCGCTGCGGGCACCTGCGGTACGCCGCCTGCTGGCGCTACGGGCCCAGGGAGGCCTTTCGCGGCAGCACGTGCGGCTGGCGGGGGAGTGCCTGGGGGCATCGGAGCGCACCGTGTGGCGGTGGCTGGCCGAGGCATCCCAGAGTCCGGCAGCGGCCGCGCACCCTGGAGCCCGCCACACCGGCCGCTTCGAGATCACCTCGGAGATCCGGGTGTTGCTGGCGTACTGGCACGGCAACGCCTCCGCAGTCCACCGCCAGCTCCTGGCGCGCGCCCAGGCCGAGGCGGGAGGCGTACGCCCGCCGGTGTCCGGCGCTGCCGCGTCTGTGCCGCCGGACCCGGTGGCTGTTCCGGGCGGGGCGGACCTGCCGCAGGTGCCATTGCTGGATCCGGTCCCGTCGTTGTCGACGTTCCTGCGTGCGCTGCGCCGTGATCTGACGGCGGGGGAGCGCGCCGGCCTTGCCGTGGGACTGGAGGCAGCGCGGGCCCATGACGTGTTCGGCAAGCGGCCGGCGTCCTGGCGCAACTACGCCTGGGAGACCGACCACGTCCAGGCCCCGCTGCTGGTCGACGCCGACGGCGACCTGGTGCGCCCGTGGATCACCTGGTTCATCGACACCTCCACCAAAGTCATCACCGGTACCGCGGTCACCCCGGGCCATCCCTCCCGCGCGTCGGTACTGGCCGGCTTGCGCGCCGCAGTGGTGCGGGACGAGCCCTACGGCCCGGCCGGGGGAGTGCCGGAGCAGGTGAGGATGGACCGGGGCAAGGACTTCCTGTCGGCCGCCGTCATCACCGCGCTCGGCGCGATGGGCGTGACGGTCAAGGACCTGCCCGCCTACAGTCCGCACCTGAAAGGAACGGTGGAAAACCTCAACCGCGCCGCGGACCGGATGCTGTTCGCCGCCCTGCCCGGCTACACCGCCGGTCCCACCGGGCCCCGCTCGGGCCGCCGCGGACGCGCCGCCGGTTTCCAAAAGGCGGCATCCCCTCTGTCGTTCCAGGACTTCACCGCGGAGGTCCTGGAGTGGACAAACTGGTGGAACACCGCGCACCGCCCGAAATCTCTGTCAGGCCGTACACCGCTGGAGGCGTGGCAGGCCGATCCGACGCCTGTGACCGACATCCCCGCCGCCGACCTGTGGGCCTTCACCCTCGAGGACGACGGTCGACCTCGGAAACTGACCAGCCACGGCGTGAGCTGGCGTGGCCGCACCTACATCGCCGCGTGGATGACCGGCCAGGCCGGCCGCCAGGTCCGCGTGCGCTACATGCCGCACCACGACCACGAGATTGAGGTCTGCGACGCCAAGGGCCGCCACCTCGGTCCGGCGCACCTCGCGGACGCGGCCACCCCCGAGCAACTGCAGGCGCTGCGCGAAGCACGGGCGGAGCGCGCCCGGCGCCTGCGAGCCGATACGAAGGCCGCCGAACGCCTGCGCCGCCAGCGACTCGCCCCCACCACCAGCGCGAAGCCCGCCCAGCGGCTGGGAGCCGTCACGGCCGGCCAGGCCGACCGTGAACTCGCCGCCGATGACTACACCGACGTGGCACGGCTCGCACTGCCGGATCTGATCCCGCCCGCCCCACCCCCGGCGCACTGGCGCACCCCGCCCGCCCTGGCGGCCGGCACAAAGCCACCCCCGCCTGCTCCCGCTCCCGTCGACCCGCCGGTGGACGCTCCGCTGGCATCTGGCACCGACCCCGCAGGAGACACCTGGTGACCGCGGCCGCCTACCAGTACGTTGACCTGCCCGACGCGGCCGTCGTCACCACCCGGGCCCTGCTGGCCGCGCGGGAGAACATCACGGACACCGTCGCCGCGCGCGCGATGATGTGCATCCACGGCGGCGCCGGCTTCGGCAAGACCCTCGCGGTCAACACCTGCCTGCACGAACTCGAACCCGGCGAGGACGTCCGCCGGGTCACTTTCCGCGCCCGCCCCACCGCCCGCGCCGTGCGCTACGAACTGTTCACCGCCCTCGACCTGCCCGGCGAACCACCGCGCCATCCCAGCGAGTTCGACCGCCTGCTGAAGAACGCCCTGGCCGAACACCCCCGCACCTTCCTCGTCGACGAGGCCCAGTGGCTCAACGGCGAGGCCTTCGAATACTTCCGCTACCTCTGGGACGAACCCACCACCCGCTTCGCGGTCGTCTTCGTCGGCGGCGAGGGCTGCCACACCGTGCTGCGCCGCGAACCGATGCTCTCCTCCCGCGTCTTCATCTGGCAGCACTTCACCCGCCTCACCCCCGACGAAGTCCAGCAGGTCATCCCCCTGTTCCACCCGGTCTGGGCCGACGCCGACCCCGACGACATCGCTTTCGCCGACAGCCACGCCGCACACGGCAACTTCCGCGCCTGGGCCCAGCTGACCGCCCACACCCGCACCGCGCTCGCCCGCACTGGCCGGCCCCGGGCGGACCGGGAACTGCTGCGCTGGGCCTTCAGCCGCCTGGCATGACCACCACCCGCCGCACCCCGCCGCCCGTCACCGTCGTCATCGACCGCAACGATGACGCACTCCACACCCACACCGCCCTGGCAGCCCACGATCCCGCCGCCGGCCGGATCACCCTGCACCCCGGGCCGGGCACCACCAGCGACACCGCTCTCGCCCACGACCTCCTCGCAGCCCTGGGCAAACCGCCGTTACTGCCAGGCCGCTTCCCCGCAGGCCGACAGCCAGCATGGGAGGCCGCCATCGCTTGGATCGCGGCCCTGCCCATCACCCGGCTGACCGTCCTGCGCGCCCACCGGCTCACCTCTCGCCGCGCCGAACGTCTCCTGCACTTGCGCGCCTTCACCGGCATCGGCCTGACTCTGGTCTGCCACCGCCCCCACCTGCCCGCGGCCCTGCATCAGGCCCTGCAGAGGGTCGACCACACCGTCACCACCGACTTCCAGGCCGCCCGCCGCCACTGCTACGGCACCCCGGCCGCCGTACCCCCGCCCGCGGACGAACCCGGCCAGTTGGCAGATCGGTGGCTTACCCTGCCCGCGCTGGACCGCCTCGTCTCCTACGACAGCCCCGTCTCCTGCACTGCCCCGTGCACACCGCCACCGATCACCTTCCGGCACCGCCCGCCACCCACACCCCTCACCCAGCAGACAGCCCGGGGAGCCGTCCGACGTCTGGCCGCCGCGACCGCCCACCCCCGCCTGGCCGCAGCCCTTGCCGCCACGCTATTCACCGGCGCCTCCTTCCAGCAGCTCGCCACCGCCCGCCCCGGCGACTACGACGACGCCGCGGCTACCCTGGCCCTGCATGACCGCGCCCGCTACACCGACGGCTGCGCCACCCACCCCGTGCCCCCGTGGGCACGCTTCTTCCTGAAGGCCGCCGTGCGCTTCGCCCGGCTCGCGCCCGGCCAGGACCAGCATCTGCTGGCCGCCCCCCATGACCGCACTCACCTGCTGCGCGTGGCGGAGACAGCCAGGCTGCGCCCGCCGCAGCCGCCCGTCGGCCAGCGCATCGGCCCTGCCGGCCGCATCCAGTGGGACTGGCGCGAGTGTAAGGAAGCACAGCGCTACGACGCGATGCTGACACGGCGCCGGGCCTCGTCCCCGCCTTGAGGCCGGACCATGGCCCCGATCCCTCACGGGGGAAGGGAGTGGTGCTGCGCGCTACGGCGGGCCGGGGGAGCGATCAGCAGATGGTGAACTCGGCGAACTCCACGTCGGTGAAGGCGATCCCCAGGCCGTGGCCACGCCGGCCTCCGTCCCGGAAGTAGGCGTGCCCCAGCGCGCGGGCGAGGATCACCATCTGCTGTTGCTCGCCCGCGCCGGCATCGCGGGCGGCGAACAGTTCGCGGGCCACCTCTCCCGACAGGTACTGGGTGATCAGCCTTACCCGCGGGTCGTCCGACGAGCCTGCCGGAGCGGCGAATCCGAACCGCGCCCTGGTGTAGAGGACAAAGCCGTCGGTCTGGGCCCGGACCCGCTGGCGGGCCCGCACCCGAGGCTGCCAGCGTGCCCTGACGGCCTCATCGATCATCCCCGCGTGCACTGGACTGGGTTGGCGGCGCATTCCCGATCTGGTGGTGGTCCACCGCTGCACCGTGCGCTGGGAGATCCCCAGAAGGACGGCCACCTTCTTCGTGGAGCCCTTTTCCGTCCTGAGCAGGAAACGGACAGCGGCGTCGCCAGTAGGCACGGGACGGCTCAGCAACGCTCGCTCAAGCCCCTTGACGATCTCACCCATGCCTGCCTCCCGAGCGTTCTACCACCGCGATGGCTGCCGCACACCGGCCGTCTGTACTCCCAGATTTCTCACGCCAAGCCGCTCCCTCCGGCCAGTTCGGGCATCGCCAGGACACCACTGCGGATCCTCGGATAAAGGATCTGCAGCAACCCGAGCTCCAGGACCTCCTTCCGGCGGTCACCGTGCACTCCAACCGATGTTTACGCTATCCGTACGCATTTGGTACGCGAAACGTGCGCCTATAGTTAGGGTTGCGGAGCAGGAGGTGCTCCATGCCTGAGCTGTTCGACGCGGTCGATGCGCTGGTCGCGTCCCGCTCTGCACTGCCGCCACCGGCGGAGCGCAAGCGGCTGCGCGCCGCGCATGGCCTGACCCTGGATGAGGTGGCCGAAGCACTGCAGGTGCGGCGCGCAACGGTCAGCGGCTGGGAGGCCGGTAAGACCGAGCCCAGGCCGCCGGAGCGTGACGCGTACGCGCGCCTGCTCGCCAAGCTCGCGGAGCTCTACCCCGCCGACTCCAACTCTGCGGCGGCCGCTGAGGACACGGCTGTTCCGAAGACCTTCGCGCATGTTCCCGCCCCGGTTCCGGAAGCGCGGCTCGTATCCACAGCTCCGGCCTCCGAGGCTGCGGACATGACCGCCGAACACAACACCCAGACCCGCTTCACCACCAACGCTGCTGCTCCGGAGGGCGCGTCGCGTCCGGTGGCCATGCCCAGGCCATCGTCGACGTCGCGCCGCCCGGCCGGGCGGAAGGCCGCCCCGGCGAACACTCCGGCCGGCAGCGCGGACCCGCGCTTCGTCAACGGTCCGCTCGCGGTCGTCGACGTGGATGACGACGGCCAGGTCCTCGCGCACTGCGTCGGCGGCTTGGTCCTGGACGTGCCCGCCAAGTCCCTTCCGTCTCTGGTCGACTGGACCTTGAAAGAGGCCCGGCTCGGGCAGCCGAAACTGTCCGGCCCGGGCAAGGACGCCGACCCGCTGCTCGTCCTCACCCAAGCCGCGGTGGAGCGCTATGGCTTGCCGGTCGCCCTCACCGAAGAAGAGCGGCTCGCCGGGCGGATCCCGGAGGGCCACAAGGCCGTCAAGCAGCTGGCCCGCGCGGAGTGGAAGCTGACCAAGAGGGGTTTCGGGCCGTGGGCGCGGATCTACCGCCCGGCCAAGGGCTCGGAGCGGGCCTGCGTGCAGCTGTGCATTCCGTCGTGGCACGCGCTGGACTCCCGTCACTGGGGCGGGGCCGGGCAGCTGGCCCCGGCGGAACTGGCCCGGATCCTGGGCGTGTTCGCGTCCCGGGTGATGACGCCGCGCGGCTCCACCGCCGTCACGGGCCTGGAGCTGATGACCGCGCTGCACCCGCCGACCCACGCCGTGCGTGACGAGGCCACCGGCGGCTTCAGGAAGTCGGAGACTAAGACGCCGGGCTCGCTGGGCGAAGATCCGGTCGACTGCGCGCCGTGCGAGGCCCCCGACGGGCACCCGCTGCTCAAGGACTTGCCCCGCTTCCACGTCCGCGGCCCGGGCGAGAAGCTGTTCGAGGAGGCCTTCGACTGGGCGCGCCCGCTCACCGACGCCGAATGCATGCGCCGCAACCTGGTCGGCCTGGACGTCAACATGGCGTTCGCGGCCGGGGCCAACGGCCTGGTCGTCGGCCTGGGCGAGCCAACCCGTGTGAAGGCGCCGGTGTTCGATGCGAAGCTCCCGGGGAGCTGGCTGGTCGACCTGTCCCACGTCGACCTGTCGAGGGTGAAGGTCGCCAAGGACAAGTGGGCGGAGCTGGACGCGAGTCTGCTGCCCAGCCCGTTCACGCCGAAGGGCGAGCGCCCTGAGGGGTCGGCCTGGTACGCGACGCCGACGGTGGCGTACGCGGTGGAGCTGGGCTACGAGGTGCGCCCGATGGAGGCGTGGGTGCGCTACGAGAACGGCCGTTACCTGGACGGCTGGTACAACCGGCTGCGGGACGCGTTCCTCGCCACGATGGCCGACCTCGGCGTGCACGCCGACATGGCGCCGGCCGACTTCCTGGCGGCGATGGACGGCTGGCGCGGGCGGGACCCGCAGCTGGCGATCGTCGTGGACGCGGTCAAGGCGACGGTCAAGGGCGGCCTGGGCAAGCTGCGCGAGCGCCCGCGCGGGGAGGGCTGGAAGCCCGGCGAGCCGTGGCGGGCCCTGTCCCGCCCGACCTGGCGGCCGGACATCCGCGCGGCGGTCATCTCCCGCACGCGGACCAATCTCCACCGCAAGATCGTCAAGCATGCGGCATTCACCGGCCAGTACCCAGTAGCGATCCTGTCCGACTGCGTTGTGTACGCGGCCGACGGCGAGAGCCCGCTGGACTTCCTGCCCTACCGGGACGGCAAGCCGCTGCCCGGCGGCTTCAAGCTCGGTATCAACCCGGGCCTGGTCAAGCACGAGGGCACCCAGACTGTCCTGTGGGGCGAAGAGGTCCGCGAGCGCTTCAACGCTCCGGAGCTCAACCTCGCCCGGTACATCAAGGACGGCACCGTCACCGACCAGGACACCGGAGAGTAGGCAGACCGCGATGAGCCTGTTCGGCAACGGCCTGGACGCCGCGGTGCAGAAGGCGTTCACCCGCCCGGCGCCCAAGAGCGCGGGCGCACAGATGCGCTACCTGGTCAAGCAGCTCAAGGGCACCAAGGCCGTCGCCCAGATACTGCGCATCTCCCAGCGCACCGTCGAGCGGTACGTGAAGGACCAGTTCAAGAAGCCGCGCCCTGACCTCGCCGCCCGCCTGGAGACCGAGGTGAAGAAGCGGTGGCAGCCACAGATCCGCGCCAAAGCCCGGCTGCAGGCGGCCACCACCGGCGGCATCGTCATCGACACCCGCGCCCGCATCGGCTACACCGCGCCGATCGGGTCGACGGACGAGGACCGGCTCCGGCACCTGACCGTCGCCCTGCCGCCGCAGTACGCCGCCCGCCTCTTCGACGCCCAGGAGCAGGGCGCCACCGACCAGCAGCTCCAGCAGATCGCCGCCGAAGCACTCAAGGAGGTGTACTTCCAGGACCACGGCCGCCGCGCCGGCCAGCTGGAGGATGTCCGCTTCACCGACATCGCGCACTTGGAGTTCGACCTTTGACCCACCGTCGCCTGGAAATCCGGGGCAGGTTGCTGTGGTCGGGACCACGGCGTACGGGCTTCGGCGGGGCTTCCGTGCCGTGCTGCCATCAGTGCGGCGGCGTCAGGCGAGGGACGTCGGCGAGGGAGAGGTCGGGTCGGGGGCGATGCCAGCGTGCAGGGTGGCGCCACCGGCCGGAGGCACCACCCGGTCCTCATCGACGGAGGCCAGGGCCCTGAACCCGTCCCATTTGGGTTATGCGCTGTTGAGCTGTCCACGGCTATCGGCCAGCGTCATGTCGATCACAGGGTGGCGGGTGCACTTCACCCGGCGAGACCTCGCGTGGCCGAGGGAAGTGAGCCCATTCATACGGGAGTTCAATGCGCTGTTCGACGGTCTGGATCAGCGGCTGGATGACCTGGGCGTGCCCGAAGGTCAGCCGTTCCTGATCAGTCCGGCGGCCGAGTACGACCTCGCCTTGCGGCCCGGCCGGCGTGGTCGCGGGCCGGGCCGCTGTGAAGGGACGGGAGACCGGGTGGTCAGAAGGAATAGGGCCCGAACCGGCCCCACATGATGACCGCGGCGACGATGAGCAGGATCGCGTTGAACCCGATGGCCTGCGGCTCCTTGCGGCGGGCGTGGAGGCCCATGGCCAGGACCATGATCACAGCCAGGCCGGTGGCGGCCAGCGGGGTGAGCACGGTGGCGATGTCGAAAGCGCCCGGCAGGATCAGCCCGAGGGCGCCGGCGAGTTCGGCGACGCCGATCAGACGCACCACGGGTGTCGAGACGTCACTGACCCACGGCAGCTGGGACATGAGCTTTTCGCGGGGCTGGGTGGACTTGGTGACGCCGGCCGCGACGAACAACGCGGCGAGGACGCCCTGCAGGATCCACACGAACACGTTCATCGGAGCGGAGACCTTCTTCTTCGGATCCGCCGCGGCGGATGAGGAGTGATCGGGTCAGGCTTCCACGGGGGAGAGCTGGGAGGCGTCAGCCGGTGAAGACGCGCTCGGCTTCGTCGCGCTGGGTGTGCAGGTCCCAGTAGAGAGGGGCGATGTCCTCGGCCTCGGCGGTCGGGATTTCGGGAGGGCCGCCCGCGCCGATCCACACGCCGATGGCGACGTGCGCGGCCTGGATACCGGTGCCGGCCAGCTCCTTGTGCAGGTTGAGCGCCCAGTTGCGCAGCGCCGCCTGGGCGGGGTTGACGTTGCCGAGCATCGGGATGGGGTCGACCGAGCCGGCGCCGTTGGTGAAGAGCAGGGTGCCCGCGCCGGCCTCACGCATCGCGGGCAGGACGGCCTGGGTGGCGGTGATGGCGCTGTTGAGCAGGAAGTCGATCCATCCCTGTACATCGGAGGGGCTGGTCTGGGACGGGGAGGTGAGGTTCACGGAGGCGATGCTGGGAGCGGGGGAGTGCTCCAGGACGTCGATGCCGCCGAAGCGGGTGGCGGCGTCCTTGAGGGCCTGGGTCAGCGCGTCGTGGTCGCGCACGTCCGCCGGGAACGCGGCGGCGGTGATGCCCTCGGCGGTGAGTCGGCCGACGAGGTCGTCGAGCTTGGCGCGGTTGCGGGCGATGAGAGCGACGTCGTAGCCGCGCGAGCCGAAGGTGCGGGCGATGGCGAGGCCCATGCCGGGGCCGGCTCCGACGATGGCGATGCTGGGCATGGTGAAGTCCTTTCAAGTAAGTGGGCCAGGCGTCCCACTTTTGCTGTCGCCCACCGTACAGCAGAAACGGGCCGCCCGTTCCACTTGGGTAGAGTGGGGGGTATGACCTCGCCACCTTCGGACCAGACGCCAGGCCAGCAGCCCGGCCCGGGACTGCGCGCCGACGCCGAACGCAACCGCTGCCGCATCCTGGCCGCTGCCCGCCGCCTCTACGCCACCGAAGGACTCGGCGTCTCCATGGCCTCGGTCGCCCGCGAGGCAGGCGTCGGCAAAGCCACGCTCGGCCGGCGCTTCGCCACCCGGGAGGAACTCGTCAACGCGGTCTTCGCCGATCGCATGGATGCCTACGCCGACGCCGTCGCCGAGGCACTGGCCGACTCCGATCCCTGGCAAGGCTTCATCAGCTACCTCCACGCCGTCTGCGCCATGCAGGCCGCCGACCGCGGCTTCGCCGACGTCCTGACCATGACCTTCCCCGCCGCCAAGGCGCTGGAAGCCCGCCGCGCCGAGGCGTACGAGCGGCTGCTTGAGCTCATCACCCGTGCCAAGGACACCGGGCACCTGCGCGAGGACTTCACTCACCAGGACGTCGTCATCCTGCTCATCGCCAACGCCGGAGTCGTCACCGCCACCGGCGACGCCGCCCCCGACACCTGGCGCCGCCTCGTCGGCCACATGCTCCGCTCCTACGCCGCGCCCGGCGCGCCGATCCCCCCGCTGCCCGACGCCCCGAGGCCCACCGCCCTCTACCGCGCCATGGTCCGCCTCTCACAAACCGGCCCGGGCACCGCCTAGTTCTACTCGGTGGAGGACCGACTGACGGAACTCCTCGGCCTCTCGCCGTACTGCCGAGCAACACTCCAGCAAGGCCTTCAGTCCATGCGGATGATTCCTCGGCCAAGTGCGGCGGTGACGGCGGCGGTCCGGTCGCGGACGTCGAGCTTGGTGTAGATGTGCAGCAGATGGGTCTTGACGGTGGCCTCGGACAGGCGCAGGGCGCGGGCGATCTGTTTGTTGCTCTGCCCCCGGGCCACGGCGGACAGGACTTCGAGCTCCCTGCCGGACAAGCCGGCTCCCCGGTCGCCGCGCATATGGGCGAGGACCTTGGCGGCCACGGTGGGCGACAGTGGCGCGCCTCCCCGAGCCGCGGTCCGAACGGCCTCGCAGAGCTCGTGTCGTCCGGTGTCCTTGAGGAGGTAGCCGACTGCGCCGGCGTCGACGGCGGCGGTGATGTCGGCGTCCGTGTCGTAGGTGGTCAGGACGAGTACCCGCACCTCGGGGTGGGCGGCACGGATGGCGGCGGTCGCGGTCGTGCCGTCCATTTCGGGCATCTGCAGGTCCATCAGCACGACGTCGGGTGCGAGTGAGGCGGTCTGGCGCAGTGCCTCGGCGCCGGTGGCGGCTTCGCCGACGACCGTGAGATCGGGCTGGGTGGAGAGCATGGCGGCAAGCCCGTCACGGACCACGGGGTGGTCGTCGGCGAGGAGGACTCGGATCGTGGGACCGGCCGATGTCCTCATGACGCCGGGGCCATCCGCTCGGTGCCCGACACGGCTGAGGGGGCGGAGGCGGAAGGCTCGACCGGGAGGGGCACCGTGACGGCGACGGTCGTACCCTCGCCCGGGGAGCTTTCGACCGCGAACGTGCCGTGCACAGCGGCAATGCGCTCCCGCATGGTGATCAGGCCGACGCCCGTATGCCGGGCAGCGGGTGCGAACCCGGTGCCGTCGTCCTGGACGTCGATCGCCAGGACGTCGCCGAGGTACGACAGCGTGACCGAGACACTCATCGCGCGGGAGTGCCGCCGGGCGTTGGTCAGTGCCTCCTGCACGACCCGCAGCAACTCGCCCTCGGTGCTGGGAGGCAGGGCGGCCGGGCGGCCGGTCACCACCGTGTAGGCCTCGGTGCCGGTCTCCTCCGCGAGCCGGGCGGTGAGTTCACGGACCGCCTCTGCCAGGTGCGTGCGGTCCAGTGGCGCCGGGCGAAGAGCGTGCACGAGGCGGCGGCTCTCCGCGAGGTTGTCCCGGGCCGTGCGCATGGCCTGCTCGACGCGGCGGGCCGCAGGGGAGCCGGGTGGCAGGTCGTCGCGTGCGGCGTCCAGCAGCATGGCGATGGAGGCGAACCCCTGGGTGAGCGTGTCGTGGACCTCGCGGGCCAGGCGCTGGCGTTCGGCCAGGGTGCCCGCCTGGCGTTCCGCTGCCGCGCGTTCGGCCTGGGTGGCGGTGAGCTCGTCGAGGAGTAGCTGCCGCTTGTGACTCTCATGGTCGAGGGTCGCGACGTAGCAGGTGATCGTGACCGCCACGGCGGTACCGAGTACGCATCCCGTGAGCGCCCGCACGTCGACGGGGCCGTCCGTGGTCAGGCTCTGCCACGACCAGGCGGCGCCCAGCACCAGCACCCCGCCGGCCGACCACCAGGCCCACCGCAGCAGGTACGGGCTCAGCACCGCCATGGCGACCGGGAGGAACGCGGGGTCCACCACGGCCATGACCGCCCACCCGGACAGGGCCCCGACGAGGTAGGGCAGCGGCGGGCGGTCGGTGCCACCGCGCAGCGCGATCCAGTACGCATACCAAAGGGCGAGCCCCACTGCCGGGCCGATCCGCGACAGCGCGGCGCCGGTCGTCATATCCGCCCCGGCCAGCGCACCCGGCATGGACAAGGCGAGCACGGTGACGAAGAAGGCGTGCTGCCCCATGGCCTTCCACCGCTGCCGGTCCCACGCCTGTTGCAGTGCCATGGCCTACAGAGTAGGTGCAGCCGCGTAGCGGCAGAATCAGCCGACCAGCGGGGGCGGGTTCACCGATCGGTGGATGCAGGGCGCGTCGATCGGTCGATGTGCGGGAGGGGCGCGGGCGGCGACGATCGGCCCCGGAGCCGACGGCCTGCTCTTCCACCGCCCCTTGTGAGGAACCACCAGTGCTCCTGGCCTTCATTCCCAGCCCGTCCATCGGCGAGGTCCACCTGGGCCCGCTCCCACTGCGCGGCTACTCACTGATGCTGATCCTCGGCATCGCCGCCGCGGTGTGGCTGGGTGGCCGTCGATGGGCCGCTCGCGGCGGAGAGAAGACCGTCGTGGCGGACATCGCCCTGTGGGCGGTTCCATTCGGTGTCGTCGGTGCCCGCCTCTACCACGTGATCACGTCCGGCGAGCTGTACTTCGGCAAGGGCGGCGATCCGGTCAAGGCCCTTTTCATCTGGGACGGAGGCATCGGTATCTGGGGCGCCATCGCCGGTGGGGCCGTCGGAGCCTGGATCGGCTGCCGCCGCAAGGGCGTTGCCCTGTCCGCGTTCGCCGACGCCGTCGCTCCCGGCATCGCGCTGGGCCAGGCCATCGGCCGCTGGGGCAACTGGTTCAACCAGGAGCTCTACGGGCGGGCCACCACTCTCCCCTGGGCCCTGGAGATCGACCCCGCGCACCGGCCTGAGGCCACCCCGAACCTGGCCACGTATCACCCGGCGTTCCTGTACGAGTCGTTGTGGTGTCTCGGCGTTGTTGCCCTGGTCCTGTGGGCGGATCGCCGTTTCCGTCTCGACCGGGGGCGGGCGTTCGCGCTGTACGCCGCTGCGTACGCCGCAGGTCGCTTCTGGATCGAGTACCTGCGGGTGGACGAGGCCCACCACATCCTCGGCCTGCGCCTGAACGACTGGACTGCGCTGCTGGTTTTCGCCGTTGCCGTCGCCTACCTCGTGGCTACGACACGGCGCGCGGCCGACAGGCGTGACGGCGTCGACGTCGGCCGTCTCCTTCAGCAAGTGGATGCCACCAGTAGCCCCAAGAACTGACCAATGTCCCTCACATCCGTTTGGAGTTGCCATGTCCCGTGTCTCTGAGACGCTCCCCACCCGTCGGGGTCCGATCATGGTGGCGGGAGGTGTGTTCGTCGCCTTCCTGCTGTCCTCGCTGGTGAACGCGTTGATCGCCGTACTGGCGCACGCGCTCGGTGCACCGGACGACTTCCGCCCGTTGGAGCCCTCGTCGTACGTCTTTCTGACCGCGCTGGGAGTGCTGGGAGGGTCCGTCGGGTGGGCCCTCGTCCGCAGGTTCTCCTCCGATCCCGAACGGCTGCTCCGCCGACTCGTCCCGTCGGTCGTCGTGTTGTCCTTCGTGCCGGACTTTTTCCTGTTCGGCGAGGGCGAGGTGACCGGTGTGGTGGCGCTGCTCCTGATGCACGTCGCGGTCGCGGTGATCGCAGCGCCGACGTACCGCAGAGTCATGCCACTGAGCTCGGCGCGCTGACCCACGCGCCGGCCGGGCCATAGAGCGTTGAGGAGGCACGATCCGCCCGGCCCCCCAAAGAACCCCCCGAAGACCGACCGGGACGGATAGTGATCAGTCCGCCCACCCGATATCACGGACCTCGATCGCTCCGGCGTACGGCATGTACTGGATCCAGCACCGCCGCCCGAAGGCCTCCCGGATCTCCTCAACCGAGCCCGGATCACGCACATCGGGCCAGGCCCGCGGATCCCTCCGCGCTACCTCCACGAGCGCCATCACCTCCTGCCGCGCCGGGTCGTCCGGCAGCTGCGCCATGACTTCCACCGCCAGTTCCTCCACCACCACGCCGTACCGCCTGGTCGTCGACGTCGCGGCCGCTGACGAAGCCACCGCGCTCGCCTTCCAGCAGCTGCTTGCCGGACGGGAGAAATGGCGAAAGCGGAGTGCGGACGACGCTGGATGCGAGGTCGGCCGCGCCAAGGACTGCGGGCAGCTGCGCGAGGACTTCACCAGCCGCGATCTCGTGCTGCTGATGGCCAACGCCGGAGTCCTCGGCGCCACGGCCGATGCCCCCCGGACGCCTGGCGCCGACTGATCGCCTGAATGATCCAGTCCTTCCAGCCCCCCCCCGAGCCCGGAAAGCGGCGCTTAACCAGCGACCGGTGAGATAGGGCGACCGCGGTGAGGCCGCCGTCGATTTCAGGACTATCAAGCAGGACCTGAGTCTGGACACCGGACAGGCTGAAACCCTGTCCATAACTTGATTTCGTACGCCCACGACGGGCCTGTCGGCAGCTGCGTCACAGGCCGCGCGAGGGCGACGTCCACGGGCCACTCCACCCCCTCAGCCTGCGCCTTCGGGACACCGGCCGCCTGCTGGCGCACTTCCGCACGGCCAGCAGGCGGCCCGGGCGGCACAGCTGCTGCGGTACAGCCGCGCCGCATGGCGCGAGCCCGGCCGCGCTACGCGACCGGGCCCTGAAGTGGTCTTGGGTGTTCTCGACTTTCTGCTGAGCGTCTCGCCGAACCGCCCGGCTGTCATCACTCACACGGGTGGCTGTGACTGAGCTGCCCCGAGTTTCGTAGAGTCCGATCTTGATTGGTTCAGGCGGACTGCGGGGTTTGCTCCTGGCTGCGCCAGAAGGCTTCCTCGTACTCGGCCGGCGGCACGTAGTCGAGCGCGGAGTGAAGACGCTCTTCGTTGTACCAGGTGATCCACTGGAAGATCGCCCGCTCGACCTGGTCGACGTCCTTCCAGGGTCCCTGCATCTCGATCAGCTCGGCCTTGAAGGTGCCGTTCAGCGCCTCGGCCATCGCGTTGTCATACGAGTCCGCGACGGAGCCGACGGAGGCTGAGGCGCCGATGTCGGCGAGCCGGTCGGTATACCGAATTGATACGTATTGCGACCCGCGATCGCTGTGGTGTATCAGTCCGGAGTCCTTCTTGATCCGACGCCGCCAGAGCGCCATCTCCAGGGCGTCCAGAGGGAGTTCGGTCCGCATGTGGTTCGCGACCTGCCAGCCGACGATCATCCGCGAGTACACATCCAGGACGAACGCCACATACGCCCATCCCGACCAGGTGCGGACATACGTCATGTCCGCGACCCACAGCTGATCGGGCCGGGAGGCGGTGAAGTCGCGGTCGACCAGGTCCGGCGGACGCGGCGCCGACGGTTCCGGAATCGTGGTCCGACGCCGCCGGCCACGGATGACGCCCTCCAGGCCCAGCTCGGCCATCAGCCTCTCGACGGTGCAGCGGGCCACCCCGTGGCCCTTGCGCCGAAGCGCGCGGGTGATCCGGCGGGCGCCATAGGTGCCGCCCGACTCCGCGTGGACCTCCTCGATCAGCGGCATGAGCTGCTCGTCCCGGAGCCGGCGGGCCGACTTCGGCCGCTTCTTGCGGGCGAAGTACGTCGACGGCGACAGCTCCAGCACCCGGCAGACGGGATCGACCCCAAGGCCCCTCTCGCGCAGGTGGTCGATCACCTGCTCGGCCTCGTCCGGGGACGGTCGATCTCCTGGGCAAAAAACACCGAGGCGGCTTTCAAGATCTCGTTCGCCCGCCGCAACTCCGCTACCTCTTTCCGGAGTTGCTTCAACTCGTCCAGCTCGGCGGTGGTGAGCCGGTCGTCCCGCTCGCCGCGGTCGGCCTCGGCCTGGCGGACCCAGCCTCGCAGGGCTTCCTTGTGGATGCCGAGGTCCTTCGCGACGTGCGCGATCGGGCGGCCGGTGGTGCGGACCTCGCGAATCGCGCGCTCGCGCAGTTCGTCCGGATATTTACGGGGTGCTGCCATGGTGCTGGTGGATCTCCTTCGCCAGGACCGTAACCCTGGCATCAGGGACTCCACAAATCTCAGTACAGCTCAGACTGAGCACTTCAGATGGCCAGTGAGCGCGATGGACGGCCACTTGCGCACGCCAGATCGACGACGGACGACTGATAGCTCAGGACGGCTCTGGTGCCGACCGGAGGACCACCTTTGACCAGTGCCAGCACGAAAGCGCGATAGCGGCCGTGAACCACACCACTCCCAGCCACGGGTACGCTGCGGCGCCAGCACAGTCGTCCAAACTGGCTTCGCCTTCCCGGCACCGCCGCGGCGTCCCGATCGCCGCCTGCACCGGCCAGGCCAGGACCATCGCGGTAACCAGCCCGCTGACCGCTCCGAAACTCCCCGCTGCGGTACAGCGGTCCCACTGCCTGTCAGGTTCGTGAGGTGCGGGACGGTAGAAGGCGGAGATTTGCAGTGCGAGGGACGTCCCCAAGGCAAAACTCAGCCAGTCGTAACGACCATCACCGAGCGACAGGGTGATCACTGCGGCAAGGGCGGCCGACCACAGCGCAGCCTGGTCGATGGCACCCCTGTTCAGCTGAGACATCCAGCCCTCCCCGTGGCCTGTCGCTGCGTTGGAAGACTAGGCATCGAGGACGCGTACGAACCTTGAAAGGTCAGAAAGTCCCCCATGTGGGTACGCCCGCAGTCAGCTGTGACGCTCATCTGGCCAACTGAAGTGCTCAGTCACAGTGGCGCCTGCTCACACCGCGGCGGCCTCCTGCTCCTGCTGCTTGGCCTTCACCAGGGCGGCGAGCGGGGACCGCTGGCCCTTCCCGACGCTGCGCAGCTGCTCCCAGTCGACCTCGGGATGAGCCTCGGGCAGGGCGTCGACGGACGCCGTGGTGAACAGCGGGACCATCACCGCCCCGGCCCGCGACGTGCCAAAACGCACCTCACGTCGTTCCGCCGGCCGTACCCACAACAAGTCACGCATGTAGTCGAAGTCGACCCTCCTCACGCCCAGCCGGGCAGCGGCCTGGTCCGGCCCGAGCGGCGCTTCGTCGGCGAGCCGCTGCGCGAGGCCTTCGATGCCGCAGACCGC
Source organism: Streptomyces spinoverrucosus (assembly GCF_015712165.1). NCBI lineage: Bacteria > Bacillati > Actinomycetota > Actinomycetes > Kitasatosporales > Streptomycetaceae > Streptomyces > Streptomyces spinoverrucosus. The sequence continues at coordinate 4,138 of NZ_JADPZX010000001.1, read as the reverse complement.
CGTCACCTGGGCGGGGTTGATCAGCACGGCCTCCGGGTTCGCCGTCAGGTCGGTCAGCAGCCCGCAGGCGATGAGCCGGCGCACCGCGAAGGCGCTCACGACCGGCGGCTCATCGGGCACGTTCGGTGTGCCCAGGGCCCGGGCGATCCGGTCCGCGGCCGCCGCGGCGGCGATCGGCTCGTGGGGGAGCGAGGCCCGGACCGCGTCCGCGTCCATCGCCTCCACAGCGGCCCGCGACCACTGGTAGGAGGAGGCATCCGGGGCTGGGACGAGGCCAGTGTGCCGCGCCCAGCGGAAGGCGGCGATCGGCACCCGGAGACGTCCGGCGGCCTGGCTCTCGTCGTACTCGGTGCGTCGTGCCATGGGGATCTTCCTCTCTCGCGGTCCGCCCGGAGCGGGCGACAAGACCGTGACAGAACATCTGAAGCACTGTCAAGAGCCTCCAAAAATAGGCAAGTTGGACTCATTCGCTTAGATCCGCGCCCGCGTACGCGAGAGAAAAAATCACTCAGCGGCGTCAACTCGACAGCGGGTAGCGTCCCGAGTACATCGATGTGGACGCCGATGAGGCGTGGGAGCGGCTGCGGGCCAGCCGCTGGAAGCCCCCGGGCGGGGCCGCCGGAACGGCCTCCCGCCGCAAGACCTACGCGGCGGCCCTGGAGCAGACCGAGCAGATGTTCCGCGCCGCCGCCGTCGTGGGTCCCGCCACGCGCCCCCTCCAGGTTTCCTACGGCCTGAGCCAGGCCGGCCGCGCCATCGCGGCCGCCGCGGTGACTCTCAAGGGCGAGGACTGGCGGCTCGTCACCCACGGGATCAAGGCCTCCGGGTTCGACCGGCCCTTCCCCGACATCGAGATCCGCACCGACCCGCCCGGCACCCACGGCAGCTTCGTCCGGGTCAGCGAAGTCCTCGACTCCCCGGTGTGGCAGAAGGACGCGGTGCGCCTGGAAGACGTGTGGGACCTGCTGCCCCTGAACCTCGGCTACCCGCTCACCGGGCGCGAGCGGCCCACCCCGCTTTTCGCCGCCGCGAGCGCCATCCACCAGCAGGACCACCCTCTGCTGAGCATCCCCGTGTGCGACATCCCGGACCGGGTCATCGACGACGGCAGTCGCCAGGCGCTGGCCGACTTCCTCACCGCGTACCCGGCTGTTGCCCGGCACGAGAGCTACGTGACCACTCGCGCCTTCAACCTTGGCGCTGCGGCGACACCCGAGTACACCCGCTACGACCACGGTGGCGGCGAACTGGTGATCAACTGGGAGATGCCCCAGGGATCGGCAACTCCGGCCGAGCGCCTGGAGCACCTGCTGGCCATGACCCGCCCCTACGCGGGCCAGCGGTACTTCCTTCCCGTCCTCGCCCCGATGTCCCGCGAACTGCACCCACTGATGGCCTGGTGGGCGGTCCTGTACGCCCTGTCGATGCTCGCCCGCTACGAACCCGCGAGCTGGGTGACCAACATCAGCGTCGACAACAGCCAGCACGCCGTCTCGATCGAACGGCTCCTGGAACGCGCCCTCAACCACCTGCCCGTCCTGATCGCGGACACCATCACCGAAGTGAGCACCTGATCCAGGGGCCATGCGGTGGGGCCGGCAGACAGACCAGCCCGGCCCCACCGCCGGTCAGCCGATCAGCTTGTGCAGCACGGGAACGCTGCCTCCAGCGGCCACCAACCCCGTCGCGACGGCCACGGGCACAGACTTCTCGTGGAAGAACATGAGCCCGCCCATGATGAGGCCGATGATGACGGCCGCCAGGAACACCACGGCGGCGTGCACCGACAGCAGCGGGGCCTCCGACGGCAGTCCTGCGCTGGGTGTGCTGGGCGGTTCGGATCGGGCAGGTACGGGGGAGTGCGGATCCCGAGACATCGGGAGTCTCCTACGAGGCGGAGGAACAGAGACGGCGGACACCTGCGTGGTGTCGTCCGCGTGGGGGTGGTGAGCGCCTCGCGGTCGGCGGTCCTGCTGCTCTCTGCCTGAGAGCGTCCCTGCGGGGCTTCGGCCCGAGCCCAGGGTGGCGTTGTTCAGCGTAGCGGCGATCGGCACGGGTATTGCCCTGGGCGTCTGGCAGGTGGTCATCGGTACTGCCTCCGGCAAGAGTTCGGACGAGGAAGCGGGACAGTGGCAGGTCTCAAGTGCTTGCGTCTCGTCCTCCCAGGCGCGGCTTCCTCACCCCGTAGAGCTGGAAGTCAGGCCCCGGACAGCAGCGGCCGGGAAGAAAGATTCCGCGGCACGACGAAGGCCCGGACGCGGGTCCGGGCCTTCGTCGTGCCCGAAAACCGTCTAGCGGGTCGAATGCCAGTAAGGGAGTCGGCGACCCAGCTACGGCCCGCTGCTCGCGCCGGTCCTCCGACAGCGTCGCCGCAATTCGAAAAATCTTGATGCGGAGGGGCAGCGCTTTTGGCCCCTCGTTCGACTCCATGACGTGAACACTCTTCTGGGGCGCTGGACAGGCGGGCTGTGGATGGTCCTATCGCAGCCCAGGGTCTGGTTGGGGATCTGTCTCGTTGCCGTCCTTGTGGGCATGTCAGCTCTGGTGGCGGAATGGCAGCGAAGAGCAACCCTGATCGCCCTGGTGCGCAACGCGCCCGCCGGGACGGTGGTGGTGCAGGAACGAGGGCGAGGGGGGCCTGCTATGCGGGTGCAGGTAGGAGAAGTCACAGACCATGAAGGGGGACCGGTGTGAGTCAAGGAGGGATGCGACTCCCCCCGGAGACGAGGCGGCAGATCGCAGCGTTATGGGAGCTGGAAGCCGAGTGGCTGGTGCGCTACGCCATGGTCCGGACCGGAGAGGACCAGTCCGCAGCCGAAGACCTCGTGCAGACGGCCTTCCTCGCCGCCGCGGTTCAGTGGAGCTCACTTGTCGACCGCACCGATGACGAGCGCCGCAACTGGCTGCGCAGCGTGGTTCACCACAAGTGGGTCGACGGCATCCGCCGCTCCCGCAAACTGGAGCGTCTCGACACGGAGGAGCGAGAGAGGTACGCCGGTCGGGGACCCGATCTCGTGGACGTGGTCCTAGCCCGTGCTGACCTCGAGTGCTGCTTGGAGGTGATCCGCAACCTTCCAGAACGACGCCGCCAGATCGCCGTGTTGTTCTTCATCGAGCAGTACTCCGCGGCCCGGATCGCCTACCTACTGGACCTGCAGCCATCCGGAGTCCGCAAGCACATAGCCAAGGCTCGTGCCGCGCTGCGTGAGGCTGTTAAGCCAGTAGGCACTGGAGAAGCCGAGGAACTCCCGCCACGCGAACAAAAGGAGGAGCAGGCATGACGGACAACGAGCGGAGCCGCTCCATCGACACCGACACCCTGATCGGCCACCTCATGGACCAGACGGCGGGAGTCGCAGAAGTCGACCGGGAGAGCCTGGCACGACGCAAGGAGCAACTCCTCCAGATGCTGGGCGAGCCTGCCGATGACGCCCCGGCCCCATGGGAGGACATCCCGACGCCTCCGGCACCGAGCAGGCCGGCCAGGCAGCGCCCCTTGAACGAGGTGGTGTTCCTGACCGTCGCGGAAGTCGCTTCCGTCATGCGCGTCTCCAAGATGACGGTCTACCGCCTGGTCCACAGCGGTCATCTCCCTGCCATCCGTGTCGGCCGAGCTTTCCGGGTCCCTGAGCAGGCGGTCCATGAGTACCTGCGCGAGAGCTACCTGGGAGCGGAAATCGGCGGCGAGCGGTCGGGCGACGGACCGTAGACATCCCAAGTCGCACGAGTGCCAGAGGGGCCGGACAGGAACTCCTGCCCGGCCCCTCGCTGGTCGTCCGGCTACGCCCAACGCATCCCGATGGCGGACAGCTGCTCCACCCGCTCCGGCGACAGCGTCGCGGCCCTGCTCCGCTGATTCCCGACCCATGCCCCGAGACGGAGCTCCCGCTCCTCCTGGTCCTCGCCGCTGTCGCCGTCTCCGGCGCCGCCGATGACGATCCGCTCGACATGCTGCCTCGGCACCCGAAGGTGCCCCTCGCGCTCGTAGAACTGCTTGGCGGCCGCGAAGTTCATCGCCCACTTGTCGGCCTGCGTACGGCGCGGGCGCGGCTTCTCGTCATCGGTCGCGCGCTCGATCCCGAGGATGTGTTCGCACATCCACTGCTGGACGCCGGTGAGCTTGTCCCAGCCGAAGCGC